>NTJT01000017.1 GCA_002457605.1 Marine Group II euryarchaeote MED-G34 | reverse complement strand
CTAGGAGTCAGAGGCTTAATCGACGCCGCTGAGGAGGAGTTCCAGAACGAATTGTCCGAAGGCCCCCCGCCCAGCCTCCCCCAAGCGACGTGGGTCGTCGACGACATCGAGACGCTCGCGGACTTCGGCTACCGCAAGATCGACACCGTAGCTCACGCCAACGCCGGCGACTTCATCCAATTCAGGCTCGAGGACCTCGACTACGAGGTCGAGATCCAGAATTTCACAACGGAGCTGTGTGAGGACTGCCGCAACTACGTCGCGACCATGGAGGGCGAGAATCCAGACTCTTGGATAGTCGTTGGCGGCCATTACGATGCGATCTGCTACAGCCAGCAAGTCATCATCGGCATAGAGTACCCCGGATGCACCTCTGAGGGGGCGTACGACGATGCTACCGGAGTCGCTTCAGTGCTTGAGCTAGCCCGACTGATGAAGGAGTGGCAACAGCTTGCATGGGACGAGTTCGGCATAGAGCTCAAACCGGAGCACACATGGAAGTTCGCAGTTTGGGACTACGAGGAATGGCAGGGCAGCGGATCTCCTGAGGGGGCCGGATACGGCAGCGAGACATTCGTCACCACGCTACCTGAGGGAGTCGATATTGCCACTTACATCAACCTCGACATGTATGGCCTGAATTGGCCTGTCGAGACCCAGCCGGCAAGCCAACTCAGTGGCTGCGACGAGGACTACTTCCACCTCTACCTATTCACCTCGCCAGTCGATGACTGGTCGTACTACGAGGACAGGGGGGTGAATGTCACAGACGAGATGCGCGAGCAGGCCGTGTTACTACAGGACAGGCTCGGGATGGTGCTCCACGAGCAACTGCAGTACCCGACCGAATGGGTCGTCGTTATAGACGACACCAAGGGCAATTCGGATCACTACAACTTCATCTCGCGAGGCTGGCCAGCCACCTGGTTCCGCGGCATGCACGAGTTCCTCCAAGAGGAGGACGACACCTGCGAGCAATCTCCCAAACACGCGCCTACTGACAGAGTCGATGTCCTGTACACCTTAGCCGGCGGGCGCGGAGGCCTTGAGGCAGGAATGCAAACCGGGCTCGATGCCCTAGGCCTGTTGATGTGGAACGACATCACCGGAAATTGGGAGTGACCTATGCCGCCCCATTCTTCATAAGCGCTCCATAGCGGCCCATGAATAATGACAAGAGCGTATGCCTTGATTGCAAGCCTACTACTGATAGTCACACCGTTGGCCGGATGCACTTCCAGCCCTGAAATCGAAGAAATCGTTGATGATATTCTTGGATGCATGGATGAGAACGCCGAAAACTACGACGATAACGCCACTGCGGAACTGTTGGGCGACTGTATCTACCTAGCCTCGATGGAGGTCTTCATGACCGCCATGACCGAGCAGATGGAAATAGACGAGATGCTCGACATTATTCCCCAAGCAGGTTACTCGATGTTGATCACATCGAGCGAATTTAATGTCGATATGGGCACGCAAATGGACATAATCATCGAAGAGATGGTAATGGCCGATTTGGATACCGATTCGGTCTACGTAAAGATGGGCATGTCGATGGTGCCTTTCATGACCTCCGAGTACACCCAGGTCCAAGTCGGTGAGATCGTCAACGTCCACTACATTTTGGGCGGGATGATGGCAGGCGAAGACGCCGGAATGGGCTCGTACCAGACTAGGGATGCGACCCCCGACGTGATGGAAACCATATCTACGCTGGTGAGTGCGTCTGATGCAGGAGAAGCCGGAGGCGAGATGGGACTCAATCTTCCTACGGGCGATCTTAGCGAAATATCTAGCGACATGCCCGCCGATACGGAGCCTGTAATCACCTTCGATGATGAGTCAGGGGTTCAGACAATGACCCTCGAGTACACCAATGACACCGGGACCGAGCACTCCATCGTCACCCTAATCGATGATAACGAGGACCTAATGTCCTACGAGATATCCACTGACAACGGTTCTGCCACCTCTTCAATCAGCTACACAGTGATGTGGGGAGACGCCGTGGTCATCGAGGTCGACGACACCCTACCTAGGACCTCGATACCAATCAATTTCCACGTTGAGGGAATGCCCGAGGATAATTGGGACGATGGCGGCGATGACACATTCTACTGCGACAACGGCAACGAGATTTCGAGGGACTTGGTCGACGATGGCTGGGATGACTGTGGCGATGGCTCTGACGAGTCTGACGATGGCGGCGACGAAGTCGTTTTCGTCTGCGATGATGGCCAAGAGATTCCTTTCGACTGGGTTAATGATGGCGGGGCAGACTGCTACGATGAATCCGATGAGGCAACTTACGAGGAGGGAGAGGGCGGCGAGCCTAACTTCGCCTCATCCCTTGTCTGCTGGCAGTTCATGAACACTAGCATGGTGCAGAATGATGCCGCAGATGAGTGGGATGGAACCAATCTTGACATGAGTGATTGCGGCGGTGAGTCGACTGAGTACTACGACGACTATGTGATTGGAGATACTCCTGTCACAGCTCCATACTCAATCTCAACGATTATCTCCGAGGAAGGTTGGTCTGAAATGACTGGTGATGATACTGGTGACTATTGTGAATACGAAGGTGGCTCATACGATGCCGATAACGATGTCTGTACTATCATCATCGAAATGACGAGGAACGAAACCCACTTGTTTGACCCCATCCACAACTGGATGGAAGAATCCGGAGCATCAGACGAAGATGAGGCTAGCATGTACTGCACGGATTGGACAGAGGGCTCGTATGATGCAGATGAGGACATCTGCACTACGATTTGGGCCGTAATCATGGATGCTGATGGAGGAGCTCTCTTCCTAGATGATGGTGACTGGGTGTTGGATTTCTACTTCTACGACGCCTCAACTGGTAGCGGATTCCGTGTTAACACCGAATATGGATTGCAATGCGACAATGGCCAAATTGTCCACGAGTGGGCCTATGACGATGGTTGGGAGGATTGCGAGGATGGCTCAGACGAGCCAGGCCAAGGCGAAGAGACCTCAGAGTTCGAATGCATGGACGGGACTGTAATTCCATTCTCATGGGTCAATGACTGGGAAGAAGACTGCCCAGACGGCTCTGATGAGCATTGGTACTACCAAGACGATGTCGGCGATGATGACAATGAGCCACCAACCCCTGAAGAGGCCATGGAGGACGTAGACACCGACGGTGACGGCTACATGAGCTACCAGGAGTTCCAGGACGCCTGGGAGTCCGACCCATCGAACCCCGAACTCGATTCGGAAGAGGTCGCAGCTCTGTTCGATGATTGCGACTATGACGACAACGACCTGATCGACATCAACGAGATGCAGTGCTTCATCGATGGCATCGTATCCATGTTGGGCGGCTCTGATGAGGATCCAGAGCAGATGTTCGACTACATGGACGCGGACGACGACGGCTATCTGAGCCTGCAAGACCTCATCGATTACCTCAACAACGAAGCGGAGCAGGACGGGGATGAACCCATGTCCAGCGAGGACGAGGAGGGAACGGCTAACTGGTTCTACAGCGGCGATACCGATGGGGACGACCTGCTCAGCCTCGACGAATTTACGCAATTAGTGGAGGAATCCTCCGGCGATGACGATGGTGATGGCGACGGTGACGATCCGTCTGCCGACGAAGTCTTCGAATGGATGAACACTGACGGTGACGGGCAGGTCACTCCCTCTGAGTGGGCCGACTTTGCCAACTCTACTGGTGACATTATCGAAGGAGATGACTTCAACAATCTCATTTACAGGATGGACATGTACGACTACGATGACAGCGACGGCCTCGACATCTACGAGTTCGCTGAATTATGGGACGAAATCATGTCCGATGATGACGAAGGTGACGATGGCGACGATGAGGAGGGCGACGACGAACCCTTCCAAGTCACCATGTGGGTCATGGACCAGACTCTGAACGCTCCTATATCGGACTTCGAGGTCAGGTTCCTTTTCGATTGCGGTGAGCCTGACGAGGAGGGCAACGAGCCCTCTATCTCGGATTGCTCAATCGCCGCCTCGAACGGACTTACCGAGGGTTCAGCTACGGTCGATCCCGCGCTCACCGAATACGAGTTCACCTACGAGTACCTAGACTACGACGGTGATGGCTTGATTTCAGACATGGACACATTGGTCATTGACAATCTCATGCCAGACGTCCGGGTTGAGCTGTACGACACTTGGGCAGACCAGTACACTTCAGAATCGTTCGCAACTGCTGAGATGCTACCAGGCTTCGGCGCGCTGATGGCCGTCGTCGTTCTTCTGGGAGCCGCTATCTCAACCCGACGCGACTGAATGGGCTGTGAATTGTATAGTCCCTGTCCCCTCTTGGGGACAGGGCTATCAGACCCCCTCTGCCTGCCGCCAACGTGACGGCAGCGGTAGAAGTACCACAGGATTCCTCGGACCCTTCTCCTCTAGACAAGGAGCTTGACCGAATCCGACAGCGCCGCACCGGTCAGACTGGTTTCTTCCGTGGTACATTCGATGACTGGACCCTGGTATTCGGGGTCATCGCCGGAGCCGTCTTCTTCGGTGGCATGATGGTGATGTCCACGGGTCTGTTGGCATCGGATTCCATCATCATTGACCAGACCTTGTCCAAGACTCCTCTTGACACCGGTGGCGAGTGCACCGATCGACAGGGCGAGGTGTGGATCAACATCTGGGCCTCTCATGATGAAGTCGTCGCCAAGTCGAACAATGCGCCCGATGGTTCAACGATGTTGGTCGCAGCGTTGACCTCAACCGAAAACGAAGTACCTTTGATAGCCTCCTACGAAGGTGGTTGGGGCGATATCAGATTGGAGTTAATCCTTGACGAGGAGATTCCCGATGGAATGTACTCCCTCAAATCAACTCTGTATCTATCAGATTCAGAAGAGCCTCTCACAGAGTTCGACAACGAGAGTGAGTTCATGGCTATCTTGGACACTCTGACAGTCCTCAAGACGAAACAAATCTCGGTAGAGGTCCACACGGTGAAGACCGGCAACCTGCTCGATTGGCTATTGGGAAACCGCGTCGATTCCAAGGAGGCGGAAGTCATCGACACCGAGCCGCGTTCCTGCTTGACCATCGAGAGTATGGGTGAATGGGGTTGGGTTCTGATGGGTGCAGAGTGGGTCGGTGGTAGAGAGACCGCTATGCTGTTGGGTGGCAATGCTGGAGTGCCGCCGTGGTGGCTCGCACTCGTTTCCCTTGGCATGTCCATATTCTTCCTGTGCGTTCAGTACCCGCTTATGCATAGACTGTATCACAGGGAAGCGGACGACCTCCTGTCAACTTCACAGATGAGGAGGCTAATCGAGAGAACGATACAAAGGGTCTCGCAAGACCTACGCTTCGAAATCAATTTCGATGAAATGAAGTTGCAGGACAGACCGATATCGATAGATGTCTATCTTCAATACACCACCACTGGTAAGACCATCGCGACCCCTATCGATGTCCGCACAGAGATAACCAAAGAATTGCTTGAGGAGTTCGCTATCTTCGGCGAGATGCGACCGCTACAGATGAAGGTCGTGTGCATGGACACATCGACCTCGGCTGACATGACATCACTGGGCCCCGAGTTCTTCTTCAGTGACTCTGGTGGAGTCCCGTTGGCTGAAGACTACAGCGATTTCTTCACCGACATCAGCGCCTTTGGAAGACTTGACACTGCGGCCCAAGAGAGCATAGCACGCTGGTTTCGCAAGCATGATCTCGTAGATTTCGGGACTGCTATCATGGCCGACGAGGAAGCAATTTTTGTCCGTGTGATATACCGCCCAGTCCAACACTTTGCTTACTTCTTGTTCAAACCGTCATACAAGGACCTGCAGGACGATTTGGAGAGTCACCTGTTGGCAGACATCAATCCTCACTTGCACGGGCGCGCCCTGATGGTGAGCGCGCGCAATGAGAAGTCTACCCTCGCAGACCGAGCTATCGCCGGTAGGGTAGAGCAGGGCGACAGAGAGTTCTCTGGAGAGGCGATGGTCGCAAAGAGAGGAGGAATCGCAGGCGCGTTGCTGCAGAACCCGTTCATGGGAGATATCCTGTCCTCTGTCGAATACGTCGCCCACAAGAATCAGAACAGGATAGATCGCTACGGCTATTGGGGACTAATTGTCTTCGTATGGATTCCGTTCATGGCCAGTGGCGTGTTGGTAGGGGCCATGCTGGGTTTGGTAGCTAGAATGCCCTTCGAGAGGGTGTTTGCAGCCTGCTTAATCGGTGGGAGCGCGGCATCTCTGACCTGGGCTTACACAGCTAGGGGCATTATCGAGTTCATGGAGAGATACCATGCTGAGGCAGTGGTCCCCGTGTTATTGATTCTGGCAGTGGCATTCACTTGGCTCAAAATACGGGATAATAAGATGAGGCGAAGAGAGGAGCTGTTCCGTGATTCCATGGCCTTCTTCGCTGGCGCATCCGAGACGTAATTGATTCGTCAAGAAGTTGATTAGTGAACTCCACTCAGCGAACTACGGAGTAGTTCGATGTCTGTGCCACTGGTGAGTATGCAGGGTTTGGAGAGGCATTACCATATGGCCTCTGGAACGGTGAGAGCACTGGATGGAGTCGATTTGGAAATATCCGAAGGCGAGAGGGTCATCCTTCTCGGACCATCCGGATCGGGCAAGACGACCCTCCTGAACTGTCTCTCCGCATTAGACACACCAACTGGTGGCACCTACCATTTTCAGGGAAAGGAGGTTCCGAAAGGCCTTGATTTACCCCCAAAAACCCAACGACCCTGGTTCATAATCCGTCCACTCGTATCCCTAATGATGTTTCCAATCGATTATTTCAGACGATTAAGACCAGCCGCCAAAGCAAGCGAGGAGATGACCTCTTTCAGGAGAGAAAATATCGGTTACGTTTTCCAGTTTTTCAATCTTCTACAGGACCTGACAGTTCTTGAGAACATCATGCTGATTCAGGAGCTTTCTGACGGCCCTGACGAGGCTAGAGCCCGCCATCTGCTCGAACTCGTTGGCCTAGAGAGGGAGGTTGACCGATTCCCTGCCGAAATTAGCGGGGGGCAGCAGCAGAGGGTCGCTATCGCGAGGAGCCTCGCAAAGAGACCTCGTCTGTTACTCGGTGACGAACTGACCGGAAACCTCGACTCCAAGACCTCGTCGATGGTGATGGAGGTACTAATCAAGGCCTGTGAGGCCGAGGGAATAACCTGCGTTTTTGTGACTCATGACGAGTCTCTGGTCGATTATGCGACTAGGGCCATCAGGTTGGACAGTGGAAGGGTGACGTCCGACAGCATGATTGAATGAGGTGCTCAGGTGTCAACACTCCTGACGAAGCGGTTGGCTAGGAGTCTGTGGCGAACCAAACTCAGGCTCTACTCCGTCATCCTGATGATTGTCGTCGGAGTCTTCGCGGGAATCTCCTTCGGCACATACGCCAATTCTACTCAGACCCTATATGACAACATATACGCTGATGATGAGAACGGAGTCAACCTCCCTGACATTTGGGTAGAGAACTCAGCAGCGACTTGGGACGGAACTACCGCCGCCTCGCTATGCCAGACCATCTCTGAGCAATGGCCCGATGTCTCAATGCCTCTAGAGACCTGTGAGCCCAGAATGGTCGTCGATGGACTGATGTTCCATATTGACGAGGGCGAGGAGAAATTGATTCCGGCAGTGTGGCACGGCATCGACGAGGGTCTAGTCGATCGAGTCTGGATGCCTGAGAACGACTGCTGTTCAGGAAGACTCGCCTCTGCAGATGACGAGATAGTACTCGACGAGCACGCAGCCTCGGGGATGGAGATTGGCATCGGAGACACCGTATCGATAGGTGCTGGACATGGCAGTATGAACTTCACAGTGGTCGGGATTGGGTACCACTCTCAGCACCTCTACTTCTCCCAGTCAGGCTCAATTCTCCCTGCCGATCCGGGCACCTTTGCTACTGGATATCTCTCTGATACTGGGATTGAGCGTCTGGCCAACCTCAGCGCTGGCTCGGCCAACCTTCTCCTCTTAGACGTGGTAGGTTCGCCTGAGTATGACCTGCAGTCGACCGAAGAGGACGAGGGCGAGCGTTTGAGCGAAATCATCTCCTCAGTCAAGGACACCATGATGGCCGTCGACGACACCTCCTTCATCGCCTACGACAGATCAGGAGTCGATTCTGTCGAATTCCTGCGCGCAGACGCCGAGGGCGCGAGTAAAAGCTACCCAATCGTTACCGGAATGATTGCGATGGTTGCTGGTATCACCATCTTCCTGAGCCTGCAGAGGTTGATTCAGTCACAGGCCAGGGAGATTGCCATCTTGCGAACGTTGGGAATACCGAAGTCGGCGATTATGCCGGGATTCATACTTGCACCTATTGCCATAGGGCTGGTTGGCTCCTCTATTGGCATAATCTTGGGTGCTGCATTTGGAGGACCCGCGATGATCTCGATGTATGAGGATATCATAGGCATCCCGGCCATAGGTTTCCACACTGACGCCCCCCTCATTATGCAGAACTTCGTAATCGCGATGGGAGTAGTCATAATCGCCGGGATTAAACCGGCACTCGATGCTTCGAGAATGCAACCACTCGAGATACTAAGGGGCCAGCACGAAGTCAGAATCTCCTCACGGGGAATCCAGAGGCTGACCTCGCGTTTGCCGACCACAGTTGGTCTGACCATCAGATCGAGCATGAGGAAGCCGATGAGGCTGATATTCACTTTCTTCGCCGTCGGACTGTCCATGCTAATCTTCGGCACTATGTCCCTGATGATGGATTCCATGGGCGAAGTCTTCGGAGTAGATGGCCAGAACTGGGACGCTCAGGTCAACGTGCCGTTCGGAGGAGAAGACGCGGTAATCGGATGGGCTGAGGAGAATGGGGCGATCCACGAGTCAATGCTGGTTTTTCCAGGGAATGCCGAAGGAGATACGAGACAGTTCCTAGCCTACGGACTCGATGTCATCTCGACCGGCGATGATGCTATGTTGCCACTCAATCTTCTAGAGGGCTCACTTCCTGTTGCCGGAGCCACCACCACTCAGGTGCTGGTCGACGAGGGGACCATGATGTTCCTCGAGTGGGAGGTCGGTCAGACCCAGACCGTCATGTTCGGGCCGTTCTCTCTCGATGTCGAGATTGCCGGAGTAACTGGAGGCGAACTCTCTCGAACTGTATACTTCCATCGCTCAGATCTCTCTGATGCCATAGGACTCGAAGCAACGACAGTGCTCCTGATTCTGCCAGAGGGTGTCGAGTTGGACGAACAGATAGGCGAGATGTCAGTCGGCATCACCCAGAAGCAGGATATGTTGGACTCCTTCGACTCGCTGCTTGAGAAGCAACAGGGAATCTACAACGCCATTCTCGGATTGGGAGTCATCATAGCTATCGCAGTACTCTTCAACACTCTGTTGATGAACATCTCTGAGCGCGACTCGGAGTTGGCCACTCTCAGAGTGCTCGGCGCACCTATTTCGAGGATTAGGTCGATGATGCTGGGTGAGCACCTAGCAATCGGGCTGATTGGCGGAGTACTGGCCGCGGTGTTCACTATTGTCATGGCCCAGTACATGATCTCCTCATTCGTTCAATGGGCTTTCTTCTTCACGCTGCAGCCCGACATCATGGCCGCACTAGAGCTCATTTTGGTCGTCGTTGTGATTTCAGTGATGTGTACTCCCTATGGAACATGGCGCGTGAGCAGAATGGACCTCGTCGAGAAGGTCAAAGACCTCTCTCAGTAGCGGTAGTCTGTGCGAGTCGTCACCTGGAACCTCAATGGCATCAGGGCAGCCCATCGCAAGGGCCTAAACGACTTCATAAGACGTATCGACGCTGATATCTGGTTGTTTCAGGAGACACGAGCTCTTCCGGAGCAGATGCCCCCAGACTGGGCGCCCCCGGAGGGTCACGAAGTGCTCTGGCACCCCGCTCAGAAGAAGGGCTACTCGGGCGTGATGACTTGCTCAAGAGCGGGCCTTTCCGAGATAGGACGTGGAATTGATACGAAGCTCGATGAGATTCGCGACCCTGATGGCAGGGTGTTGCACACCAAGCACGGAAATTTGCACTGCGTCAACATGTACTTGCCTAACGGTTCATCAAGTCCCGAACGTCAGGCGTACAAGGACAGATGGATTGAGGACATGCTAGTATGGTCCAAGCGCTTTACCGACTCAGACGAACCTGCACTGCTCTGTGGCGACCTCAACATCGCCCATGAAGAGGATGACATTTGGAACCCATCAGGCAACCGGAAGACCTCGGGGTTTCTTGAACGCGAACGTAGGTGGTTCACCCGTCTGCTTGATAGCGGCTGGCACGACTTATTGAGGACTCATGTTGGGTCAACTAAGGGACCATACACATGGTGGTCGAACCGCGGTAGGGCGAGAGAGTTAGACCGTGGTTGGAGAATCGACTATGTGCTCGCCAACTCGGCTGCGAACTCCCTGTTCAAATCCGCCGAGGTCCTTCGCGAGGGAGGATTGGTCGTGTCCGATCATGCACCCCTGATTGTTGATCTGAATCTCTAATCCGCTCCCTTCGGGAGCGAGTACCCGCCAAATGCTTGAATGCGTCACCTTTCAAGTGATGAAGCACTAGCGAGGATGCATGGCAGATACTCTCGAGGGCCGACTCGCTAGGATTCTGCCCGGAGGCAAGGGCGTCTGGGTTCCTATGGACCACGGTGCATCCGGCTACCCCGAGGCAGGTCTAGAGGACATGGATTCTGTCGTCGAGACTGTCATTTCCGGTGGTGCAGACGCCATCGTCCTGCACAAGGGCGCTCTGAGTCATCATGCCGATTTGACAGGATGGGGTGGTTTCGTATGCCACGTCTCGGCTTCTACGGTCCACGGAGGGCCGCACTCCCAATCCAAGGTGAGCGTGGCAAGCGCCGAGGAGTGCTGGCAACGCGGAGCCATGGCTCTGTCTGGACAGGTCAATCTCGGTGACGAATCTGAGTCTGAGATGATTGAGGCACTTGGAGCACTCACCACTGAGTCATTCTCCCTAGGACTTCCTGTGCTTGGAATGGTCTATCCACGTGGCCCTAATCTCAAACTGATTGACGGAGACGAGACTGGTGGCATCGCACATGCTGCCAGACTGGCCTGGGAGCTCGGATGCCATGTTGTCAAGGTACCTTGGACCGGCACAGCCGATTCATTCCGCTCTGTCATCAAGGCCGCCCCAATCCCCGTTCTGATTGCTGGCGGACCATCTGGAATGCCATTTGAAGACACCCTGGGCATTGTAGAGGAGGCAATGTCTGTTGGAGGAGCAGGAGTCTGTATGGGTAGACAGGTCTTCGCCTCAGAAGACCCTTCGGCACGTATTGCTGCCCTCAGACAGGTCATTCATGAAGGTGCCAGCGCTGCGGATGCTGCAGCATTACTCGGAGAATGATACTATGGAACTCTGGCTCGATGCTACTGAATCCTCATCATCCTCTCTTCCAGAGGGAGCCAGTCGCGTCTGGCGAGGAAATGCTCCCGATGTCGCAGAGATAGCTTTGGACGACTACCGTGGCCAGGATGAGGCCCGTTCCCTCGTTGGGATGGTGCCATGGGTACTGGTAAGGTGCTCTGACTGGACCATGATCCCTCTCGAGAACATAGTCGCAGCTGCTTCAGGAAGCGGGACCAAGGTGGCGGCTGCAATCTACAATGAGGTCGACCTTCCCGGCGCCGCATTCGCTCTACAACACGGTGTCGACGCGGTTCTACTACCTCCTGAGTCCGGTTCAGAGGCCCTCTGGGTAGCAGCTAGGGCTTTCACCTCGGAGACAGTCTCCGGCCACACTGAACAGAAGCCCAGTGAAATCTCGACCGCCACAGTCATTGCCGTCGAGTCAGGTGGCGTCGGCGAAAGGCTCTGCGTTGATTTGATTGAAAGACTGTCTTCTGGAGAGGGCATGGCGATAGGCTCCTCTTCCGGATCTCTCTGCCTCGTCCATGGGGAGACTCTCCCTTCAGAGTACGTCCCCTCGCGTCCGTTCAGAGTGAATGCTGGCGCAGTACACGCTTACGCTCTAATGGCAAATGGATCAACCAAGTATCTCAGCGAACTCAACTCAGGTGACGAGGTGGCTGTGGTATCTCTGGATGGGAACCAGCGCTCAGCCGTCATCGGGCGTCTCAAGATCGAGCGCCGGCCATTCCTCGTAGTGAGATTCGAATGCAACTCTGTCGAGGGGCAGATTATGGCCCAACAGGCAGAGACTGTTCGACTTATCTCTCCCACCGGCGATGCACTTTCGGTGACCGACTTGCATGTCGGTGATGAAATTCTAATTCGTGTTGATAGCAGCATGAGGCATATCGGACAGGCTCTTCGTGGTGAGGTGATTGAGAGATGACCGTCCTTGGGAGGGGCAGCGCTAACGGCGGAGTTTCCGTGCTTCACGCAGCCGGTCTCGGTAAGGGATGCTCAATCGGCATCGAACTCTCTACAGAAGTGAGCCTAGTGGCCGGTGAGGCCGAAGTATCTTCCGACGAACACGGAATTCTGGATTCAGTCATGGCTGTGTGGATTGAATCAGGATACCCCCAACCCGATGATACTGGGTGGAGGGTGAGCAGCGAAGTCCCCATAGGACAGGGCCTGAAATCCAGCGCTGCTCTAGCCTGTGCTGCCGCAATGGCACTGAACGAGGCTTCGTGGACCGCGCTCAGTGATTTCGATATTGTAGACATCGCCGTCGCGGCTCAGCGAAGGGCGGGGTGCACAATCACCGGCAGCATGGATGACGCTTGGGCCGCCATCTCCCCCGGATGGAAACTGGTCGATCCAATTCAGAGCTCACGTGACTCAGTCTTGCTGGAAGGAGACATTGACGAAGGACTCACAGTCCTCATTGCTCTGCGAGGTTCAAGATCGGCCGAGGTGCAATCCGATTCATTCTCGAACCAGAGGAAGATCTTCGAGCGAGCAATGGCGTCTCTATCTAGTGGCTCCGTGCTCAGTGCCATGTCAGCAAATGGGATGGCCGTGGCCGCTGCGACTGGCGACGACGAAGCTCTGAGGATATGCAACTCAGTAATCGCGAGAGGAGCAATCGCAGCAGGAGTAAGTGGTTCGGGCCCTGCTATTGCCATTGTCTGCTACGAACAAGGCGTTGAGCAACTGACTGATTTCTTGACCGATTCCGATATGCGGGTGATTCATTCCAGATTCATTGAATCAGAGCCTGTAGGCGAGGAGGCCTCTCCATGGGAATGAGGCTCGGCGACAATCTCAGAGTGACTCTATTTGGCGAGAGCCACGGATTATGCGTGGGAGCGCTGGTCGAGGGCATGCCCGCCGGCACCGAAATTGACGAAACAGAACTATCTGAAGCCATATTGAGGCGGCGACCCGGTCGAAAGGGCCTCTCGACACGCTCTGAGGGCGATGATTGTGAGGTCATGACTGGTGTATACGAAGGCAAGGCAACAGGTTGGCCAATACTGCTGCTCACGCGAAACTCAGATGCCAGGTCATCAGACTACTCTTTCCTACCTGACCATCCTCGCCCAGGTCATGCCGACATGGTTGAGGATGTCCGCTCCGAAGGGGCCAATGATCCCAGAGGAGGTGGTTCACAATCTGCCAGACTCACCTTCGGCCTAGTCGCCGCTGGAAGTCAGATGAAAGCCCTAATGGACGAAGCAGGTTGGTCTTGCTCAGCGCATCTGCACAGCGTCGGAGAAGTCTGCGCGAGACCTCTGTTCGAGCTTGACCGAGATATCCAACTAGATCCGTCAACCGATATGGGGAGAATGAATTGCCGTGATCCAGAGGCCGCAGAGAAGATGTCCGAGCACCTCGACTTCGTCAGAAAAGATTTGGACACCGTCGGTTCTGTGGTCGAATTGCTCATCGAAGGTCTCCCTATGGGTGTCGGAGAGCCGTGGTTTGACGGCATCGAACCGTCTTTGGCGAGAGGTCTGATGGCAATTCCTGGTGCCCGCGCCGTTGAGTTTTCCAGTGGAGTCCGCGCATCAGTCATGCGGGGCTCCGAGCACAACGACGCTTGGCTCCCTAGTGACTCAGATCCGGTTCCTGAAGGGGCGGATGCAGCTCAGGCAGATGGTGCGCTTGGTGGACGCTCCACCAGCGCCCCGATAAGCGTAAGAATACACTTCAAGCCTCCAAGTAGTCTACCTCGTGAACAGTTCACACTTCATCTCCCCAGCGACGAGATACGACCTCTCAAGGTGAGCGGCAGGCATGACCCTGTCATCGGACCTAGGGCAGCTCCAGTGGTCGAGGCTGTGGCGATGTTGGTGCTCGTCGATCTAGGTATGCTAGGCGGCTACATTGAATCAGAATGATTCAAGCATTCCTTTCGCGCATCTGCTGGATACGCAGGGGCAGGTTGACTGCGAACATAGCAGCAATCACCGTGAACACCATGACGGTACCGAGAGCGACACCATAGACGCTCGTCAGTTCAACACTCTCTCGCAACCGCATAGCCGAGACGTCGTCAAATATTCCTACGAAGGCAGGGATGATGAGATTGATTAGTAGAGTCAGTCCAGCAACTGAGGCAGCTATCATAGGAGTGATGAGTAAGGATTTGTGATAGCGTGAGGTGATTTTTGTCACCTGCATAACATAGACTTCACCAGTTCGAATCGAGGTGTCCAACATAGAGAACCGGATGATGCCACTTGTCAGTTCCATGTACATTACTAGGAATACAGCGTAGAGCAGCAACAGCATCTTTTGGTAGATTTCTCCTTCGGGTAAGAAGTCGATACCGAAGTCGACCTTGCTTCCCGCGAACCTCAGAGTCACTAGGATAAGTAGGGTGTAAGAGGCTAACAGGGCCCTCTGATCTCGCTGGAAGATGCCGTACAGTCCTCCTATCAGGCCACCTAAGATAATTATCAGATGCAGGACCCCTCCTAGAGTCTGCATTCCTAACATGTTACTGAGTGCGAACCAAGCGGTTCCGCTCACAGGGGTGACCATGAATGTAAGTAGGCACAGAATCAGCAGTGTGCCAGCAGCGCCCATCTGTAGCGATGCGACCATCCTGTCTGGAGGTAGGAATTTTGTTGTGTTGACAATCGGCCCTCCAAAGAAGGACTCGATGATGGTAGGAACGTGGACTTCGGGAACCGCATCCTTTGGTATTTCAGTACTGGACTTCAGACGACCAGCTGCTTTCCTGCGGCTTGGTGGGGCAGAACTTACGGTCTTCCCTTCATACAGGTGTGCGGTGTCACTAACCCCGTCTTCTGTAGTATTATCGTCAGCCATTCAAAATCCTCCTAGAAGCCCCTCGCTCCCGTTAGAGCTGTGTTGAGCAGCATGTCAGGCTCCCAATCCATCACATTGGCACCAAGGCCTCGCAGCTCGCTGAGCAGGATGTCTCGCTCGGTCTTGAGGACCTCATATCCAGTGCGATCAAGACGACGAGCATCGAACTCAAACTCGAGACTACTTGGAGAGAGTATAGTCACGTCAAAGTTCCTCGACCTTAAGTCGCGGACTGCATTAACTACTGTTGGATCATCCTCGAGAGGACTCATGATAATCACCGGGCTACCTCGATTGATGTGAGGCATGATACGATCAGTCACCACTTTCAGAGGGGTGTTTCCCTTTGCCATGGCGCCCGCTAGTTTGGTGAGCAGCACATACAATTGCTTCTTGCCAGTGTCCCGATCGACTGATACAATTTCGTCACCATAGGTCACCAGTCCGACTGAGTCTCGCCGAGATAGGAAGTACTGAGAGAGACTAGCGGCAGCCCTAGTGCTGTAGACGAGAGAGTTACGGCTCACCGGACCAGTCTCGGCAATGCCCCTGCTGTCGACAATCAGTATGATGTCGCTGACCGCGTCGCGTTCGAACTCGTTGACCATCATCTTGCCGGCGCTACGAGCGGTTGCATTCCAGTTGACCTTCTTCATCGGATCTCCTGGGACGTACTCTCTCAAGTTGTAGAAGTTTGAGCCCTCGCCAGGATTTCGTATGTTCACAGCACCGGTGAAGATCTTTGGCACCCTGCTCTTGATCATAGCATCCTTGATGTCCTCCATCTTGGGGAAGACTAGGAAGTCATCATACAGGTGAATCTCGCGTTCGTTATGGAACAACCCGAAGGCATCCTGAACCCGGATACATACAGGCCCAATTGTGTAGAATCCTCTGAGAGGGGTCTCAATCGTGTATGAGATCTCGGTCTCACGCTGAGGTCCGAGTTCCATAAGTACGTAGTTCGCACCCTTCTTGATGCGCATTACTTCTGGCACTCGGTCCCTGACTTCCAGAACCTTGGAGAGATTAGAGCGATTCTGGATTCGCAAGGTGACATCGATTTCACCATCTTCAAAAATCCTCACAGAGGATACCCGACGAAGTGCCGAAATTGTATGCAGTTGGATTCCCTCGTCTGCATCGGCATCGTCCATCCTTCTGCCAGATGAAGCCACATCTGCATGTGAGGTTCGGAATGCCGCCCATGTCAGGAATGATAGTAGCACCACAGCCACTGTCACCAACTGTGTGTTGCGCAGGACGAGGCCAAGCAGATACAGAGCGATGGCCAGCGCTGCGAACATCGCTGACTTCCTGCTCCATGCCACGCCCACTCACCTCCTCCTCAGGATACCTGCACGTCTTACTCAGACAGTCGGGACCTGGACCTGGCGGAGAATATCTTGGACGACTTCTCCACTTTCCAGACCCTTGATTTGATGCTCAGGCTTCAGAATCAGTCTGTGAGCGATAGCCAGCTCTGCAATTGATTTCACGTCATCAGGAGTAACGAAGTCACGACCGCGCATAGCTGCAGCGGCTCGACCCGTCTTTAGCAGCGCCTGAGAACCTCTCGGTGATGAACCAACTAGAACCCGTGGGTCCTCGCGAGTCCGGGCTACAATTTCGACCATGTACAGTCTGACTGCGGGGTCAACGTAGACTTCCTCAATAGCCTGCTGCATTGCGACAACTCGGGCTGGGTCGGTGATGACCTCCACTTCCACTTCGTCCTTCTTTCGGGCGATACGTCGGTTGAGAATCTCAACTTCATCAGCTCGGTCGGGATAGCCGACACTCATCTTCATCATGAAACGGTCAAGCTGAGCCTCGGGCAGT
Organism: Marine Group II euryarchaeote MED-G34; assembly: GCA_002457605.1. Lineage (GTDB taxonomy): Archaea > Thermoplasmatota > Poseidoniia > Poseidoniales > Thalassarchaeaceae > Thalassarchaeum. The sequence goes on along the minus strand of NTJT01000017.1, from coordinate 9,705 downwards.
GGGTATGTACCCTCTTGCTCCACAGGGTTCTGAGTCGCCATAGTCAGGAATGGCGCGGGTAACTTGTGAGTAACCACACCGACCGTGACTTGCAACTCCTGCATTGCCTCCAGAAGAGCCGCTTGGGTCTTCGGGGGCGCTCTGTTAATCTCGTCAGAGAGCAGCAGGTTACAGAAGATCGGTCCTGGCTTGAACGAGAACTCACCCTTCTTGGCGTCGTAGATGTTAGTTCCAGTGATGTCCGCAGGGAGCAGGTCAGGCGTGAATTGAACACGCTTGAAGTCGCATCCCAACGCGTCAGCGAAAGTATTCGTCATCAAGGTCTTGGCAAGTCCAGGGTAGTCTTCGAACAGCAGGTTGCCGTTCGAGAGGATGTTTACCAGGACGTTGTCGATAACGTGCGCCTTCCCGATGATTACCTTCTGTATCTCAGTGCTAATGGCTCCTCCGATTGCGCCGACAGCAGTCAACTTAGCACTCATCTTCTTTTTCCCGCGGGCTTTTTCGGCCTTCTCCGCGTAACCCTTCTCGACACTATCTGGAGGCGGGTCTTCCTTTTTCTTCTCGGCTGGTGGTGTTGCATTCATTTTTCATCTCTCCTTTTTTTTAATTGCTCTTGCCCCACCGTCTAATCGCTTGCATTAGCTTTCGCAGTTCTTGGGGGGAATAGGTCTTACTCTTACTGTATGCCAGTTCGACGAGTCGTGGATCACCAATCATCGATTGAATTTCCGATGGCGGCTTCGACGCCATCTGATCTCGGGTGAAATCGTGATGCACCCTAATCTTGGTGAATAGGGCTTGCTGGACTCGCAGGCGATAGGTACCGGGGTCAAGTTTTGTGGGACGCTGGTTGAATCTAGTCAAATCGAAGACATGTCGCCAGTTCTCCTTCTCAGGCACCACCATCATTGCGACCAGTAGGAGCAGGCCTACGTTCAGAACTACCAGCCACTTCAGGAAGTTGTTAGAAGTAAGTAGGACCACTGTCCCCATACTTTCCACGAAAGGTGCAGATACGATTCCAGTGATATGACGACTCTCGTCGAACACGACTTGGAAGTTCGAGACATCATTCCTAATCTCTCCTGAGAGCTCGAGATTGTTGTGCTCCATCATCGAGTGAATTAGCAATTTGTAGTACACCTCGTTGCCTCGCCACTCATTGTTGTCGTGAATTTCCTGCATCCAGCAACTTCCTATGACGCCCTCACAGGTAGGACTTGAGCCCTCTTCCACAGCCACTGGCAGAGTCCATAGGCGATTAGAGAAAGCTTCCTCGTCCGATACGAAGACTATGCTCCCAGTGACCTTAATCTCGCCTATATCTCCTCCAACCAGTCCGCCTTGTCCTACACGTACCTGGTCGTAGGCGCTGATATTGGGGTAGTCGAAACGGATCATCAGTGAGAGGTCTCCAGGAGCTGGATTCAGAGGATTGCTCGCATCTCCGTCCCCTATCAGGTCGATAAACGCGGAAGAGGATGCCCTGGAGAGAATACTGACATCTCGCTCGTCGGGGTGTGTATCGTCCCTGAGGGAAGGCTCAAACTTCATTCCGGTAGGCGAGCGAAACATCACGGGAATCCTACAGGAGTCCGGGTTTTGGTTGACTATCTGAAAATCAGAACAGCCCTTGCTCGCGGCTCCAGCCTGCATATCGTTGACATCCTCTTCGACGGCTGCAACGCTCCACACGTTCTGCCACGAAGGGTAGCATGGGCTCGGCTCACAGTCGTATTCAAGCCAGTGCTGATTCTCGTCGTTCAACGGATTACCGAAGAAGGTCACACCGAACTTGGTAGCCAGTCTGTTGGCGTTGGTTCCATCGGCTGCTACGATGACTTTGCCTCCTTTCTCGGTGACAAAATCGTAGATAGCATCAGCCTCGGTCTCGTCTATCGGCTTCTCTGGGGCTATGATTAGGAGCATGGTCCTGTGCGGGTCCTTCCAGTCATTGACAAGCATGGGTGTTGACATGGTGTTGGCGATAAAATAGCCATCACCACTGTCATCGAGGCTGTTGCGCATAGCTGAGAGTTGGTAGAGTTCCTCCTCCTCATACGCAGAGTAGGCGGTGGTTTTGCCCATGACGAAGAGCATCGGAAGCAGCAACAGCAGTACTACAGTAGTGGCAATGGCGCCGATGATGTAGGTGGCAAATTGAACTTCCCGTTTATCTTCATCAGCCATCGAGAAACCTCCATTTTATCTATTGAAATACCTAGACAGCACCTACGGTGCTTACCCGAGCATCATTTCACAGTTATATGTTGCTCACCGTAGTTCATGTCGCTGACCTGATTTCTGTCCGCCCAGTGCTGTTTCTGCACTCTCTCTATCTCCTCTTATTGGGTGTAAAGAGGAAAATTATTACAATCTCCTAGGAGCCACTAGTGAAGCGATAGCCAAGACACAAATCAGAGTTGCAATTCCGGGTGCTGGAAGGCCAGAACTGACAATTTCTACCGGATCGCTAGTATCTTCTGGATCATTATTCTCCTCGTCGGCAACGAGAGGAGGCTCCACAGTTACCGTGGTATCGTCATCGGCTATCACAGAGCCTCCGGAATTCATCGCTCCGTTGGAGGATACAGAGACTTCAATCTTGCAGTTTCTACGGGGATGACTCTCTGATGCCGTTGCAATCAGATTCGCCTCGGCGGACTGTCCCGCGCCGATGTTGCTGGTCATCAGAGAGTCTAGACCGTTGTCGGTGGTTAGGAGGGGGCAGTTGTCACTCGCTTCAACCTCTCCAACCTTGTCCTGAACATTTCCCTTGTTGGTTACGGTAACCGTGAGAATGACGTCAGAGCCCGCGTTCATAGCTCCGACAGGGTCGGAGATGTCGACCTCAAGCGAGTAGATGGTTGGTATCTTCAGGTCACCCACCGCTTCTTGCCCCTCGCCTGGCAGACCGATGGGTATTCCTTGCCGGGTCATCAGTGTGGCTGAGATTGTGAACTCCTCCTTGGAGTCAGCAGCGTAACTCCAGACGTCGATACCCGAGACTATGAGTGTGAACGACTTATTCTCCCCTGCCTCGATAATCTCCGATTCGGGGCCATCTGCTTCGCCCCCAAATGGAATCTCGTAGTCGAACTCGACGCCAATGTCGAGGAGCTCCTCGTTGTTAATGAAGAACTGTATCGAGACGCCTCCGTTGGTTCCGACGCTGAAGGGTACATCTTCGTTATCCTGTGGGTAGTCAATTCCTAATTCCCAAGATCCTAGTTGCCCCTGAACCGGTGCAGCACAGGTCAGGAGAAATAGGGCGACTCCTGCGCTCAGAACCCATTTCATACTAGACTTCCAATAGGCCGCTGCTCGCTCGCTTTGTTAAGACCTTGACCATTTTGCGCCTGTATGATGGAGGGTACCACGTGTTCAATACCGGTTTGACCGCTTTTCTGACTGCCTCAGCCAGTTCGTCAACACTAGGGCCTCCGTTCCATCCCGTTAGTGCCGCGATTGCCTCGGCGGAGTGGAATCCTGGAATCGACTCCAGTCCTGTGGTCGCGACCCTGAGGTCACTCGGAGAGCCATCCGGCCCCGACTTCCAGAGCACAGCGACCCCAGCTTCGGGAAAATCCCAAGATTCCCTCTGCCGCAGTTTTTGATAATCACCTCTCCACTCCGAGACGTCATCAGGTAGGGTGAGGTGAGTCACCAACTCTCCTGGTGTGAGAACATTGCGAGTAATTCCATCTAACTCGAAGAACTCGGTTAGGGGCATCGACCTGCTTTGCGAAGGCCCGGCTAGGTGAATCGTTGCACCAAGGCACATCAGAACCGGAGCCAAATCTGCTTGGTAGGTGGCTACGCACTGAGTATTTTGGTTTGGAATAACCCTACAGTCGGCACCAGTTCCACAGTCGCACTTGTAACACCACTCAATCGACTCTCGCCATTCCTCGGACTGGTTGAACCAGAAGCACCTCGTGTCAAGGCAAATGTTCCCGCCAACCGTGCCCGAACGCCGTATCATCACACTGGCGACCATACTGGACACCTTCGCTACGAGTGGATGTACCACTTCTGAATCAGCCAGATCTTGCAGCCTCACCATCGCGCCGATGTGAGTCTCGGACAATTCAGAGAGTTCCGGGACGCCGGCCAGGGAGATGACGTGTGGCTTGGCATTGAGATGCCACTTGTAATTGGGCAACAAATCTGTCCCACCGGCGACCCAGTCGAATTCCTGATTCGACTGCTGTAAGTCTCCGGCCAGCGAGAGCGCTTCATCGAGTGAACTGGGAGTATGGAGTTCGAACGGTGGCATGCGCATTAGGAATCACCTCCATGCCGCCTCTCGGTGTGCTTCCAAGCGCTCCCTGCAAGGCGCGGACTCTCCATGTAGTCGCTGCTCGGAGTGACGCTGACGACCCAACGTTCATCTTGCTCATCAGCAGGTATTTCTGGGTCGAAACCGAAGAGAGCTCCGTTGTTGTAGTCAGAAGGGTCTGGATCCGTCGCCCGCATGGCATCGCGCGAGGCGTGCTCAGAGGCGCGAGCCTCGAGAACCTCTTGTAGTTCCGAATGATGCAATTCAGGCGAACTTAGGTCAAGCGGAGTAACTCCCTCATGCTTGCATCGAGCCTCGATCATTCTGTGCACCCTATCTGGAGTGATTGGTAACTCGCTGGTGCGGATTCCGACCGCGTCGTACACGGCATTACAAACTGCAGGTAGGATAGGCAGAAGAGGCCCCTCTCCCGCCTCCTTCGCACCAAATGGACCTTCGGAATCGTTCGACTCGACGATGATGGGCACTATCTCGGGCATCTCGTGGATGGTTGGAATCTTGTAATCGAGGAGGTCGGGGTTGATCAGGTGACCGTTTCTACCATACTTCATTTCCTCACTGAGGACCTGTCCTAGACCCATGTGGCATGAGCCGATTATCTGACCTTTCACAGACAGCGGGTTGAGTGCCTTACCACAATCGTGAGCGGCCCACACCTTGAGCACCTTGGTCTGCCCGGTCTCGATGTCGACCTTGACCTCGGCTACGTAGGCAGAGAACGAGTAGGCAGGGGCAATTCCTGCACCAGCTCCCTTGTGTACCCGCCCCATCGGAGGCGTCCGGTAGGCACCAGATGACACTAGAGCCCCCTTGTCCTCCTGTGCCTTGTGGAGCGCTTCAAGATATGAAACTCCGACTGCAGGATCGTCCTTCCTGTAGATTCGCCGATCGCCAATCACCAGTCTCTCAATAGGCGCATCAGTCGCTGCTGCTGCTGCTTCCAGAAGTTCCTGCCGTATTTCCATCGCGGCGGAGATGGCTGCGTTAGCGTTCATGAAAGTCACACGAGACGAGTACGAGCCGAGGTCGACCGGAGAGGTGTCAGTCTCCCTACTCCTAATTCTAATCATGTCGAGAGGGAGGCCCAGAACTTCGGCTACCGACTGAGCGATTACAGTGTCAGAACCCTGGCCGATTTCGGCGGCTCCGGTGTGGACCGTGACTCCTCCGTCCATGTCAATCTTGAGGTGGACGGTGGCATGGGGGAATTTGTTCGGCTCCCAGTGAATGGGCAGTCCGCTACCCGAGATGAAGAAGCCGCAACCGATACCAATTCCATGACCGTCGGGCAGCTTGCGGAACTTGTCGTCCCAACCCGAAGCCTGTCTGACGCGCTCAAGACATTCACGCATACCGATACTGGTGACCCTGAATCCAGTGATGGTTGCGGAGTGGGGAGGCAGAAGATTGGCCAGCCTAAGGGTGATTGGATCGACATTCAACTGTTCGGCGAGATCATCCATCCCGACTTCAACTGCACACCGCGAGTTGACCGCACCGTGTCCTCGCATCGCACCGCTCGCAGGCTTGTTGGTCCAGACCCTCGCTCCAGTGTAGTGGAAGGCTCCGATTTCATAGGGAGCAGTGTGGAGCACGCCGTTGTAGTAAGTGGTAACGTGTCCGAAGGAGGCGAAGGCTCCACCATCGATTAGGGCATCAGTTTCGATGCCGCAGAGCCTACCTTTGGAATCGGCATGCAGATTCATTCCGATTCGGGAGGGATGCCGCCCACGATTCACCCAGAAGACCTCTTCGCGGTCGAAGTTAATTCTGACTGGCCTACCCGTCTTGCGGGACAGTATGGCGGCACACATCTCGTGCGGAAACGGGTCTGATTTGCCCCCGAATCCACCGCCGACAAAGGTCCGGTGGACGTTGATTTGGTGCATCGGGATGTCAAGGACATCAGCCAGAGCCCTATGGACATAGTGCGGGACCTGTTGCGGAGTGTACAGTGTCAGTCTACCAGATGGGTCCCAATTGGCGACTACGGCATGAGGCTCTGTGAATCCGTGGTTGGCACCGGCGAACAACCAGTTGGAGTTGTGGCTGACTACAGCATTGGCGGACATACCCTCGATATCACCGAATTCCTGGAACACCCTCTTTTGGACGTTTGATGCACCGATGTGGTACTTGCCTCTATCATGAATGGGCTCTTCGGAGTTTTCCAATCCCTGTCTCATGTCGTGGACCGCTTCGAGTTCCTCGTACTCGACCTCAACGAGCCGTACTGCTTCTCTTGCTGTGGCCTCATCGGTCGCGGCAACACAGGCAATCAGATCTCCGACGTGACGCACTTTCTCTTGGGCCATCGCGTGTTCGTCCTTGGTCACAGGAAGCACACCGAATCTTCCACTGGCATCTTGCCCGGTGGCCACAGCGACTACGCCAGGCAACTCCGTGGCGGCAGAGACGTCGATGGACAACACTCTGGCATAGTGATGCTTTGAACGAACAATCCTGCCAACCAACTCACCAGGAAGTCGCACATCGTCCCCGTACTGAGCCTGCCCGGTGACCTTCCATCGACCATCGATTAATGCAGTGGGCCGGCCAACGGCCGAACCAGTCACCACGTCATCGTGCTTGTGTCCACCGTTCCCTCTGATGTTCGCTATCTTATCCTCGTCTCGAGGCTCGCTCATCTTGCGACTGCCGCCAGATCCCGGACGGGAGAATGGCAACTTACCACTCTGCTGGCGATAACCCTCTACTCTGTCTTTATCCTCGCTCATCGAGTCACCTCAATTCCCCCCATAGCTGGGATGAGGATCACTCTTGGCCGTAGTGGAATCCTCGACACCATCTCCTGATGCCAGAATCTCGGAGGCAACTCGGACAGAATCAACAATCTGTTGGTATCCGGTGCATCTGCAGAGGTTACCCTCGATGGCATCCTTGATTTCAGTGTCGTTGGGAGTGGGGTTCTCCTCCAGAAGCGCTGAGATGACTACTAAGAAGCCGGGCGAACAGAAGCCACACTGGCTCCCTCCGCACTCAGTGAATGTTTTTTGAATCGGGTGGAGATGATGGCCGTCGGCTAGTCCCTCAATCGTGGTAATTCCGCATCCGGATGCCTCCTGAGCCAGAGTCAAGCATGACAGCCGGGGTACTCCATCAATCAGTACACTACAACACCCACAGGTGCCCATGTCACAGCCCCGCTTGGTGCCGAGGCTGCCCGCTTTGTCACGAAGCACATCGAGCAAAATCGCATTGCTTTCTATTCGCACTGAGACCTCGTTACCATTCACCAATGCTGACCAAGGCACCTCGTCTGGCGCGGGCAGCATCGGCAGTCGGAACTGAACCATACAGTGAGCACACCACCGCTACAACCTTTGAGTATTCGGTTTGACCCCTGCGGGGTCAATTCAGGTCATCGACGACCATTCTCATGATTTCTTCTTCTGCCCTCTGGAGGTGTTCCCCTAGGGTGCTCCGGGCCATCCCAAGTTCTTCAGCCAACTCTCTCAGAGTTATGTTTGAATCCTGCTTGTAGTAACCTCTTCGTACAGCGTGTGACAGGACCTCACGTTGTCTTTTAGTCAGCGTTTTTGACCACCCATTCTTTTCCTCCCCCCTAAGAGATTGAACACTGACTTTGTCGGGCGGGAGTATCATCCTAAGAAGGGCTAGGAACCTACGAATAGACTTGGAGTGACCAGACAGTCTGAGCTCCATTCCGCGCTCTGCATCTATTCCATAGGGTGGTTGCACGTGGATATTCGACATCTCGATAGCGGAGACAGCCAGAGGGTGTGTGCACAACAGACTGACGAGGACTCCGTCAGAATCCTCTTCATGCTGTTCAAGGACTTCGAAACTGTCAAAGTTTGAGATCTCATCCACTGAGTGCCCTTCTCTCATCTTAATTTCAACTAACTGGGTGACTCCTTCAGAACTGACGGCCAAGTGCCCTAGGACTTCGACTCTCTCTGCCACCTCAAGAAATTTAGAAAGCTCTTTGGCTCCCCTCAATGAGGGGATCTTCCATCTCAGGATGACCTTCCTCATAACATATCGAAGGCGCGCTGTGTATTGAATTCAACGGATTAACCTAATTCCAGTAAGCCTCGCGAATTTCCTGATTCGCTTCCATGCACATCTCCACATCGCTCGGACGGTTTGACATGGGCGATGTCCCGTTCAGATGCTCTATAATTGGCAGGACATTACTCTCGTTGACGACTCCCCAACCAACTTGTGTACAAGGGGCGATTGGTGATATCGGAGTGGTGCCTGAAAGAGGATCCCAGGTGTTGAATGAGGGATACCATCCTGATAGGTTCAACGCGTCGCGCAGGTCGTCGTTTGTGACGGTGAAGTTGGTGCCGTTCACCATCAACCCGCCGCGAGTATCGGGATCTGCTCCAGATGACATGTCGCCAAACTCTGAACGCAGGCTCATCAGAATCTTCGAGAGTAATCCGGCAGTCCTAGGTGTGGCGAATGAGGTCCCCGAGGTCTCGTGGTAACCATCGATATCGTCGTGGTTAGGCAGGACTTGCGTCCAGTCGGCAGCGACATCAGGATATGAGCCACTCATCGTCTCCTTCTGGTCATCACCTTCTTCGGCATATCCCGATATACCGATGCTCCAAGGAGGGCCAGCAGTGGAGTCCTGCACCGCTGGAGAGGGCGAATTGTCAGCAGCACCGGTGTGCAATTTCTTGTTATGCACCACTGCGATCTTGGTAGCATCTTCGATTCCAGGCACAGGGACGGAGAGGATAGGTCCGAAGCTGGTGGTGATGACATCAACAAGCGGCTGGTTTGCAGCGGCTAGCACGGCAGCGTCACTGAAACCCTCTACGAAGAATATGACAGCATCAGGATTGGCATTCAGGACCGCCCCTGTAACGGCCGTTCCGTGACCATCCTGGGGATCGTCGAGAATCGGGATGTCTGTGTTGTCATCTGGCGTCGTGCCGATTATCCGAGTGCCTCTGAACCAGACCACGTCCTGTGAGGTGATGTTGTCCCAGCAGATCTCCTTGTCAGCCTCATAACGTTCTTGCCAGGTTCCTGTGAGCGTGACATCGCATATTTTGTTCACACCGAGTCCGTCGAGTAGCCATTGCGGATAGGACTCGTTCATCAGGAAGTGGTTGTGGTAGACGTTGATTCCAGTGTCAATAGGGGCAACCACACTGAAGGCCCCGAACCCCAACTCTTCCTCGGGCAGTACCTCTGGCTCTTCTTCATCCCCCCATAACAGGCAGCCGCTCAATGGGGCGGCCAAAACAAGAAGTGAGAGCATCAATGCGAGTTTGTGCACGCCCTACCGCGACGCTCGGAAGATTTCAGCCTTCGGCGTCGTTGCGGCTACAGTTCAGTCATATTCATCTCCTATGTGGCACCGCATCTTGACTGTCGGTAGGCGAAGGGTGTTG
>NTJT01000016.1 GCA_002457605.1 Marine Group II euryarchaeote MED-G34 | reverse complement strand
CCCGTGTGGATGAGAGCAGAGGTAGTGGAGACTGCCGAGGATTCCACCGTGTCCGGGACCATCGTCGGCATCCGATTCGTGTTGCTCTTGAGAATTGCGCCGCGACTAGTGGCCTCAAGCAGCGTTCTGAGGTATGCGCTTACCCACCCAGCGCTTCCATATCGGTGGTATCAGGCAGGGCCACCAACATGCGTAGTAACCGGCAGGAAGTTCTGGAGCACCCGGGTGGGGGCGTAGCTGCCAGAACGCTACGCTGGCGCGCATGTGGTGATCTGAGTGACGGGTCAGTTCGATTAGTGACCATCGCGACCAGCGAGCCTCCGTGTTCCATGACTGCATCTCAGTCTGACGCTCATCCTCTCCTCTCCTGAGACCCCAGTGACGAATGTAGTTCACATACTCGAGAGTGAGTATTGCGATGGTTGACAGAATTAGCCAACCTACCGCCATAGTTTGGCCTTGAGGCAGCATGAGAATAACTCCGAATGCGGCAACCTGTAAGATAAGTCCCCTGTATGACGGGTTACTCAGTCCAGTCCGTCCCTTGCCGTTGTGAACCCTAACTGAAGATAGGTACTGGCCTGGAATGGTCCTGAGCCAGAACGACCACAATCCCTCTTCCTCGTGAGCGCTTGCTGGGTCGCGATCCGTAGCGACCCATTTGTGGTGATTGTGATTATGCTCGGTGGTGAAGTGAGTGTAGTGGATGCTGAACAGCAGAAGTCTTGCTAGTCGCCAGCCCGGACTCTTTGGCTTCTTATGCCCGAGTTCATGTGCAGTGACTATTGCAGAAGTTGCTGCAGACAATCCAGTTGATAGGGCAGCAGCGACTAACCAGAGTGAAATCGATTCTTCTAGGTAGGCGAACCTGAAGAAAGAGGCTAGCACCACAAAGTGGACGATGCCGTGTACCCAGAGAAGAGTCTCGAAGGGGAGACCAGACTCCCTTGGGGGCCGGGCCTGCTTCGACTCGCCCATGACGATGTCTAGGATTGGCCCAATACCCCAAACAAACACCACTCCCATCGCCGTGTATGCTCCACCAAGCAGATTGCCTGTGATGACAATCATCGGATTCACAAGTCCAAGAAGGTGGACGGGCCACGGCTCCGGGGAGAGTTCGGACTCACTCATACAGTGACGCGTGTTTGGCTCTGGTCTTAGCGATTTTCGGAGCCACCACGATTCTACAATAGGGATTTCCGGGATTATTGGCAAAGTAATCATGGTGATAGTTCTCGGCCATGAAGAAATTTGTCAACAGTTTAACTTCAGTCACTATCGGACTGGAGAAGTGATCGGCCAGTCTCTCAATTACAGCCTCAGTGTCTTCCTTCTGTCCCTCGTCGGCATAGAATACAACACTGCGGTACTGCGGACCGACGTCGTTGCCCTGCCCATTCAATTGAGTAGGGTCATGGCAGGTGAAGAATACCTCGAGCAGAGTGGTTCGCCCGATGATTTCGGGATTGAAGGTCACTCGAACTACCTCAGCGTGGCCGGTGCGCTTGCCACAGACCTGCTCATAAGTTGGATTATCGATATGCCCTCCTGAATACCCTGAAACTATCTCGCTCACCCCTAGGAGTCCCTTGAGAGCGCCCTCGACACACCAGAAACAACCTCCTCCGAGGACTATGCTCTCCATCGGATTACCTACGGTAGTTGGGTGCCTCGCGGGTAATCTCGACGTCGTGGACGTGACTCTCGGAGAGTCCTGCGTTGGTGATTCGTACGAAGTTGCAGTTGGCCTTCATCTCGACTATACTGCCATTGCCGGTGTAGCCCATCGAGGAGCGTAGGCCACCTATCATCTGGTAGAGTACATTGTCCACAGGGCCCCTTGCGGGTACTCGGCCCTCAATCCCCTCTGGAACATACTTCCTTGTATCGCCCTGCTCTGACTGAAAGTACCTCTCGTGAGCTCCCTGACTCATCGCCGACACAGAGCCCATACCGCGGTACACCTTGTATGACCTGCCTTGGTACAAAATGGTCTCACCTGGAGATTCATCGGTCCCTGCTAGCACTGAACCAGCCATCACCGAATCGGCTCCTGCGGCTATCGCCTTGGCGATATCTCCACTATACTTGATGCCGCCATCAGCGACCACCGGGATATCGTTACCGATGCATGTCTCGACCACTCCCAGTACAGCAGTGAGCTGCGGAACCCCTACTCCAGAAACTATCCTAGTCGTACATATGGATCCAGGGCCGATTCCGACCTTCACTGCGTCCGCTCCGGCATCGATTAGCATCTCTGCTGCTGCCCCTGTGGCGATGTTGCCGGCGATGATTTGTGCACTGTCTGCAGCTTGATCGCGAATCTCTTTGACAGTGTCAATGACACCGTGAGAGTGGCCGTGGGCGGTATCCACTACTACAGCATCAGCCCCTGCCTCGTACAGTGCTAGAGCGCGCTCGACTCCTTTGTCTCCGGTTCCAGTAGCTGCTGCCACCCTAAGACGGCCCTGTGAGTCCTTACACGACTTCGGATTGTCCCGACTTTGCTGGATATCACGCACCGTCATCATACCAGCACAGCCACCATCATCATCGACCACGATGAGCTTCTCGATACGGTGCTGGTGAAGGAGCTTCTTAGCGACCTCCGGGTCGACATGTTCGGGCACTGTGACGACATCGGTGGTCATCATAGTCGAGACCTTTACAGAGTCGTCGGAGACGAACCTGATGTCGCGGTTTGTGATGATACCAACCAGTGTCCCTGAGTCATCTACGACAGGGAATCCGGAGAAACCGTGTTGCGACTTAATCGCCCTCAGTTCTCCGATGGTGCTGCCGGGTGAGATGGTCACGGGATCAAGGACTAGGCCAGACTCGAAGCGCTTGACTCGATAGACCTCTGCGGCCTGAGAATCTACGCTCATGTTGCGATGGATAACACCGATTCCACCGGCTTGAGCCATGGAGATTGCCATATCGCTCTCGGTCACGGTGTCCATCGCCGCTGAGATGAGCGGGATGTTCAGGGGAATCGAATTGGTCAGGCGGGTTGTGGTGTCTACCTCAGCTGGAAGAACTGCCGATTCAGCAGGCATCAGAAGGACGTCATCGAAGGTCAGAGCCTCGGGTATGCCGTCTTGTGCCATTAGGTATGGCCTAAGGAGCCGATACTTGAACGATTCTGTCATAGCAGTTGAATGCGGTCTCCGAGGCGCTGAAATGCAGTGAATATTGGCTCAACTTTGGTAATCTCGCATGGGTTATATTCCACAGTTAAACAACGGATTCAAATATCATTGTTGGCCGCCCGCGGCGGGAGAGAGTGCAATGTATGAACTTGCTATGATTGGCTGGCGCGAGTGGGTTGGAATACCCGAACTCGAAGACGGGGCTTTGCTGGCCAAGATGGACACTGGAGCGTGGTCAAACACGCTGCATGCTAGCGATATCGAAATCATAGACTCGGATCCCGAGAACCGCATCCGATTCCGCCTTGAGGAGGACGGCGAGTGGATAGAGAGGCCTGTGCACGACTGGAGGCGCGTTCGCGACACAGGGGGTCATGAGACCATGCGTCCAGTGATTCGGACATCTCTAGAGATAGCCGGAATGGACTTCGACATCGATCTCTGCTTGAAGGATCGTTCACTGATGCGCCACAGGTTCATCCTCGGACGACGTTTTCTGCGCGAGCACTTCTGCGTCCACCCTGGCAGGCAGTGCATCCACTCAAGCGAGCGTACGCTACCCAGAATAGTACTGGAATACTAATCTCACCAGTCCTCAAATGCTCCCCCTTCCACGCCTCATCATGGCCATGGTAGGGGCAGAGGCGCCGTATGCTCCCGAGGAGCCTTCTCCTTGGTGGCTGAAGGGGTTGGCCATCTTCATGGCACTGATGGTAGTATTCATGCTATTCAGTACCGCTTCGGGCATTCTTTCTCCCATGCTGGTCAATAGATTCATGCCTGAAGATTTCGAGGATATCGAGCCCTATCCAGAGGATGGTACGGAGGAGGAGAAGGCGGAATGGGACAGGTCGAATGAAGAATGGGATGCGTTGGTGGAATACATTGACGACATGATGGGGGTGATGGAGTTCTCAGCCGTACACAGCGGCTTGCTGGCCATAATGGGAATGTTCTGTATTCCAGTGCTGTGGAGAGGCGATCGAGAGCTTGGAGTCAAACTAGTAGGGGCTTGGATAGGAGTCAACTTCCTAGGAGGAATGGGCATGATGTGGATGATGTCGAGGATTGGTTTCATGCCCAAATTTGATTATGGTCCTGAGGCGGAGGAAGTGGACCTTGATTTCATCGAGACGTTTAGCGTGATTGCTGGTTATGGGCAGATACTACTCTGTAACGTTTTATTGCTCGGAGTCCTAGTCCTCGTAGCGAGCCAATCCAAGCCTGCGACCTCCTTCGACATACCCTCTGGATTCCGTCCTGATGAGCCGCCCCAACCTTGATGGGTTCTCCGCCATATGGAAGGACCATGGAACAGATGGTGCAAGGCATACTAGTCGTCAACACGGAAACGATACCGGGCATGATGATTACCGAGACTCTAGGTGTAGTCAGTGGCTCGACGGTCAGAGCGAAGAACATCGGCAGGGATTTCACCCAAGGACTCAGGAACATCATGGGTGGTGAGCTCGTGAAGTACACCGAGCTGCTGGAGGAGTCACGCCAAGAGGCGATTGGCAGAATGGTGGCAGATGCAATGTCACGAGGGGCCACCGCAATTGTGAATGTAAGATTCGCTACTTCGGCTGTGACGGCTGGTGCGGCGGAACTGTTCGCCTATGGTACGGCTGTGAAGGCCGAGTGAAGGGGGTTTTCCAATGGCAGAGGGGGGCAGTCTAGCATTTGTCATTATCCTAGTAATCAGTCTCCCCTTCTTGCTTCTAGCTCTATTCGGACTAGTGTGGTCCATAGCATATCCAGTCATGCTCGTGTGGGCTGTCCTGTTCAGCGGCAAGAAACTGAATCAACAAATCGCCGACACCGCATCCAGAGAGGCCTCGCTGAGGGAGTCACACGGTCGCGATCCCCTCACCACGATTGACGGCGGCTATCGCAGTGACATCACCTCTTGCGGGGTTGTGTGGACCGGAGTCGTGTTCGGACCCAGTCACTGGCACCTACTGATTGGATGGTTCAACAATTTGATTGGAGGGTCGATTGACATTTTCCAGAAGGTCGTCTCTGCAGGGAGGGCCGAGGCAATGCAGAGGTTGAGAGAGAATGCCGTCGCAAACGGATTCGACGATGTAATCAATGTGAGGATAGATACCTCTGATATGGCTCCTCAAGGTGGAAAGGGGGGCGTCAGGGCAGTCGAAGTCTTCGCCTACGGAACAGGTGTGAAGTACGGCTAGGACTCGTTGTAGATCGGCGTCTCGTCCAGATGCATCGCGAGGTTGAACAGCCACCACGAAATCAAATCAAACGACTCGACGAGGTTCTGCACGCCCGTCCCATTGTCGGTCACCATCATGTCGATCATCGTATCGAGGGTGTCGCACGGTGCGTGGTAGCAGTCCGAGCCTCCAGTGAGCGAGCCGAAGTCCATCGAGACCACGCCGAGCTGGTCTGCTATCCTCTCGTAGTCGCTCCTTCCCCTCTGAGACTCGTGAACCGATATCGAGAGTCTCTTCTGGTCACTGGAGTCAACGTCTTTCATCGAAGCGTAACCCTCAGTGTTGTAGATCTCCCTTCCCAAGCGCAACGCCTCGGCGATGTCGTTGTTATTCGAGCCGACCCACTCAGCCAGTCTGACCATGGGCCACTGCTCGTTGATCTGATTGTCCGTCTCGGGAATGATGTCAACGACTAGGGTGTAGTAACCCGGCCAGTTGGTTCCGACTGCGTCCGCATTGAGGTAGTTCGACAGGGTGACTCCTGACGGGATGTTCTCTATCCACATGTCAACACCGTCGTAGCCATTCTCCTCGTTGGACCAGAAGCAGACGACGAGGGTCCTGCGGTGATCGAACTGCGCGAGACCCCGGGCTGCCTCCAGCACCAGAGCCACACCGGCGCCGTTGTCGTGAGCTCCGATGTGAGTTCCACCACCCGGTGGACTTCCAGCCTCGGCGATGTCGAGATGAGCCCCCAGAACCAGCCATTCGTCGGGGAATGTTGTTCCCTCCTTGTATCCGCAAACATTGACCGCGTAGGAGAAATCAGATATCCAGTAGCGGTGAATCTGCGTATCGTAGCCCATCACCTGTAGTTCGCTCTGCATGAAATTGGCAGCCCTCATGTATACCGGATCGTGCAGGGTGAAAGGTCCCCATCGATCATTGTAGCCTGAGTCGGGATCAGCGAACAACTCTAACCACTCGAAGACGTTGAGGCCGTCGATTAACCCAGTGCTGTGCAGTGCTCCATCCTCCACTGTGTACGCTGAGTCGTTCTCCCTTACCACAGGGTGCTCAATGTAGGTGTATGGTGACTGCTCAAACTCACTCGAAGAGAACCATTCTGCCCAACTCTGGTTGGTCGCTCGCAGTGGCCAAGTGTCTCTACCTAATTCTCCCAGTAGGAAATGAGTTGAGTTGAGATTTGACGGCGCCAGCATCTCCAAACTTACAGTGCCAGCCCCATCGAAATCGAGCGTGGTCCCGTTCACAATGTATCCGGACTCCTCATCCATGACGAGGTATGGCACATGCACGCTCATCGTGCTTGATGCAGTGACCTCTACAGTCTGAAACTGCGCACCTATGAGAACCTCAGGAGAAATTGTCAAGTCATCGGCCGAAATCAACTCGGGATCCTCTCCTGGGGAGAAGCATCCGGTTAAGCTGGTAGCAATAATGACGAGCGCGAGGCATGCGGCACGGGCCCGGGTCATCGATGCGGATTGGTGCTGGCTGTATATCAGTTCAGCCGAACAGGGCAGTTTCAAGACTGAGTGGCCCCACGCAAGCCCCCAGACTCGGAGGTGAGTGTGTGCAGAATCCAATTACGCGCATTGAGCCAAAGATAGCTGCGCGTCTGTCTAAGCAGAAGTATCAACTCGTTGGTGAGCACGGTGGTGTCAAGGTCTGCCATTGGACCAAGCAGAGCCTAGTGAACGATCGTTCGTGCTACAAGGGCACCTTCTACGGCATAGAGAGCCATGGCTGCATGCAGATGGCGCCCAACGTCGACACCTGCAACCTTGCCTGCACATACTGCTGGAGAGAGCCGCACTCAGACACATTGCACAAGATTGACGACGACCCGTACGAGTTGTTCCTAGAATCGGTCCGTGGTCACCGTCGCCTCATCACTGGATATGGGGGCAACCCGAAGGCCGACCCCGAGAAGTTTCGCGAGGCGCAGAACCCCAAGCATGTTGCCATCTCACTGAATGGTGAGCCAACTCTTTACTCTCGTCTAGGCGAGTTCCTCGACATCTGTCACCAGCACGGAGTCTCCACCTTCCTAGTGACCAACGGCAGTTTGCCCAAAGTCATCGAGAAACTCGATCCACTACCCACTCAACTCTATGTCAGCGTGGATGCTCCCAACAAGGAAATCTTCGACAGGCTTTGCAAGCCCAAGTTCGACCAAGCAGCATTCCACAAGCTCGAGCAGACTCTCGAACTGCTGCCTAGCCTTGACACCCGCACAGTGTGCCGTCACACCCTAATCAAGGGCGAGTCGCTGGGCCACCACGAGGACTATGCGCGCCTTGACAACATCGCCGACCCGGATTTCATCGAGGCAAAGGGGTACGTGTACGTCGGTAACAGCCGCAACAACCTGACTATCGAGAATATGCCCAGTCACGATGACGTGATGGGTTTCTCACACCGACTAGCTCCTCTTGTTGGACGTGAGGTTCTCTCTGAACGCAGTGAGAGTCGTGTGGCTCTGATTGGCAAAGAGATGGTTCCGATAACCCTACCAGAGAAGGTGCGCGAGCTACCCAAGGACCTTGGAATAGCCAAGCCACAGAAGTATGTGTTACCTCAGACCTAAATCATCGGCCTACTCGAACCGCAGTCTGGACAACGCTGCTCCTCACTGTCCTCATAGTCGTGAAAGCAGGCTGGGCAGGTCTTTGCGAGAGTTAGGTTCGCCTTGCCTTCGACCTGTAAGCGCTCAATATCTACCCGTTCCAGATTCAGTGAATCTCTCTTGATATCGGGAAGTTCGAATCGTCCAGGTCCGCCGATCTTCGCCAGAACGTCGGGAGGCAGGGTCACCGTTCCAGTATCATCTACGATGAGTTCGCGGCTGCCCGACAGATCGGCTATATCGACATCGGTGCCATGCTGGGCGACGAATCGCCCGTCACGCAATTCAAGGGAGCGTTCGCAGAATGCAGCGACCTCCCTGTTGTGAGTAACTAGGAAGAAAGCCACATCCTCCTCTTTGTGAAGGGTCTCAAACAACTCCAGCACCTCTCTGCTGGTAATCGGGTCCAAGGCGCCTGTGGGCTCATCGGCTAGAATCAACTTTGGCTCTGTGATGAGGGCGCGTGCTATAGCAACCCTCTGCTGCTCCCCCCCAGAGAGTTCTTCAGGCATTCCGCGGGCCCTCTCACCCATACCAAGACGGTCTAGGAGTGCCTGAGCCTTTGCCCTTGCAACACTAGGTAAAGTGCCTTGGTGACGGAGGGGTTGTGCCACATTATCCAGGGCATTCATATGTGGCAATAGATTTGAATCTTGGAAGATGAAGGATACAGTTTTCTGGCGAAGTTTGACCAGTTCTGTTCCAGTCAACCTAGTCATCCTGTTTCCTGCCAACTCTACCCCTCCAGCTGAAGGTTTCATCAGGCCACCTAGGCATTTCAGAAGAGTGGATTTTCCTGATCCAGATGGACCGATTACGGCTACTGCTTCTCCCTCATAGACGGTGACGTGAAGGCCCCTTAGAGCGACTACGTTTCCGTCTTCGGCTTTTGAGTCATAGACATGGTAGAGACCGTCTGCCTTCAGAATCTCGTCACTTCCTCCCATTTCCTCACTCTCCCTTCAGTACCACAGCTAGGTCTGCCTGCAGAGCCCTGCGGGTAGTGTAGAACAACGCGATAAGTACTGCCGCCAAAACGGAGGCGTTGACAATCGCGAGATCTAACCATGGCCATACTAATTCTCTTGCTATAGGGGCGCTCTGGCCTAAGAATAACTGGAAAATATAGCCGAATACTCCAAAGAATCCGTTAAACGACTCAGCTATTGCTAGTCCGAGTACAACTCCAAGGGCCATGCTAACTGTAAGTATTGAGAGAATCTCAAACAGTACTAGTCTCATGACTTGATTTGGACTTGCTCCAATGGCCTGTAGAATTGCCAACTCCCTCTTCCGCTGAGTGAGGACCAGCGAAAGGAAGACGAAAGCAGAAGCTACAGATGCTAGTGAAGCTACAATGAACTGTAAACTCAAAAGTCCAGGTGTACCGAAAATCAGACCTCCGTTTCGTTCGTTGTCGCGATGGGCAGTCGACCAGTCTGAAGCAGCACTCACGCCGTTTCCATTTGCTATCTCTGCACTGACTGCCCTGAGGGCGTCAGCACAGTCCTCATTGGACTGGTCACATAGCTCGAAGAACCATCGAGTAGAGGTGTAGGAATCGGCTGTTGAGTTGCCAACCAATTGTCGATATGAGGATTCGCCAATTACGATTGCCTGCTCCGCCTCTGACGATGAAAGTCCGGGGACCCATTTGTGACCTCCTTGGTATGTGACTGTTGATTCAGTGACTGTAGTCAAAACTATCATTTCGAAGTTAGGGGCCATCTGGAATTCGTATTCTGTATACTCAATGACCTGCTCACCTCCAGTCTCTAGATCTTGTAAAACTTCTCTAGCTGATTCTCCAGCAGTGAAACCACCACTTGACCAGGCCGAAACTACAGAATCGATATCGTCTCCTGGAATAGCCTGAGCATCCCAAATCAAGGTGTCATCATGTCCATCGAAAAGGACCCATGTTCGGATTAAGGAATTCTGTCCCTTAGGATTGGTGAATATATCAGCCACAGAAGTCATTGAATCAATGTCGGTAATACTGCCTCCAGCCCTTTGGATAGCCAACATGACCTCTGCTCTGGCCTGCTCCTCTGTGACTGCGGAGTCGAATTGAACTTGCATATCTGCCCCTGTCTGCGCAGAGGTAGTACGCTCGTCTACAATAGTTCCAGTATAACCCTGAACGGCAGCCAAAGTCACGATTGAAAGTGTGAGTAGCATGATTACGGCTAGGCGGTTAACGGACTCAGATGAACCAGATCCTCGTAGTCCTCTCCGGATATCAGAGACCGCGGGGGACCAAGATAGGAGCATTGTCAGAATCTTCGGACCTGCGGCGCCAATCCTACCCAGAACCAGGGCACCCCCAATCCAGAGGAAGAATGGGCCGAGTAAGAGAAGTAGTGCATTCAAGATGAAGTTTGATATGATTCCATCAGAACCGAAAGATCCCCACCCTCCATTCGATTGAATCCAACTTTCTAGATATGCTAGTAGACCTATCCCAAAGGAGAATACATGTAGCAAGGTCCTTGGCTCTCGCTTCTCCGATACTTTCCTAACGCCCTCATCAATTTCTATTCTCAAGAAGTCTCTTGTTCTGGATTTACCAAATAGTAGTGAGAGTCCTACTGTCAGTAAGATGATGAAGAAAGTTGACCAGAAGCTCAAGGTCGGATTAATGTCTATACCTCCTGATCTGAATGACATGAATCCGACCGCGTCCAGAACCAAAGGTACGGATAGTAACGCCAACGAGTACCCAGCAAACCAAGCGAATAGGCTTGTGACAGCCAGTTCTAGCATAATCATACCACTAAGGGTACCCTCTGTCCCTCCAATGACGCGATGGATTGAGATCTCTCTCTTACGCTGCTCAAGAGATAGGACGAGCCCGTATATTAGAACAGAGAAAGATAGAACCACTATTGGTATCATCAGTATGTAGTCGAATATCTGGATTATTCCTAGGAATATGTTGAGGAAGGTGATGGTTCCGGAAATTAGGTCATTGTATTCTACAAGAATTCCAGCACTGGTGTAGTTGCCTGCTTCGACATCCAATTTCAGAGCGTCAAGCCACTTGGTGGCATCTGCAGTGGATGTGGTTGGTAGTTGGTTCCTATCTACTGCGAGACCTAAGAATCCGTGATCGTTGTCCATCAGGATGAGTTTTTGTTCGTCACTCAGAACTGCATCTGAAACCATCACGGGATTGAATAGTAGTGTTGGATTTCCAGCACCTCCCTCTTGATACACTGCTGCGACAGTAAGATTGTATACGGTCATATTGACTCTGCAGTAAGCATATTGTGATTGGGCGTTGAAGTCCTCCTCTCCTTGGCAGTCATCGAAACCATCACCAATGTTGAGATAACTAAGGTAGTCGGTTACATAGGTGAAAGTTAGGGATGAGATAGTGTCATTGACTCCCACTCCAGCACTGCTAGCTACCTCGGAAGGCAACACAATTGTTCTGTTAATAGCAGCATCTTCGGCACTGGCAGGCCAACTACCGTAGATGATTCTGGAATCTTGTCCTCTCGTGGAATGTCTCTCACCAAGTTCTCCATCCCATATGCCATCTCCATAGAGACGAAGAGTTCTATCACCGTTAATCGGAGGTCCCGATTCCAATGCCTCAGGATAGTCCCAACTGACATTTTCCCAATCACCTGTCGGACCCGTGGCTGCGATTACATTGAGTGGTTGTGGGATGATGAAGTCCTCATCGAAGAAGCCGTCTACTCTGACTCCTTGGCGTCCAAAGACTAGTCCACAGTCAGAGAATTCTTCCATCTCCACGAACTCATCACACATCGATTCCCAAAGTAAGGAGTCGTTAGTGCGTCCTTCAGCGTCAATTCCTGGATCGTCAGCAAAATCAATCTTAGCATCAAAAATTTCCTCTTGCAATGAGTACTGAAGGAATGCTTGTGATAGCCCGACTCCGTAAGCCAGAACAGTTGAGATTACCAAAGATGCAAGGAAGACACCTGCAAAGACGGCTAAGACTCGTTCCCTACTCCTCCATGCGCTTTTCCCGGCCATCATCAGATTGTCAGGGAGTGACATCAATCGAGTTTTCAGAGGTAATTTTTCCATTTTCTCTTGCTTACCTCTTCCAATTTCTATACCAAACAATTCAGCAAGTAATTCGAAAGGTAATATGAAAATCGCCCAAATAATTCTGAAAGTACGTCTCAATTCCCACTCAAACCTAAGAGCGTCGAGTATGCTCATTCTCCCATCCTCCCTTCTTCGCCCCACGCTGATCGAATATCAGACGCTGCAGTGACTCCGTCCCGGAGTAGCAGCATCCTGTCAGCCATCGATGCCAGGGTTGGGTCGTGAGTGACCATCAGTACTGATATTCCGTCCTCTTCGCAAAGCTGCTTGAACAGGTCAATGATTTCCTGACCACTCTTCACGTCGAGATTTCCCGTAGGCTCATCTGCGAGCAATAGTGGCCGAGATCCTGCAATCGCCCGAGCAATAGCAACTCTCTGTCTCTGTCCACCTGACAGTTGATCGGGGATGAATTCCATGCGATCTGCTAGGTCGACCCTCTCGAGAGCAACTCTAGCCTGCTGTTCCGCTTGTTTAGAGGGGACACCGGAGAGTTCCAGTGCGAAAACAACGTTGTCCAATGCGTTTAGTCTGTCAATTAGGTGAAAATCTTGGAAAATCCAGCCGACTCCCCTCCTACGGACATCCACTACACGACTGGGGCTTTTCGTTCCGTAGTTGAACTGATCCAGTGAGATTGAGCCTGAATCGGCATCCAACAGCCCTCCAATGATGTTGAGTAACGTAGACTTTCCACAACCAGAAGGGCCCATCAGAGCCACCAGTTCACCAGGCTCGATTTCAAGATCGATTCCCTTTAGGACCTCTAATCTGCGTCTTCCGGAGCCGAAGCCTTTGTACAAGTCTGCGACACGAAGCACAGCCCTACGGGCTGAAAATAGCATATAAGCAGTTGTTGTCAACCGCCTTAATTGACAACATCGTAAGCTCTTGCCATGGCTTGTCCTTGTGCCTCGGCACTCAGATTATCCCTTACATGGTCAATTAAAGAGTCGTCTGGATTCCTAGGAACTCCACCTGCTCGCATCCAAGCAGCATGGACCTTTACTATCTCGTTGACCCATGCGGCCACATCCGTCGCTGGTACTAAGCATTGGTCTGGTATTACTTCATTATGTGCTGGAAGATTTGCTGCGATTACGGGGCATCCAGCAGCCATCGCTTCTACGGGAGGGTAGCCGAAGCCCTCTGAGATACTAGGGAACAGAAGGACTTCAGCATGCTGGAAGGCAGCCACAAGTTGCTCATCGTCCAACTCAACCTCGCTTCCGATATGTAGCATGTGGATGTCACCAGCTACCTCTTCGGGAAGACTGTCAATGACTTCGCGCACGAAGTCAAGCCGCTTACGCGGCTCGTCGGTACCAACGGTAATCATCAGACACTTCGAGTCGTCATCGTGCTCGGCGATGAGTTCTCTGGAGCGTGGATTACTCTCTGGGTCCCAGTAGTCAAGATCTATCTGGTGTCGTACCAAAGCAGTGGGCTTGCCCGGAAACATCCTCTCCACATCCCTCCTAGTCATCTCCGAGACGCAGATTAGTAGGTCTGCCCTCGCCAGACCTTCCTTCAGTCGCTTGAGGTCTCGACGGCGGAACACTCCGGGATTCTGGTTGCCCACGGGGACTCTGACATCACCGGCCTTAATCTGACGAGGCTCTAGGTGGAACATGTCGTGGACAGTCACCACCACGGGTATTTCACACTGCATAGGAACGAGGTGGGCTTGTTCTTGATCAGTTATGTGCAGGAGATCGGCTTCCGAGTTCGCCACAGAGGATGAGACGAAAGCGGGGTGCTTGCGCCACCTAGTAAGAAGGCGATTCGGTGCGAAACTCAGAATTTGATGCTCAAGAGTGGTCACCTTAGACCATCCCGGGACCATGGCGCGCTGGAGCAGTGACTCGATGGCATGGTGAGCGCGGCCCAGACCGGTGCTCGACAGGAGGGCGGCACCTCTAGCCAGCACAACTCGCTTGACCATGTGCCCACCAAGGCGTATCGGACTTAAACGAGGGCGGGTGATGGGTCGGATATGACGAGTAATGGGGAGCACGGTCCCTCTGCCGGCGGCCTAGTAGTCGCAAAGGGCAGTTTCGCTGCAATGGGGGGTGCCGAGCGTGACTTGATGCGTAATCTCCCTGCGTTTGCTCGGAGGTTTTCAGTTAGCGTGGCAACGCTTCATCCTGTGCCGGAGCTGGAGTCGCTCTGCTCAGAGCTCGGAATACCTCTGATCTCCCCTGACGAGGCATGGGAGATGCCGACCGACACACTCTCGACCGTGCTTGACTCAGGGAATGACACAGCCGCGAAGGCATGGCAAGGATGCTCCGGTCTTGCTGCCGTGCTAGCCACTTCAGATGCTGTCCACTTGGTCAGTGGAGATGGTAGTCTCGCTCTGCTCGAACACGTGCCTGATTCTATAGCAGTTCACCTCCACCTGCTTGAGCCACATCGGGGCCTACATGAGAATGTCCTTCACAGAGAAATCGATGGTTCACCCAAGCGTAGCCTAGGTCTGACAAGCGCCCTATTATCACGGGCGAGACGGCGTGACATCGAGGCCATCCGCGGCCTGACAGACAGACCATGCTCAGCAATTAGTGGCAACTCCAGTTACACCGCCGCTCGCATCGGCGAGGTTTACGGTGTCGAAGCAGGGGTGTTGCTGCCAAGCGTCGTATCAGATGAGTTTCCTGCCAAGGCTGGGTCAGATGAGCCAACTGAGTCGCAGGACATCGTCGCACCATACTCTGTGAGTGTGGGCCGGGCCAGCTGGGTGAAGGGCACATGGGAGACAATCTCGATGCTAGCCGGCAGCGGAGTCTCACTTGCTCATGTCGGAGGGGGTGCTCCAGAAGATCTCGTACGCCTCACCCAACACGCCGAATCGTGCGGAGTCGGGCTATGGATTGCCCCGCGCCTCAGCTCTCCTGAGATGGCATCGCTCATTCGGGGTGCTAGGGCTGTTGTGAGTATGGCTCACGGGGAGCCTTTTGGTCTGACTCCAGTAGAGGCATTCTCAGTTGGAACACCCGCGCTAATGGTCAACGAAGGTGGGTTTCGAGACAGCGTGATTGACGGTGTGAATGGACGGCTTCTATCCCGTAGTGATTACGGCGCCTGGCACTTATCTCTCGAACAAGCAGCTGATAGCGGAACCCGTATGTCATGGGCTGAGGCAGGGCGGGCGCGAATCGCAGAAATGGACCTCAGCCCAGATACGCACTGCCACCGTCTGGAGTCGATATTGGACTGTCTTTGATACATGATTCTTTGAATCATGTCGTCAAATCATTCAAATGGAGCATGAGGGGGCACAATTTCATGGACGAAAGTCGCAAAGAAACAACCGGAGACCGCTCAGCCCAAATTGCCCTGACCATGGGGCTACTACTTTTCGCATCGGTCATTCTCGGCTCGGGAGCTCTCGGAGACGATCGTGATGCTAATGCCGCTGATGATAATGACGACAGGGGTGACGAACCCAGTGATCGAATTGGAGAAGACAGGGATGGAGCTGTTTTGGACGGAGAAATGTTGAGGCTTGAGATATCCTGCGATGACGGCGATGACGAGGCCTGCGAAGAGCTGAGAGACATATTCGAGAACAGGATGATGGATGGTCGCACTGACATGCGGGAGAGGGATGAGCATCGTGGAAACGATGATCGCGATATGCGTGAAGAGAATCAGATGCGAGTACCTCCTGAGGTCCTTCGTGAGATGGCCCAAATGTGGTGCCATAGTCATGTCTTTGAGACCTTCTGGGAGAACACTCACGCCGTAGAGTTGGATGACGGCTCAGGCTTCGAGATGATTACCTACGATGATGATGACAATGAAGAGAGCACGGTAATCAGCCACGATGCAATGTGGCAGATTACATCGGGTCTCGAGCCACTAGTCAGGTCCTGCGCTGCCATGATGATGGAGCTGATGGGAGTGGGAATGCCACCTCATGAGGACGAGTGGGATGATGAGAGATGGTGCGAGAATCATACTGAACATGAGGACTGCCAGTGGGACGAAGATGACTGGGATGACGAAGATGAGTCTGATGAATGGGAAGACGAAGACGATTCTGATGAGTCTGATGAGGACGAACCTCGCGACTAATCGAGCGAAATGCGTTCGGCTTTAGGGCCGAGTCTGAACACCACAACCAGAGATGCTATGCCCACGAGGAGTAGTACGGCTGAGAAGACCGGATTGAGGACGGTGGCCGAATCAGAGGGCAACCAAACCGGCATGATATCGAACAGCGATTCACCGCGGACCAACTTGCCACCAATTGACGAAGCCATGGTGGTCATCAGCATCGCCATGGCCGCCGTGGCTCCCTGAAGCACGCTAAGCGAGCGGTGTTGCCAGACTCCCGGACCTAGGCGAACCCTGCCTATGACGAACGAGGCCCAGAACCCAAATGCAAGACCGGTGTACACGAACTTGTTGTAGAGCAGGGCGTTATTGACGACGTTGTCGGCTGCGAAGGAACCGCTCAGAGCTGCGATAGGCATGAACACAAGGCCTAGCAAGGCCCCGGCGATGGAGGCCTTGTCCATCGTAACCATAACTCGCTCGGATGACAGTCTTCCACCGGCAATATTCGGGAAGATTGTGGCTATTGTGCAGCCCACCGCGCAAATTGTGGCTAATACCATCGTTCCCACGACCACTTCAGCCATCGCGGCGTGGAATGTCGCTGCGCCGAACATTACTCACCACCCTCCGGTGGATTGTTCGGGTCTGCCACCCACTCTTCCTCAACTGGATCCCACAACCATCCAGGATTCTCCTCGGACGGGACCAGTCTCGACCAGTAGTCGTCTGCAGGCTCTAGGCCTGGAGGCTCAGGCGGCGTCTCGGCAGCCTCGACTTCCTCGGTGTGGTCAAGTTCGGGGCGTCCATCCCAAGGAGAAAGTCTCGCCTGCAGCGAGAGTAAGAACGCCATGACAAGTAATCCGAAAGCTAGGGCTTGCACCCTTGCACCCCATATCTCGCCGTCGAAAGCGGCTGGTTCAGTGGCCACGGTCAACCACGGCTGGACTATCGAAAAGTCTCCGTTAGACGTGGTGACCTGATACTGAATCCGAGTTTCACCGATAGTTGCCGGGAGCATTGCATGCCACTCGTCGCCCTCACCTGTGACCTCGGCATCGTGCGGCACCCATTCCCCTTCTAGCATCCACTGAACCGCCACTGAAGTTGTGTTCCGTGTTCCAACCACAGTCGGTGAGTCGTCACCGGTCACTCTGGTCTCGGGGGTCCAGTCGAAAGCGAAGCCGGGTAGATTCTCTGGCACGGGCTGGACATCCACCGTGTATCCGCGAGTGAGTGCCGAATAGGCCCAATTATTGCTGTTAGGGTTGGAGCCATGGTGAATCTCTGTGAAGAGAGTCTGAATGCCGGACTGTGCTGGAGCCAACATCACCCAAGTAAGCGTCACTGAGCCGCTGGGTGGGACGACGACTTCAACATAGTTGTGAGTGCCTCCATTAGGGTCCTGCAGGATATTCCAACCATGGTCCTCGGGATGATCGTCGTTGCCGCTGGTTGAACTCAGCAGGAATACCCCTAGTAGTCGGTTGCCTGACAAGCTCATACCACTGGCCGTTACATGTACTGCCGTCGCGGTGCCAGAAAATGAGAGGGGGTCGACCGATACTGTCACGGTTCCGTCCGATGGACTGCTGAGTGCCGGGTCGCCGTGGCATGAGCCTCCACAGGTGTAGTCGCGGTCGGCATCGCCCTCACCGGCAGGGTTTGCCACGCTGGCGCTGGTGGCGAATAGCAGTGCGATGATGATTAGCACAGTTGTCCGAGAGCGCATCACGTCGACCTCCTGCGGCTCTCCACCAGTATGATTCCGATGGCCGCTGCACCCAGAATCATCATCAGCGCGGCTATCGGCAGAGCGAGGAGTTTGGGCGAGCCAGTTGGATCAGTGTCGACTGATTCAGCGGCGGCGGTGGCATCGACGCTAACCATGTTCGCGCCTGAAACCCAAACCACCTCATGTCCGTCTACCATCGTCGTTACAGCATAGTAGAGTACTGTTGCAGCGGGAGCTGTTCCGCTCCATGAGGTATCGCTGGTAACTCCAACGGGAGTCATATCGAGCGGTACAGGATCTCCCCATGCTGGCACCGCGTCGAGCGCTGTCAGCCCGACCACGGTTGTGATTGGGCTAGTAGAGCTGTAGACCCGGTACTCCGAGGAAGCACCGTTCCAAGTGAGTATGACTGTAGAGCCTTCGAGAGAAGCTGAGAGTTCTGAAACCGAGTTGACCGAGCCCAGAACCACCTCGTTCTCCAGTGTGTCAGAATCGCCTAGGTTATCTATCACAGTTAGTGCGACCGTGTGCACTCCTCCAGGGAGAAGCACGTCAATTACCGGCCCGGACAAACTGACACCGTTGACAGTCCAGAACCAAGTCACCACCTCTCCATCCGAATCTGTAGACGCGGTTCCATCGAAGCTCATCATAGCTCCCGGAATCAGCGGTTCGGGCGATGTCGACCATGAAGCGGAGGGAGGAAGGTTGGCGATTTCTACCTCTTTGGAGAATGATGAGGTTAGACCCCATGGATCGCTTGCGATGACCGTAACTCTCCAAGTCTGACCGGGTTCAAGTCTTGATGAGGGGACCACTGGCTGGCTATCGAGGTCCGGCACATGGAAGCCGTTCCTAGACCACTGGTAGTCGAACAGAACCATCTCCTCGTCGGGGTCCTCAGAAGTAACCTGTGTCACTAGGTCATGAACAGAGTCAGGCACCCCTAGTTCGGATGATCCGAAGTCTCCTCCCAACATTATCTCGGGCACGCCAGGAGGAGCGTTCTGTATTGTTCGTGCATTAGTCTTCATCGATGATCCAAGACCCTCTCCATCACCAGGGATGACCTGTACCGACCAATGCTGGTCCCTAATTGTCTCAGAGGCGGGGACCGTTTCCATGCCATCGTATTCACTGACCCACTCACCATTGACCCACCAGCGGATTTCACTGTTCGACTCTGCATCGCCGTCGATATCGCTCTGCTCCCAAGATACTGTCAAGTTCATCGTGGTAATCAGATTCCCTTCTGGGAGCATAGAGATTGAGGTCACCACAGGAGGCGTGTTCTGTATAACAGCCGTGCTAGTAGTTACCCATTCAGACCATATCAGTCCGTCAGAAACTCTGACCTCGGCGAGCCAAGACTCGCCTTTGGAAGTGGCTTCGGGTGGAACCCAGTTCAAGTCGTTGTAAGCAGAAATCTGAGTCCCGTCCCTGAGCCATCTAATCTCAGTCGCTTCCTTGGGGTCTCCATCGGGATCACTGTATCCCACGATGACCTGTAGGGCATCGGTGGTCACAGCGTTGCCCGAGGGTGTGATGTATGCTGTAACCGAGGGTTGCAGGTTCGAAGAGCCGATGACTAGCACGGGTGTCCAGACGGTGTCACCGTAATCGGTCCCATCATGGGGCTTCACCGAAGCCTGCCACTCGTCCCCTGACCTCGTCCACAGGCTCGATACGGTGGTCGAGCCATCCAGTTCTGGTATCATCCCACCATCAAGATACCACTGAATAACGGTGTTCTGCTGGGTATTGCCATCGAGGTCGAAGTACTCGTAGTCAAGACTGAGGTCATCATTGTCCAGAGGGTCTGTTGGAGATAGTTCGAGATTTCTCGCAACCGGCAATGTGTTGCCAATGGTCACTGGGTTGAGCAACACAGGCTCGCCGTCCTGGTTTACATCAGAGGGAGTCACCTCGACCTGCCATTGCTGCCCCCTTCCAATCCAGCTGTTTGGCACATCGGTTAGATCGTCTATTGCTGAGACTCTGAGTCCATCCCTCCACCACTTGATTAGTGTGCCCTGTTCGGAGTCTCCATCAGCGTCATGATAGTCGTAAGAGACTCCGAGTCCGGTGCCCTTGGTTGGACTAGTGGGGACGTAGGTGACGTTGGAAGCCACCGGCGCTGAGTCTCCTGAGCCGCTGGATTCACCAAGAGTCCACGCACCGGTTCCCCAGGTGTCGCCGGAGTTCTGTCCGTTACCATTGGCGTAGAGAACGGCCAGTGTGAAATCGACATCGCCGGTTCCTGTGGCAGGGGCGATCCAGTCAGCGCTCCACGAGCGCGCGGCGTCGTTGCTGTGAGTCAGTTCGCCGCTCTGTAACTGGACCGAGTTGCCGAGATTGTGCCAACTTCCGGCGCTCGCGTCTAGATTGAATCCACCGTCGCCTGAGACATGCGGACCGCCATCCCAGATCAGGGAATATGTGGCTCCCGGTGTGTAGCCGCCTGCTCCGAAGGGTAGACCACTCATTGAAGGCGACAGGGAGCCTGAGTTGGAATGACAAGTGCAACCACTGACCGACTTGCCAGTCATCCCGGTAGACTGAGAGAAAACGGATTGCGAGAGGGACACTAAGAACAGAAGAGCCAGTAGCACAGCGAGGCGACGGCTGCGCTCCATACCCTGCTCAGGTTGACCCGGCTGAATAAGTTCGCGGCGACCGGAAATTTGCTTTCCGCTGCATTGATGGATGAAAGGCAGGTGGCCGGAGTATGCGCACCGTGGAGAGCATAGCGATAATCGGTGCGGGAAACATGGGCTCGGGAATCGCCCAGAAGAGCGCTCAAGAGCACTTCGAGGTCCAGATGGTCGACCGGGAGCAGCAGTGGGTCGACAGGGGCCAACAGATTATCTCAGACTTTCTTGAGGAGGCTTTGGAGAGGAGGATCTTCTCACCGACCCAGATAGAGGGCATCAGGAGTCGTGTCACTGGAGTAGTCGGAACTGAGAACGTCGCGTCTGACACAGACCTAGTCATCGAAGCGGTGTTCGAGGACTTCGACATCAAGACTGAGGTATTCGGCATCCTAGACGATGTCTGCGACGAGCACACCATCCTAGCCAGCAACACCTCGTCGCTCTCCGTCAACGACCTAGCCGAAGCTGTCGGCAGGCCAGATCGCTTCGTTGGACTGCACTTCTTCTATCACCCAGCCAAAAACAGGCTGATTGAGGTCATCCCTGCCAAAACCACTTCGTCGGAGACTCTGGCCGCAGTGGAGCAGTACTGCAAGACCATGGGTAAAGTCGTCATCGTCTGCAAGGATAAACCGGGCTTCGTCGTCAACCGCTTCTTCGTGCCTTGGCTGAACGAGGCCTGTAGATTGTTAGAGGAAGGCGTTGGCTCGACTGGTCAGATTGATGCAGTAGCACGCGATGCATTTCGAATCGGCCTCGGGCCGTTCGCACTGATGAACCTGACAGGATCTCCAATTGCACTGCACTCTACCGACTACCTAGCTGCGCAACTAGATACACCGCGCTACTTGGCCACTCAGAGCCTGCGCGATCTCGTCGCAGAAGGCAGGACATGGGAGATTAGAGAAGATGAGGGATGCAGTGACGAGTCTGCAGTAATTATCCGCGAGCGTCTACTCGGACAGGTCTTTGCCGTCTCATCCCAGATAGTGGACGAGGGTATCTGCTCAATGGAGGACGTCGACCGGGGTGCCAAGGTCGGTTTGCGCTGGGCAAATGGACCATTTGAGCTTGCCAACCACATAGGCGTGAGCGAGGCTGTGCGTATGGCATCTGCATACGCTGCAGAGGCGGGGTTGAATTTACCTGACTGGTTCACTGACAGGAAAGAGTTGTTCGATTTCTCATACATCGATGTCGAAGTCGAAGATAGCATCGCCACAGTGCGCATAAACAGGCCTGAGGCGATGAATGCGCTGAATGTCACCTTAGTATCACAACTGGGGGAAGCGTTGGATGGACTGAACACCCGTGATGATATCACAACGATTGTATTGGAAGGAGCCGGGAAGGCCTTCGTTGCTGGCGCAGACGTGAAATTCTTCGTTGACAAGATTCGTGACGATGCGATTCAGGACATCTACGACTTCACCGCGCACGGTCACGCGGTTCTAGACAAGTTAGAGAGCAGTCCGAAGACTACGATTGCGCTAACTACCGGACTGACGCTTGGCGGGGGGCTTGAGCTAGCCCTAGCATGCGACTACAGGGTCGGCACCCGCCGTACCCAGTTCAGATTCCCCGAGACTGGAATTGGAATCTATCCCGGGCTTGGAGGCACTCAACGGACGCCTCGTATCTGTGGTATCGAATGCGCTCGCTATGCAGTGCTCGCAGGGAACTTTCTCGATGCTGCAACCGCCGAGGCATTCGGTCTGCTGACTCATCTAATCGAGCCCTGGCAAGTCGAGGACACCGTGACTTCGATAGCATCTACAGGTAAGCCCGAGGACAAGTATCCCGGTCGTCCGCCTTCTTATGAGAATCCCACGGTCGCCTTCGCGACTTCGTTCTACTCGGACGGAAACATGTCCTTGCTGATGTCCGGAAAGGTTTCAGTTGGCTTCGACGCCACGGACAAGATAGTCTCTAGGCAACTCAAGTCGCTGTCTAGAGCTGCGCCAATCGCACTCTCGACGGCAAACGATTTGCTCAACGCGACTACTGGCTCAGATCTCAAGGCAGGCCTAGAGAGCGAGCTCGTGGGACTGGAAGGGATTTTCAAAACTGCAGACGCGCTCGAGGGTTTGAGCGCCTTAATCGAAGGACGTAGGCCATCCTATACTAATTCGTGAAAAGCCTGACTACATCTCTTTCCGGGGAGATTGAACCCAAGCAGGTGCCCGGTAGTTGGCAATATTTGCGTAGAGCAAAGCCCTCAGACTTAACCTCGGCAACTCAACTATTACATCATCATCGCCTATCGTCTCGTCCAACCAATTCTCCAATAATTTATCCATGTAGTTTCCTCCTGCTACTTAGTGCAGTTTACGCACTAATCATCCAATTCCTGTATATCAATCGAGAAGTATTCACGATTACACCGAGGTGCATTTTATACACTAGATGGGTCCTGCACAACCTGTTACCAATGTCACGTGGACCCTTGCGAATCTCCTCCTCAGACCTCAAGATGATTCGTGAGACAATCTCCGAAGTGGAGGAAAGTGGCGCGGTGATTCGCAGGTCGTTCGGGAAATACAACGATGATGATTTCGATGTTGGTTGGGAGGTCGATGCTGCCGTAGATGCGTTCTCAATTTTCAGCTCAAAGTGGACCATCGAGATCTTAGCGACTCTGTATATTGCTGGTGATCGTCGCTTCAACGAGATGAGAAAGCTTCTGCACGGTATCAGTAGCAGGACCCTCTCGGACAAGTTGACCACCTGCGTTCAGAACGGACTTGTTGACAGAGTCGTTGAGGACGGCCCTCCAATCCGAGTCATCTACCGCCTCACCGAGCATGGGCGAGAGGCTGGAAGGCTGCTAAGTCCACTGGTCGCTTACATGAAACTGTATCAGGGCAAGGTCGTCGGGCCCAAGTGACTGTGCTTATCGAGCATGCCCTGAACAACCAACCGTATGCTTCAAAGGTTGTACGACGACGAAGGGTGTCATGGCACTGATTGAACAGTGGCGCAGTACGCGTCCTTGGTTCGTTGATGGGCTTGCTGCGATAGCAGGGGGAGCACTGGGGCTTGCTGGCCTTCTGCCGTTAATCGCGCCTGCTGCTCAGGGCACTCTGACAGCGCCCAAAGACCACTCTTGGGAGCATCCACTTAGGAAGCGTATTCTCAACACCCTTGAGCGTTCTCCAGGAATTCACTTCCGTGAGTTGCAGCGCCAGTTGGACGCTGCCAACGGCACTCTTCGCCACCACCTCGACGTGCTCGTGAATGAGTCTTCAGTGACCACTATGCCGGTAAATGGGAGGACCTGTTACTACGCCGGAGCGCCCACACAGGTAGAGATTCTCGCCGGGACTGGAGTGACTGACCAAAGTCGTGCAGCTGAAATGCTTCCAGTCGGACTGTCAACAGTACAACGCAAAGTAGTCGCAAGGTTGTCTAAGACTCCTGAACCAGTCTCGCAGGCCCAACTAGCGCGCGATCTCGGTAGATCTCGTGCCTCGGTGCACTCAGCGATAGGAGTACTGCGCCAACGCGGTATACTATGCCCAGCCAAACTAGCTCTAGCGCCTCACATGTCCGGGCTGCAAACCTCTGAGGTAGACTACCCGTGGTTGGACGTTCGCGTCGAATACGCCTGAGTCGGTACCGGAGACTGGCCAAGCCTCTTGAGCCTCGGAATGCGCGCGGAGCGCGCATGTTCAGAGTCAGGCTGTCCGAATCGCCGATGCCGACGGGTAGCAAAGACCCAGATGTCCTACTGGCTTGGCTGCTCGATTCGATGGGGATGGTCAGACGGAAGACAGAGGGGGTTAGCGTCGAGGATGAACAGGGTGCACTGCACAGACTGTTGCGTGAGACAGTGTTAATTGATCCTCTCAGAGGTTGGGACGCTAGGGCACTGGGGGACTCCAGCGGCCTGTCTCAAACCGGCGTCCACCACCAACTCGTCAAACTAAGGGAATCCGGACTGTTAGCCGCTGACACTGAGGGGCGCTGGCACATCCACGTTCTCAGAGGGGGCTCGGTTAGCGCGGCTATCGAGCTGGTCTCAGTCCAGGCTCGAGCTATTCTGGACCTGCGCCTATCCGAGCTAGTCAAAGTCGTCTCCGAGTCTGACGACAGGATGGTTGCCTCTAGTCAGGATGAGGAGATGGCCTTCCGCATCGAAGTGGCCGAGCCGGGTGCCATCGCGGAAGGTGAGGACTGGTTCGATGCACTGGTACGTGACCTCGGGCTGAGTGGTGAGCGAGCCAAGCCGGGTGACAAGTTGTCGCGAAACCTACTCGAGGAGCTGTTGTCAAGCAGTAGGGCCGTCACACTGCTCGCTCTGGCAGATAAGTGCGACGATTCCCGAGCCCGCGTCCAAAGATCGATTGAGCGCATGCGAGCTGCGGGCATCGTCGAGCGTGTACCAATGCTGGATCGAATAGCCCAAGACGTGTATGGTGGCCTGATGCGGCAGTACGATGCGCGAGGCGAAGATTGGTTGATGACAAGGGGAGGGATAGGTAGACTGGACGATTCCGTCTCAAAAGCCCTAATCTCGGGTGTCAAGAAGAAGTCGCTGAACATCGAGAAGGTGCAGAAGATACTGAATCCGGTGCCAGTGGATTCTCAGAAAATACTGCTCAACACCCTTGGAGGCAGGATGCCTTACGGATTCAGAATCGCCGGCAGGGACGGAGATGCAGTGAAGGAGAAGGTGATGCGTCGGGTCGAGAAGACGCTGCGTCGGATGAGAACTGTTGCTCAGCGGCTTGACGAGGCTCTGGCATAGTCAGTCGGCGTGCTGTTCCAAAGTCTCTAGAGCGACTATCTGAAGTGTCTCCTCATGTGTTGCCTCCAGCACGATAGGGCATGCCACCCCTGCTTCGGTTGCATCCTGCCACGTCTGGGCGCATACGCACCACCTATCTCCAGCCTTCAGCCCAGGGAAGTTGAACTCTGGTGCAGGAGTTATGAGGTCGTTTCCCTGCTGCCGTGCGAACTCCAGAAATTCATCTGTGACTAAACAGCATACTGTGTGCAGGCCCCTATCACTGCGATCAGTATTGCAGCAGCCGTCTCTGAACCAACCTGTGATGGGTTCAGTTGAGCAGGGTTGGAGGTTCTCTCCAAGTACATTGTAAGAGGGGAACACGTTTCTCGCATCGGACATGCTCTGATTAACTCGTCTATCAAGCAGCCACAGTATGGGGCTCAGTGAGCGCCTCTAGATATTCGGTGACCCTGCTTCCGAGTTCAGTTTGATCTTGTATGGAGTGGAGGTCGACCCTCATGGCTGAGGCGCCTGGTAGTCCCTTAGTGAAAGATACCGCATGCCGCTTGAGGTTCTTGTTCATCTGTGTAGGATATACTTCATCACTCAATTTGAGATATCGCTCCCAACACCAAAGTCGGGCCATTGCGGGGTCGTCGGAACCCCATGGAGGATTCTCATTGTGCCAGCCCATATCACGCTTAATCTCATGGAACACTGTTGGCCTACCTATGGCTCCGCGTCCGATCATAAGGCCGGCTGCACCAGTAGCCTTGAGGCATGCTGCGGCGGTAGCCGCGTCGACCACATCGCCATTGGCGATGACTGGGATGTCAACGGCTTCTACGATACTGCGAATCTGTTGCCAGTCGGCCTCGCCGGAGTACCTCTGACGCAGTGTGCGGCCGTGAACGCAGATTCGCTCGATGCCCTCCTCCTCCAGCCGCTGAGCAACCTCTAGAGCAGTGTTGGGACCACCACCGGTACCAAGTCTCACCTTGACAGTAATCGGTACCTCGGCTACATCGAGACAGGCTCTGACCATTTCTACGACTCTGTCTGGATTCCTGAGCAGAGCGGCCCCGGCGTCAGTGCGGCAGACCTTGGGAGCCGGGCAGCCGAAGTTGATGTCGATGACATCGGCCCTGTCCTGTAGCAATTCGACGGTCTCGACCATCTCTGCGGTAATCCCGCCGAATATCTGCGGGATGAATGGCTTCTCGCGTGGATCGCTTTCGACCTTGAGCCATGAGTTCGTGTTGCGCCTAGTCAAACCCGAAGCGGCGGTGAACTCGGTGACAGTAACATCAGCACCACACTCGCGCGCGAGAAGCCTGTAGGCAAGGTCGGTGACTCCTGCCATGGGGGCGAGGAATAGTGGCACAGACTCATTGGGCACGAGCGGCGGTTCGGTAACCCCTCTATGAGGCCGTCGCGGCATCAGAAGGTAGATTCCCAGTCATCGACGCTCTGGGATCGTTCCCAGTCAGCGTCAGATATGGAGCTCCTAATCTTGAGAATCTCTCGAGCCAGCAGCCAGTAGACGAGAGCGAGCGAGCGTCGACCCTTGTTGTTGGCCGGAAGCACTAGGTCGACGTTGCGCAGTCTGTTGTTTGCGTCACAGATACCGACCACTGGTAGGCCTGAGTTCACTGCCTCCGACAGGGCCTGGGAGTCTGCAGCCGGGTCGGTGACAAGAATTACTTCAGGCTCGATGTAGGTCCTAAGACGAGAATTGGTTAGTGTACCAGGGATGAAGCGCCCAACGATGCGCATCGCGCCGATGTTGTCGGCGAACTTGCGAGCAGGGCGCTGACCGTATTGCCGAGCGCTCACGACGAGAATCCTGTCAGGGTCAAAGCGAGATAGGAACTTGGCCACTACTCTGATGCGCGAATCAGTCTCGTGGACGTCTATCAGATGCAGTCCGCTTGAGTCCTGACGCAAGGTGTCTAGGAACTTCTTCATGTCGGCGGATTTCTGATTAGTCCCTATGTGCACTGCGTGCTGCTCGTACACATCATGCGGCACGAGAAGGGCTAGACTCTCATCCAAGTTGAATCCTCAGCGTCGCGGCGACCTGCCCCCGACTCATAAGCGCTACGCATCTCAACATAGAGGCTAGAGGCTAGTCCAGTTCAGTCAAGTAGGTGCATTCTCCGCTCTCATGCACCTCATCAAAGCGCACGCATGGACGGGTTATGGTCAGATAGACGTCGAAATGATCGTGGAACGATAACTGCTCTATCGGTGCAGTGATACCATAGCCACGGGCCTCGACCTCGAAGGTCCACTTGCCCTCTACGAAGGTGCCGTTGCCTATGGAGAATCGTGTCTGTGGGTAGTCGCTACTAGTCTCAATCTCCCAGAACGGATCTCCACCGGCCTCCTTGACACCGGGCTCATACAGACGCACCTCGACATATCGCAACTCGTTAGTCTGGTTACCAATGACTTCCTCAATCTGAGATGACCAAGGGAATTGCGCACGGAAGTTAATGACAAGCATGGTGACGCTCTCGTCGAACTGAATCAATTCCTCTCTCTCGTACGGGTCGGCCGCCTCCACTCCTGACGAGTAGAAAGTGTGGTCCCAGCCAAAGGTCTCCTCCTTCTCAATTGTCAATGGCGGCTCCCTCCATGTCTCCATGACCTCTCTCTGGGCAGCCAGCCCGAGACATCCACTGGTCAGTGTAGATGCGAGCAAGATTGCTATGATGGAAACCGCAGTGCTGCTACGCTTCATCGTCAATCGGAAACGACAGCCTATCTTCAATCCGCGTGTCGTTTGATGACTCTGCGAGCCCCATATTGGACTCATGGACGTCTGCCGGTTACTCTTCCTCAGAAATCACACGGGGCTCGTGGACTTCTCTGAATACGACAACTCCAACCCCAAGGTGGTCTCTCAGGGTACGTACGAGGCTGAACTTGGCAAAGGACCAGTTCTGATCGTAGGCGATGGCCTCAGGAGTGGTGACGGTCAAGTCATCACCATCGAATTCGACCTCGAAGTCATCACGGCCAGTGTTCATGTTGAGCAGTGTCTCGACCTTCTCGGTGCGGTCCTCAACTACCTTCGTGATTCGGTAGTCATAGCGAAGGGTTACGCCAGCTAGCGGGTGGTTGTAGTCTATCCTCGCGCGCCCGGCGCTGAGGAACTGGAGGATACCGGTGCGACCACCAATCTCTACCTGAGAGCCGATTCCGAGCATCTCAGGGTCTTTCACACTGCGCAACAGGACGTTTTGACCGATGGTCTCGACGAGGCTCGCATCACGCTCGCCGTAGGCGTCGGCGGCCTCAATGTCGAGATTGTAGTCCGTCTCAGCCTCAGCCTCGGACAGATGGTTCTCAAATCCGGGAATCAGTCGGCCGTCGCCAATCACGGTAACCATAGGAGAGTAAGTTCGGGTCTCGTCGTGGACGTCGTGCTCCTTGGCAGCCTCCTCGCGAGTCGTCTCGATGAGCTTCTCTGTCTCCGCATTGAAGAGATCATAATCGATGTGAACTATCGTTCCGTCGTCCATTGGTAGGCCTCCTAGGCGACCCGCCGACCGGCTCCCCCTTTTTCATACAAACGGTATCACCGAAGGTGATTTTTTCTCTCGCTGCTAGTGCTCTGCAGAGCGGTCACTGGAGGCAAGGGCTAGAGCCCCGCCAAGCATTACTAGGACCCACCCTGCCCAGACCAAGTGGCTTCCCTTCAGACTGTGTACGGTAATCCTGACGGTCTCTACTTCATCGGTCCCACCAAGAATCATCGAACTCAGAAGGTCGTTGGACTGGAAGATGTCCAGAATCACGATAGTGTCGCCTGTCAGGCCTGTCATCCTATCAACCTCCGAACGCGAGTTGACTGCTCCGCTTGGCGAGTCAAACCGTAGCATCCCTGGTCTCAAAGTGTCAATCAAATTACCGTCTCTTCTTACCTCGACTAACACTCCAACGAAGCCATCGCCGACGGCGAAATCGTAGGCCTCGTCTTCTGCGGATATCAATTCAGTTCCTACGAATACCAGCTCATATCCGTCATGCTCGACCGGCTGATCCCGCTCCAGAGTTACTAGGTGAGACGGGTCCGAGCGATCGACAAGGGTAGTGGTCAAGACGTGTCCAACCAACAGCAATAGGATGCCGAGGTGTGCTAGATGCGAGGCCAGAAGTCTCGTACGGGCAGAGTTACTATTGCGTAGGCCACCTTCTCTGAGCTTAGGCAGAGTGGTGCTCGCAGTACGCCATGCCTGCTGTGCGGTCGGTGGTAGGGCGAATATCAGCCAAGTCAACAAGAACAGAGCGACTGCGCCTCTGGTAATGCCGTTTGTGAATATTAAACTGGGGTCTCCTGGGAGTGATATCTGGTCAGCGACGCTCGCGAGAGCGATGGAAGTCAGTAGCACTACTCCGACCATTGAGGCGCCCGCCTTAGGTGTAATCGAGCGACCCCAAGCATACAGTGTCAGGCCAACGGCGAGAAGTCCGATGAGGGGGGCACCATAGAACTCGTGGGCTTGGAGGCTGGAGCCGTCTATCTCTATGGTCAGCAGCAGCCATGTCAGGAGTAGAAAGGCCGTGCCGCCATACCACGGCACCATCCTAGCGGCGCGGGTCCGTGCTGGGGAGTCAGAAATAGGTAA
Source organism: Marine Group II euryarchaeote MED-G34 (assembly GCA_002457605.1). Lineage (GTDB taxonomy): Archaea > Thermoplasmatota > Poseidoniia > Poseidoniales > Thalassarchaeaceae > Thalassarchaeum. The sequence goes on along the minus strand of NTJT01000016.1, from coordinate 445 downwards.
CAGGGCTCCTTCGAACTCACCCTCATCCTCAGGAGATAACAGCCACGGGACGAGGAACGGGACCAGCCCGGCGACCGCCTGCTGGATCTCAGAAATCCAGAGCCAACTGGAGAATAGCATCAGAAGGACGCCCATTGCAATCCAATGCTTCGGAGGATGTATGGAATCGCCGTGCACGATTAGTAGTAGCAGGACGAGTCCGACTGCGAAGACTGCGGTCGATCCAATCCAGTATGCGGTAACGCAGAAGAATAGTAGTAAGACTAGGGAGAGTTGAGGTTTAGCCACTAGCATGGTAGTTCCACCCGAGGCAACTACTGCGAGGTGCTGCTGCTGTCGCAGGTGCGCGTACGCGAAGTAGAATAGAACCAGTGTTATCACCAAGTAGGAAGTGACCTCCATTCCTACTGGACTGAAATCGGCTATGTCGAGAACGCGGAGGTAG
>NTJT01000015.1 GCA_002457605.1 Marine Group II euryarchaeote MED-G34 | reverse complement strand
CAACTCTGACAGCCCTTAGGATGTGGGCATCAACGCCGCGCTTCGACCCACTGAAGATGATGAGTTCCAACAAGGCTGTTTTCGGAGTCCACATGGGACTATTAGACGACGAGTCAGTTTTCCGAGGACACCTTGAGGCGCTCTCAGGGATGCTCCTCAAGGGACAGATTAATCCAGTTATAGACTCAGTTTGGAGGTTTGAGCAGGTGGCAGAAGCTCAGAAGCACATCCACGACCGAAAGAATCGGGGCAAGGTCCTCCTCGACTTCTCCTGACTACATCCCACCGGGAACCATCATCGCGAGGACGTCTCCATTGCAGACGAACTCGATGTCTTCCGAGAGGTCGATTCCACCTGCACCCCATGATGCGCCCACTGCCTCTCCTATCACCGAGTAGTGGTCGCTCTCCACGACTGCTTCCAGAGTAGCCATATCGGGCCACATCGAGACTGCGATGATTCTCTCATCATCTGCCACCAATGCTCCCCTCAGGCATCCGTTCTGCATAGCGTATTCTAGGAAGTTCTCCTTCCAGACATTCGCCATATCTTCTGTTACTTCATTTCCGCCGGTCTTCACGACCCAGTACCTTGCTATTGGCATGGCACTGCTTGTATCGAATTCGGTATAACGATTCCTCCGGTATTCGGTAATGGGGCCAAAGCAGTCCTCAGACTCAGAGCCTAACTGGCCTGGTTGCTCCGCAGGCCTGGCACTTGAGCAGACTAGTTCTGCCCTCTTTGATAAAGCGGGTATCGGGGGCGCGACACTGATCACACAGGATGAATGCCTTGACGTATGCAACCAGTTTCTCTTTGATTCTAACAGGAGGGACACGCCCCTTGAATAACACACGGGTTTGCTCGCGTGTACCCGAGGTACCGAGCTCGTTGAGTAGGAACTGATAGACATGATTAGCATCACGGTCCATCGCGTTTACGATGTCCGCAAAGTTACGCAAGATAGTCTGACTACCCTCAATGAGTATGTCCGGCTCGGGCATGGTCCAGCGTGAGCGTTCGCTGATGCCCTTGGGTATGCGCTCACGCGCACGGTCGATTAGAGCATCATAGTCGTAGTCAGTCATCGGCCTGCCGAATCATGGCCCCCTTTTCACCCCACCGGGGGTCATCGGCCTCTTGCGAACGGTCAAAGACTGGAACGGCGCACGAAACTCATGGAGGAGGGACTTGAGGTCAAGGTGGCTCGCACCCACCCCAACGCAAGACTGCCGACTCAAGGCAGTAAGCATGCTGCCGGTTGGGATCTGTACGCCCTTGAGGACTCGATTGTGCCATTCCGACAGAGCATGAAACTCAGGACAGGGTTGCACGTCGCCATACCTGTTGGCTACGAAGGGCAGGTGAGGGCACGCTCCTCACTCGGCTCCAAGGGACTTATTCTGCCGCACAGCATCGGAACAATAGATGCTGACTATCGTGGCGAGTTGTTCGTGCTGATGACTTGGATAGGAGAGGGGGACTCGTACACGGTCAAGGCAGGAGAGAGAATTGCTCAGATACTGATCTCCCCGATACCAGAGGTTGGTTTCCGTGAAGTCGACTTCGAGGACCTTGGTGAAACTGAGCGCGGAGAGGGTGGTTTCGGCAGCACCGGGCGCTTTTAGAGGCTCAAAGTCAGTATTTACTCATATTCCACCCCCGGTGAGTTCATAGATAACCAGCGGTGGGGCGGTTTGATGCCACTGAGCGTAGATGAGTTGCGAGGCAAGGTGGATGCATTTCGCAACAAGGGCCTGAACACCCAGCAGATAGCAGACGAGCTCTCCCTGTCCCAGACCACCATCCAGTGGCTGTCCTCAAGTGGAGTCGCCACAGAAGACCGTCCTTCTGACATCCAGGTAGGCTGGAGATCGATTGCAGTCAAGGCCGGCAGGATAGAGGCAGCCTCCTACATCTTTGTCGACATAATCGAGGAAGAGATAGGTGACGAGGTTGATGCGATAGTAGGCATCAGCCTCAACGGAATTGCCTTCGCCCAGGCCATAGCAGGGCAGATGGATCTCGACCTCTCGATTAGCAGGAGCATTAACGCAGATGAAGGCGGCCACCTCTCCGAGGTCTTCGCCGGCGTAGCAGGGAAACGCGTTGTAGTGGTCGATGATGTTGTCTCTTCTGGCACCACGATGCGCAAGACCATCAGGAACCTCAGGTCAGCTGGAGCTGACGTCAAACTCTGCATGGTGCTCGCCAACAAGTCAAACAACAACGAGCTTGAGGGCGCGCCCCTCCGTGGATTGGTCAGAGTAGTCACAGTTTGAGGAAGTCAAATGCACTGGGCGGACCATACCGCGCAGACGTTACAGAACAGAGATGGGTCGCAAGTCATAGCTTCGGGAATCACGCCCTCAGGAGAGTTCCATGTCGGTCACCTACGAGAGATTCTGACTGCTGAGATGATTCATCGGGCCTGCCTCGACGCTGGCATGGAATCTCGATACATCTTCATCGTTGACTCGATGGATCCTCTTCGCAGAATCTACGACTTCCTCTCGCCCGCCTACGAGCAGTATATCGGCCACCCACTGGCCTACATACCAGCACCCGGAACAGACGGGGAGCCGAATCCAGATGGCGGGAACTATGCTGACCACTTCCTCGCACCATTCCTAGCCGCGCTCAGAGAGATAGGTGTCGAGCCAGAGGTAGTGATGAATCACCAGACCTACGAGAGCGGTGCCTTCGCTGACAAGATTCATTCTGCCATAGAACAGAGGGAAGAGATACGCCGAGTAATCGAGGAAGTCTCTGGTAGAGAGGTACCAGAAGACTGGTTTCCCTACAACCCCCTAGGCTCGGATGGCAGCATCGATGGAGTCAAAGTCACTGGATACAATCATCCTCACGTTCACTGGGTCGACAGTCACGGCATCGAAGGAAGTGCGGACATCGGGACCGCACAGGGCAAACTACCCTGGAGAGTTGACTGGGCTGCCAAGTGGGGCATTCATGGCATCACCTGCGAGCCAGCCGGCAAGGACCACGGGGCGGCCGGAGGCAGCTATGACACCGGGATACCAATCTGCGAGATGCTAGGCAGCCAGCCACCTCACAAGTTAGTCTACGAGTGGATACAGCTGAAGGGGATGGGGCCGATGTCGAGTTCAAAGGGACTGACTGTAGGGCCTATGGACGCGCTTGCCCTTGTACCTCCTGAGATAATGCGCTACGTCATCGCACGCAGCAAGGTCGGTCGACACATAGACTTCGACACCGGTCCGGCTCTGTTCCAGACCGCTGACGAGTACGAGCGCTTAGTGACAGAACCACCAGGCGGCTCGGACGAAGAGCTGTCCCGCCGTCAGCAGATAGCGCGTGACACCCAACTCGGTGCACTACGGCTAAGTCAGGTCGGGAGAGGTGCGGATCCCGCTGGCTCCGTAGCTGGAGTCTCGTTCCGTCACCTCGCGATGCTCGCTCAGATCAAGTCTAGTGATGATGACGTTTGGAATTCACTACGCAGATCTGGACATCTGGAGGGGGTCGCTGGAGATTCCCTGACAGGGAGGTTACACAGGATGCGAAACTGGGTCGACGGTCCGCACTTCCCCGATGCTGCGAAGATCGAGGTACGCTCAGGCATTAGCGACGAGTTGCGTGCCAATATGACCGATGAGCACAGGCAGTTCCTGTCCTCATTAGGGAATTCACTCAAGGATTGCGAGTGGACTGAGAAGGCGATTGGAGATTGTATCAGGTCTGTGGCAGCCGAAGTCGGAATCGGCGGCCGTGAGGCTTACGTAGCCCTGTATTGGATGATTCTCGGCAAGAGCCATGGTCCCAAGGCGTCATCACTGATGGCTGAGATGGAAAGTGGACATCTCCTGTCCCTAATCAGTCACTTTTGAGCCCTAGATAGAATCTTCCATAGATACGCGGATATTGCAATGAGTGCAATAGCCCAACCTGGAATGATTAGGAGTACGGCAATGATTGCCGCAACCTGTTCAAGCATGAAGTTGAGAGGGAGACTCTAGACTTCAACGATGTGTTTCAGAAACTGCTCTCTTCCTGAAGAGATATTTTCCTTTTGCTCATTCTAGGGAGGCTATCTCTAGGAGCCTTGGCTCAGGCATGCCCTTCATCGCCTCGTCTATCGCCTCGACCTCCATGTGGGCTCCTGCCATGGTAGTGACGAACGGTATGTTGAGTTCGACCGCCAGTCTGCGCATCATGTTCCCATCCAGCACTGCCCCTCCAGTAGATCGAGGAGTGTTGATTACGAGGTGTATCTTGCCTTGGCGCATCAGATCTAAGGCGTCGGGACTTCGTCTCTCGGCAATCCTGTAACAGGTCTTGACTTCGAGCCCTCCTACGTCGCGCAGTACGTGAGCGGTCCCCCTAGTCGCGTAGAGCGTGAAGCCCATGTCCTGCAACCTACGGGCCTCGTCAATTATGGCTAACTTGTCACCGTCCTTGACGGTAATATAGACTCCTCCCTCAACAGGCACAGGTAACTCGGTAGCAAGCCTTGCCTTGAGATAAGCCGCGGCTGGTCTAGCGTGAGAGCCCATCACCTCGCCTGTCGATTTCATCTCTGGGCCGGGTGCGGGATCGAGACCTCGTAGTTTGATGAATGGGAAAACAGGCGCCTTGACGCAGACCGCCTCGGTCTGCGGCTCAGGAATATTGAGCTCACTGAGCCTCTCACCCAGTGCGACCCTTGCCGCTATTCGGGCCAGGGGCACACCAGTGGCCTTAGCGACGAATGGAAAGGTGCGTGAGCCCCTTGGGTTGACCTCGAGTACGTGAAGCACCTCATCGCGAATAGCGAACTGTATGTTGTAGCACCCCCTGATGCCAAGTTCTAATCCGATTATTCTTGTCCAGTCCTCGACCTCAGCCAAGACGTGCGCAGGAACGTTTTGTGGAGGAATGAAGCAGGTAGAGTCTCCTGAGTGGATGCCTGCCTCTTCCAAATGCTCCATTATGGCGCCTACCAGAACTTCCTCGCCATCGCATACTGCATCTACATCGAGCTCGATGGCGTTACCGAGGTACTCGTCAATTAACAGTGGACGATCGGGAGCCAGATATGCCTCTTCCATGTAGGCCTCCAGTTGCTTGTCGTTCGAGAGTATCTCCATCCCTCTGCCACCAAGGACGTAGGAAGGACGTATCAGCACAGGATAGCCAATCTCATGAGCTGCCTGCCTGACACCCTCTGGTGTACTCGCAGTAGAACCTCTTGGCATCCTCAGGTCATTTCGGACCGCGAAGGCCTCGAAGCGCTCGCGGTCGCTGGCCTCGTCGACCGCGTCGGGTGTAGTCCCCTCCATCATCAAGTGGAGTCCAAGGGTGGAGAGGTGTGTGAGGTTGTCTCTAAGGGGTAATGCGAGGTTGATGGCAGTCTGTCCACCGAACTGTAGAAGGATGCCGTGAGCCCGTTCCCTGAGAAGTATCTCAGAGACAGCCTCCAGTGTCAGTGGGTCGAAGTACAGTCTGTCGCTTGTGTCAAAGTCAGTAGATACTGTCTCCGGGTTATTGTTGATGATGATGGCCTCGTGACCTAGGTCTCGTATCGCACCAACGGCGTGGACGCAGCCGTAGTCGAATTCAATTCCCTGCCCTATGCGAATAGGGCCTGATCCGATGACCACTATCCTCTGCTTCAGTGACTCTTCTAGTCCGGGCACGTAGTCGATACCTGTGGGTGCCGAGCCACCCTCGTAGGTGGTGTAGTAATACGGTGTTACGGCAGCGAACTCGGCTGCACATGAATCAACCATCCTGAACACGGGGTGCACCCCCAGTTGGTGGCGTCTTCGAGTGACTGCAAACTCGTCGGCTCCTTCGGGCAGGAGCTTGAAGCCACTGGCAGGGAACCCAGCCAGTGCATCAGCAATGTGCAAGTCAGTGAAGCCAGCCCCCTTCCACAGCCTCATCTCAGCCTCGGGCACCTCTGCTGGTGGAAGGCCAATCTCGCCGGCCGCGCGAATCTCTGTCTCGATAGCGGCCATGTTCTCAAATCGGTGCAGGAACCATCGGGTAATGCCTCCTGACATGTCGCGTACATCCTCTATTGAGTAGCCGCGACGGAATGCCTCGAACAGGGCTCCCATACGCCTGTCAGTAGGTACCCTAAGCCAATCCTCAAGCAAGGCCTCGGGAAGTGGTTCAAATGCCCGCTCATCCATCGACTCGCCGCCCGATGCATCTGCCATCGTCAGCGGCCTTGGGTGGGGTTGGTCGTACTCTAGGCTCGCCCACGCCTTGAGGAAGGCTTCCTCAAAGCAGCGTCCTATTGCCATCACCTCGCCTGTGGATTTCATCGAGGTACCTATGGTGCGATCAGCGGTACGGAACTTATCGAAGGGCCAGCGTGGTATCTTGACCACGCAGTAGTCAAGAGTAGGCTCAAAGGCTGCCGTGGTGCCCTCTCCAGTGATTGGATTCGGAAGCTCGTCAAGCGTATAGCCAACGGCGATGAGTGCTGCCATCCTAGCTATCGGATACCCGGTCGCCTTGGATGCGAGGGCCGAGGAACGGGAGACACGCGGGTTGACCTCGATGACACAGTACTCTCCAGTGGACTGTTTCACTGCGAACTGAACGTTGCACCCGCCCTTGATGTTCAGCCTCCTGATTAGTTTGAGAGCTGCGTCGCGCAGGGTTTGGTGATCCCTATCTGAGAGGGTTTGTTGGGGGGCGACCACGACTGATTCACCAGTGTGTACTCCCATTGGGTCGAGATTTTCCATGGTGCACACAATGATGGCGTTGTCAGCGTTGTCGCGCATCACCTCATACTCATGCTCCTGCCAGCCAAGGATGCTTTCCTCGATTAGTACCTGCCCTATCGCCGAGTGCAAGATGCCCTGACTCGCTATCTCGACCAGTTCGCCGGTGTTGTAAGCAGTGCCTCCACCGAGCCCACCTAGAGTGAATGCAGGCCTGATAAGCAGAGGGTAGCCCCCGAGTTGATCGACGGACTCAAGGACCTGTTCGATTGAGTCACAGGCTATCGCCTTGCAAACAGGCAGATCAATCTCCTCGCACACTTTCTTGAACAAATCTCGGTCCTCAGCCTCGTCAATCGCCGTGAGGTTGCAACCGATGAGCTCGACACCCAACTCATCGAGAGATCCGTCATGGGCCAGCGCTGCGGCGATGTTGAGAGCGGTCTGCCCTCCCATTCCTGCTAGAAGAGCGTCGGGCTTCTCAATCTCCATGATGCGCTTAACGACCTCAGGGAGCAGTGGCTCGATGTAGATGCGGTCAGCCATCTCAGGGTCGTTCTGTATGGTTGCAGGATTGGAGTTGATTAGTACAACCTCGTATCCTTCTGCTCGTAGCGCCCTACAGGCCTGCGAGCCGGAGAAGTCGAATTCAGCTGCTTGGCCGATGCGAATAGGTCCGCTCCCAAGGATGACTACTTTGCTGATATCTTCGCGTCGAGGCATCAGCGATCACCTCCTCTAACTACGGCCCTCTGACTACCTGCCAAGTAATCAGCCACCATCTCGGAGAAGCGGTCGAACAGTGGAGAGGCATCGTGAGGACCGGGGCAGGCCTCAGGGTGGAACTGGATGGTAAATGCTGGTTTTCCTACGAGATCAAGTCCTTCGACAGTGCGGTCGTTGGCGTTGATGTGCCGTACTTCAAAGTCCGCCTCTAGAGTATTCTCGCCGACCTCAGAGCGTGCCCCACTAGGGTGTGGGGCGAGCATGCCCTTTTCGGGGTCCTCTACCGCGAAGCCGTGATTCTGACTAGTGATGTGTACTCTACCGGTCTGCAAGTCAATCACAGGTTGATTTGCACCTCTGTGACCGTAGCGCAGCTTGTAGGTATGCAGACCGGCTGCCAGCCCCATCAACTGGTGGCCAAGGCAGATTCCCATCACCGGCATGTCAGCGCGTACAGCAGCGGCTAGAGATTCTCGCGCCGAGGTAGCATCGCCAGGATGGGCAGGATCGCCCGGTCCGTTAGATGCGAACAGAGCATCTGGGTGCCAATCAGAAACGATAGTGTCGAAATCCATCGAGGCGGGGCACCAAACTACCTCAAAGCGCCTGCACAACTCACGCAGAATGTTGTGCTTGATGCCGCAATCCAGCGCGGCGAGTCGGGGAAGGGGGTTTCCATCGTCATCCTGCGCTCCTGCATTGAGTATTACCGCGTCAGTCCTAGTCACTGAGGCCACTAGGTCATCGGCATCAGGAGGAGTCATTTCAGCGAGAATCTTCTTCATCTCGGTAGCGCGTTCCTTGGGGCCGAATACACACAGCACGGTGCCATGCTCGCGAACCCTACGTGTCAGCGCGCGTGTGTCTACTCCTTCGATTCCAGGCACGCCATGAACGGCGAGGAACTCGTGCACACTGCCGACGGAGTCCCGGTGGTCAGGGGTCTTCATCAACTGCCTGCAGACGACCCCTCGTGGGTGCACTCCTGAAGATTCGGAGATTCCCGGCAGGATGCCATAGTTACCTAATAGTGGCCATGTGAAGGTCAAGACCTGTCCTGCAAAGGACGGGTCGGTCAGGCTCTCTTGGTAGCCGCACATCCCAGTTGTGAACACTAGTTCTCCCTGTGCTATACCTTCGGACCCGAACAGCCTACCCTCATACCTAGTGCCGTCGGCTAGCAACAGCAATCCCACCGCGCCACTTGCCTGCTGGCGCTCTGCCGGTTCAAGAAGAAAATCGGCTGCATCAGTGAAGGAAGGAGGGTCAACAACCCCCGGAACGCCAGCGCCGGGGACAAAGCCCCGTGGCGGTGTCGTGCCCGACATCAGCAATCCTGCTGGAGTGCCCCTCTTAATCGTTGAGAGGGAATTGGGTAGAAAGTATTCTGGGGGGCTCGTTAATCAGTGCTGTTCCGAACCCTCTTCGCGCGCTCGCTAGGGACTACCTCAATCTCGCCTCCAGCGAACCTAGTCGGCTCATCGAGTGTGCCCACCAATGACTCTAGGAAGACCGCTAGAGCAGCGACCTCGGAGTGAGGTTGATTTCCGATTGACACGTTGTGATCTGCTATTCTGAACAGTTCACCAGGGACTTTAGTACCTCCAACTACAACTACCATAGGAGAATCTCGGGAGATGTCCTGGACTGCTTCCCTCCATGGCTCACCATACATGGTCAGATGGATTATCGTACCTTTCTTGGAAAAGCGGCGCAGCCATCCCATCGGCTTAGCCTCATAGCGGCACTCAAAGTTACCACCGAATCTCTCAGTCACGGAGTTCCATGTCTCTAGGGCAGAGGGGTCCTCCTCTCCTGACAGAATTACCTCATCCGCACCGAAGGCCCGGGCCGTCAGTCCGAGGTGCGAGGTTATTCTCTTGTCTCGCTCGCGCCTGTGGCCAAGTCTGAGCACGGAGAGCCTAGTGCTGGGACCATCAGTCACAGACTCAGACGAGAGGGGGTACCTCATCAGCATGACCCTCGATTACTGGGTCTTGCCTCTCGGGGAGGACATCGATATCCATACTCATCATCGAGCCCCTGACCCACTCAAGGAGTATGGAATCAACCTGCATCTTGGTTGCTAAATGGATAAGTGTGGCAATAATTGCCAATCGACCTGAGGCCGTCAGTGCAGTCGTGGTATCCAAATCTCCTAACAGAGTCATTCTACCTATGGGCTCTAGGACGAGGAACAGAGCCAGTACAGCCAGCACACCTCCAGCGTTGGATGTGAGTGACTGGCCCTTCTCCCTGCCCATAGTCAACAGAATGGTAGCGACAAGTGTAATTGCCGGCACAATCAAGGTGAGTTCGTAATAATTGAAACCACCAATCATAGAAGCGGGAAGATCGGAGTCACCCAGAGATTCGCCACCCATGTGAACGGCCACCCACCAAAATAGGAAACAGGCGATACCGAGGGCCCCAGACATCCTTCCTCTCTCAGAAATCATGTCGCGGATTTGATGCCTGTCCTCAGGGCGCAGGCGCTGCACGATAGACTCCATCATCTCAACGTTGTAGGCCGATGGTGCGTCGTTGATTTCCGCTGCTTTAGCAGCGAGCGCGTTAGCGGAAGGTGCTTCTTCGAGCGAGTCATCTCCCAATACCATCGTGGGATTGCCCCTCCGTCACATCATAAAGCATGCGTCGGATGGGTGTATGAAGATGGCCGACTGGCGACCTATGCTGAACCACCGAAACGGTGGAATACCGCGGATTATGGGGGTTCTGAACATCACTCCGGACTCTTTTCACGCGGCCTCTAGAGTGAGTTCACTCGAGTCGGCTATCAATAGGGCCTGCAAAATGGCAGATGATGGAGCAGATTGGATAGATATTGGCGCCGAGTCGACTCGTCCGGGCGCCTCCCCAGTCAGTCCTGATGAAGAAGAACGCAGGGTGATTCCTGTGGTCGAGGCCGTAAGGAGGGTGCTTCCAGACATGTGCATTTCTATCGACACCCGCAGGGCGAGTGTTGCACGGGCTGCACTTGACGCCGGTGCCGACATGGTCAACGATGTCTCCGCACTCTCGGACCCGCAGATGGTTGACTTGGTAGCTCAGCGTGGTTGTCCAGTCTGCATCATGCACATGCAGGGCCTTCCAGAAGACATGCAGGACAATCCTGCATACGGAGATGTCGTGAATGAGGTCAGAGGTTCTCTGAAAGCCGCTGCGACTAACCTGTTTGCTGCGGGAGTGGATCCAAGTGTGGTGATTGCTGACCCTGGAATCGGTTTCGGTAAGGTTTTGGAGCACAATCTCGCACTGCTCTCCGCAGGGCGCTCAGTAGTGCCGGATGAACGGATGCCTCTGCTCTGGGGCGTCAGTCGCAAGTCGATGTTTAACCATCTGCTCGGCAGGGAGGACACCTCCGACCGGTTGGCCGGAAGTCTCGGTATCGCTGCTAAGGCGATTGGCCTCGGTGTGGACATCATCAGAGTCCATGATGTCGCCGAGCACTCAGATTTGTTCTCGGCGATGAGTGCATTGGAGGTCGACTGAATGGGAGAGACTAAGAAAAACATAGTTGACATCGACGACAGTCTTAGGTTGGTTGGAACTGCCCACATCAGCAGTGCCTCAGTCGAGTTAGTGCGTCAGCAAATCGAGGAGTGGGGGCCAGACCTTGTCGCAATCGAACTGTGCGAGTCTCGCAAAGCTTCGTTACTTGAGCCGGACGCACTGGACAACGAAGATTTGCTGAAGATTCTGAACGAAGGTAGGTCGCACATGATACTCTTGCAGTCGGCGCTGGCTGCAGAACAACGCCGGATGGGAATTGCATCAGGCGAAAAGCCAGGTGCCGAGCTGCTCGCAGCGATAGAGGCCGCGGCCGAGGCAGGAGTCCCTGTGGAACTAATCGATAGAGACGTCGTGATAACTCTCAGGAGGGCATGGTCGAAGATGGGGTTCAGAGAGAAGTTTCGAGTGTTAGACGCCCTGCTGTGGCAGGACGATGACGAAGATGATGCTTCTGTCGAAGAACTGTTAGAGGACTCCGACTTACTCAGCAACCTGATGGAGGAGGCCCGTGAGGTCGCCCCCGCAGCCGGCTCGGTCCTGATAGACGAGAGAGACGCCTTCCTCGCTGGTAGGATTCAGCAGATCAGAGGGAGGGGCAAAATCCTCGCGGTAGTGGGAGCGGGTCACCTCAGTGGAGTGCAGCACCAATTAGGGGAGCCTGCGATGGAGACGACATCAAGGCTAGCTGAGTTGAATGAGACACCCTCGAAGTCGTTCTGGCCAAAGGTAGTGTTGTGGGGAATACCTATGTTATTCATCACGGGACTCGCATGGCTCGCTTACCACGGAATGATAGATGAAATAATAGAATCAGGGAAGATTTGGTTGGCCATAAACGCGAGCCTGACTGGGCTTGGTGTGTTATTAGCCAGAGGGCATCCACTCTCTATTCTGGTGGGCGCTCTGGCATCTCCTCTCACATCTCTAAATCCGACTGTGGCGGCAGGTTGGGTAGCTGGATACACTCAATTGAAGGTAGATCCTCCCTCAGGAAAGGATGCTAGCGACTTTCTGTCACTGGACAAGTACTCCTTATTGTGGAAGAATCGTGTCGGAAAGGTGCTACTAGTGACTGCATTAGGCAACGCAGGATCGGTAGCCGGAACCTGGATTGCAGCAGCCGGCATCGCCGGCATCATACTGTGACGAGGCTGGGAAGAATCATTTGCCATGATGGGGTGTCCGCCCTCAGAGAGGGCGGAACATGGTCAACTACGGTTTTGTGATAGACAATAGAAAGTGCATCGGCTGCCATGCCTGCACAGTCGCCTGCAAGTCTGAGCACGACGTTCCTATTGGAGTGAATCGGACTCATGTCAAGTACATCGAAAAAGGCACCTACCCAGATGTTACCAGAGAATTCAGTGTCCATCGCTGTAACCACTGCGAGGACTCGCCGTGCACAACAATCTGCCCTACGACGGCGCTGTTCACGCGCGAAGATGGTATCGTAGACTTCGATGACGATCGTTGCATTGGCTGCAAGTCATGTATGCAGGCCTGTCCCTATGATGCTCTCTACATTGACCCAAACAAAGGAACTGCGGCGAAGTGTAACTACTGTGCCCACCGCATTGAACACTCATACGAACCGTCCTGTGTCGTCGTCTGCCCAGTCGAGGCCATTATCTCCGGTGATCTCGATGACCCCAACTCGTCTATCTCTGGTTATTTGACCGAGCACGAGACTACAGTGCGTAAACCCGAGTCAGGTGCGAAACCGAATGTGTTCTACGTCGAGACCAGTGAGGATAGCCTAGATCCTCACGCCACCGAACGCTCTGGCGAATACCTGTGGACTGACCAAGCAGCCGGAGTTGGTCACTTCGCTAAGTATGCCGACAAGAGGGCAGGAGCTGCAGACACTCAATCAATGATTATCCAACTAGCTTTGGAGAAAAAGGCTCGAGCAGCGGCTCCTCGGGACCAAGCCATCATACGCGATGTCATGTCCAAGTTGGATGAGGAATCTGGCAAGCCTAAGCGTTCGTACGACCAGCCATCCAAGGGGGTGCTCTGGGGCTGGGAGGTCTCTGCCTACATTGTGACAAAGGCCATCGCCTCGGGAACCTACCTCGTAGCGATGGCGATGATGCTCTCGGGTATGCTGGAAATGACCGATGGGATGTGGTGGCAGTTGGTCATCGGCTGCACGGCATTACTTGGAATTACAGGAGTTCTCCTCGTCATGGACCTTGACCGTCCTGAGCGTTTTCTCTACGTGATGTTGCGACCAAACTGGGACTCTTGGCTGGTCAAGGGAGCCTATGTTCTCGCAGGATTTGGTGGAATTCTGGCCTGCAGTGGGACAGTTCTGCTCTTCGATATGGACCGCATCTATCTCGAGTATCTCGCATACGCAGGAATCCCCTTAGCTGTCCTGACCGGAGTCTACACGGCTTGGCTATTAGGACAAGCGCGCGGCCGATCATGGTCTGAAGACAAGTTTCTAACGGCCAAGATGTTTGTTGAGATGCTCATTGCTGGAGCCGCGGGCCTAATCCTCTTGGCATCACCAGGCATCCTCGCTACGGTCATCGCAGTAGTGATGCTGGCAGTAGTAGCGAAACATGCCCACATTACCGTCATCAAGCCGCAACTGGAGACCTTGCACTGAGGTGAGACACATGAAGAAGACATTTATTGAGGATATAGCGCAGAGACTGCGAATCATCCCTGACCTCGATCGCGAGTACTCCTCCTCAGAGTCAGTCGACCTCCGTAAGTTCCCCGACCCAGATGATTGGCATGACCATGTCGAGCTCGATGCAAACGAGTGGCCCAAGCGCGTCGAGCGACGCTATTCCCTAGTGCCGACCACCTGCTTCAACTGCGAGTCGGCCTGCGGGATGCTAGCCTACGTCGACAAGGAATCAGGACAGGTCGCCAAGTTCGAGGGAAATCCACACCACCCCGGAAGCCGCGGTAGGAACTGCGCCAAGGGCCCGGCTACAATCAATCAGATTAACGATACCGAGAGGATTCTGTACCCCATGAAGAGAGTCGGCAAGCGTGGCGAAGGCGGCTGGGAGAGGATCTACTGGGATCAGGCGCTCGACGAGATTGCTGCGAAGATTCGGACTTCGTTGAAAACTGGGGCCAAGGACCGTGTCGTCTATCACGTCGGTAGGCCCGGGAACGAGGGCTACGTCGAGAGAGTGCTGAAGGCTTGGGGCGTCGATGGCCATAACAGTCACACCAACATCTGCTCTGCGGGTGCTCGCACAGGATACAGTCTGTGGCATAAGCACGACAGGCCCTCGCCGGATCATTCCAACGCCAAGGTCATCCTGCTAACCTCCTCACACCTTGAGACAGGGCACTACTTCAATCCACACGCTCAGAGAATTCTCGAGGGGATGATGGACGGTGCAAAGCTCATCGTCATCGATCCTCGTCTATCGAATACAGCTGCTATGGCAGACCACTGGCTGCCAACCTGGCCAGGATCAGAGTCAGCTCTCTTCTTAGCTTGGGCCAAGATGATACTTGAGCGCGGTCTGTATGACCGTGAATTCGTTGAGAACTGGGTCAACTGGGAGGACTGGCTTGAGGCAGACTACCCTGACGAGCCATCTACCTTCGAGCGTTTCATCGAACTGTTACTCGAGGAATACGCCGAGTACACTCCCGAATTTGCGGCTGCAGAGTGTCGCATCCCGGTTGAGCAGGTCATTGAGGCTGGCGAGGCTGTGGCCAACGCCGGCAGTCGCCTATCAACGCACGTCTGGCGCTCAGCGGCAATAGGTAACCTCGGAGGCTGGCAGGTGGCGCGAACGCTACACCTGCTCAATGTTCTAACCGGTAGCGTTGGTACTGAAGGAGGAACATCGCCCAACTCATGGTCAAAATTCAGTCCGGAGTTGTTCGACGAACCTCCTGCTCCGGATGGATGGAACGAATTGCACTTCCCGCTTGAGTACACGCTGTCGCACTACGAGATGAGTCACATCCTCCCACATCTGGTGAAGGACGGCCGCGGCACCATGGACGTCTACTTCACCCGTGTCTTCAATCCAGTATGGACCTACCCAGATGGCTTCTCGTGGATTGGGATGCTGGAGGACGAGGAGTCCGTCGGCTGCCACGTGGCACTCACCCCGACGTGGAATGAGACGGCATTCTTCGCTGACTACGTGCTGCCCATGGGCCACGCCTCGGAGCGCCACGACATCAATTCCTATGCCACCTCGGCAGGAAAGTGGGTGGCCTTCAGGCAACCGGTTTTGCGCGAGTACGCCCGTAGAGAAGGTCGCGAGGTCGAGTTCACGCGCGAAGTCAACCCTGGAGAGGTCTGGGAGGAGGACGAGTTCTGGAACGAGTTATCGTGGCGCATCGATGATGGAACCATGGGCATCCGCGAGCACTTCATGAGTCCGTACCGCGAGGGCGAGCGGATAACTGTCGACGAGTACTACCAGTACACCTTCGAGCGCGTACCCGGCCTACCCGAGGCAGCTGCCGCTGAGGGTTTGGACGCACTTGGTTACATGCGCAAGCACGGAGCCTTCTTGATCGAGGAAGCCACCTACTCCAAGCACGAGCAGGAGGGCTGGCCGACGCCAAGCGGTAAGCAGGAGCTGTACTCTCCGACGATGGTCGAGTTCGGCTACCCTGAGCACGCAATTCCGCACTACCGTATCCGCAGTCACGTCCACCCTGACAACCTGCAGGGCGAAGATGAGTACTGCCTGCTGCCAAACTTTCGCCTACCTCAGCACATACACTCACGCTCGGCCAACGCCAAATGGCTAGTCGAAATCGGACATCGCAACCCGATATGGATACATCCTAAAGACGCTGCGAAGCTCGGTGTAGCAGAAGGTGACTTGCTCAAGATAGAGACTGAAATCGGTTGGTTTGTCGACAAGGTATGGGTCACTGAGGGCATCAAGCCAGGGGTGGTCGGCTGCTCGCACCACATCGGACGCTGGAGACGCGCCCAAGATCAAGGCAACCGCTTCCTCAGCAACGAGGTCTCGATTGAGGACATTGGGGACAGCAAGAAGCGCATGCGGACCGTCTCTGGAGTCGGGCCGTGGGAGTCAGATGATCCCGATACCAACAGGGTCTGGTGGAGAGACGGAGGGGTCCACCAGAATATCACCCACGCAGTGCAGCCGGATCCGATTAGCGGTGCCCACTGCTGGCTCCAGAAAGTAAGGCTGAGTAGACCATCTGCTGACGAGAAGTACGGCGATGTCGAGGTCGACACAGAGAAATCGTTCGAGTACTACAAGCGTTGGAACCAGATGGCTAAGCAACGTGAAACTCATCCTCGAGGAGAGAGGCGTCCCTTGTGGATGAAAAGACCGCTCTCACCGAGGAAGGAGCATTGGTTTGTCCCGGAGTGAGAATTCTGACTCAGGGACTGCGTGCTCTCTGCGCCAAAGCTCCTCTCGGCCTGCCTGAAGAACCTGATGACACATCCTTAACTGCAAGTTCCGAAGGATCATCTGAGATCTTGCCCCATTCAATCGACGTCGTCCAGAGTCGTTCATAGAAGTAATACATGAACAGTTTGAGAGGGATGCCTATTGCCGCAGCCGTCAATCCTAATGCAATATTTCCCGATAGCAAAAACACAACAACTACTGTTGTGCCACTCGCAATGAACCTCCACAGGAAAGTCTTGACAAAGGTGCGTTTTCGTGAATCCATTCCAATCACCTCGTCGAACCTATCAGCCTATGGGATACAACACGAGTCCCCGTGCCAGCCAAGGTTTCCACAATCCTCCGGCACAACGCCTTAGCGAATCCCACCCCATGCTAACAATGCGGAGCGGAATTGACATCCCAATTAACCTGAATGGTCGCCCATCCAAGGGGATGGCAATTTTCGAACGTTCAGACTGTGGGGGGAATTTCTTCCATCTCAATGAACAGGGCGAAGTTTCAGGGCCTTTTCATCTACATCGACGTCCTCAAGGCCCCAATCCAACGATGCCCAACCTCGCTCGTGGAGGTAGTACAGTACCATCTTGGTCACTACCTCGATACTGGCTATGCCTAAGCCTATTGTCCAGCTTCCAGTAATGACTCTGGCGATTATTATGGTGTCCGTAGTCGCGAGGGTCCTCCATGTCAAGGTCTTCACTAGACTGCGTTTCCTGCCTGCGTGTCCGGTTCCTTCGATATGCTCTGTTACAACGTGCTCTACCATGTTATCATTCTCTGCTAGGAACGATGAGGGATAACCCCTCCTACGGCGTAATATGTGGAAAATCGATCAAATCGACTCGATAATAACCGCGATTCCCTGGCCGCCACCGATGCACGCGGTGGCTATGCCGTAACGCCCACCACTGCGCTTCAGTTCGTGAGCCAGTGTCAGCACCAGCCTAGTCCCAGTCGCTGCAAGGGGGTGGCCTAACCCCACAGCCCCTCCATTCACATTGACCTTGTCAACATCAAGACCTAGTTCCTGTATACAAGCAACAGCCTGACCTGCGAATGCCTCGTTAATCTCCCATCTGTCTATGTCATCAACACTCAGACCAGCCCTCTCAAGTGCCTTTTTGCTGCTCGGGACAGGGCCGAATGCCATTATCGCAGGATCTAATCCGACGATACCCCAGTTGACAACACGAGCAAGGGGCTCGTCTCCGTCGGCTGTAGCCCTACTGGATGATTTCAGCACTACAGCGGCCGCCCCGTCGACTACTCCAGAGGCATTTCCGGCAGTGACGAGAGAATTAGGCCCGAAGTGCGGACGTAGGCCGGCCAGCGACTCGATGGTGGTACCTCGAACAAAGTGATCCTCGTCGCTGGCATTCACCGGGCCGTCAAGAGTCTCTACAGTGATAATCTCATTCTCAAACAGTCCCAAGTCGATACTCCTCTCGGTTCTTGAATGGCTGAGTGCAGCGAACTCATCGGCCTGTTCGCGGACTACGCCGACACGATGGCACAACTCATCGCTGGTCTGTGCCATGAATGAGTCACAGGTATTGTCGATTAGATTGGTGAAGAAATAGTCCTCCATATCTGTAGGCAGAACATAGCCCTCCTGAGGAGGTCTGCCGAGCTTATGTGATTCACGCATGCCCCGAAGGACGTGGGGTGCCTGCGAGAGGTTCTCCATGCCTCCAGACACCACTACGTCGGCCTCTCCCAGCATAATCATCTGAGCGCCGGTCACGATGGACTGTGCCCCGCTACCGCACAAGCGGTTGAGTGTGAGCATTGGCACTTCCTGCGGTATGCCAGCGTTGAGCCCGGCGTGCCGGGCGCCATAGATGGCCTGGCCAGAAGTCTGCAGTGCATGACCCATCACCACGTGGTCCACGGAAGACGGGTCGGTACCTGTCTTGTCGAGAGCGGCGCGAATAGCGATTGCACCGAGTTCCTCGGTCGAGACTGAGGCGAGTCGCCCTCCTGCTTCTCCGTCACCCCGCTTGCCACCCAGCCACTCGCAGAACGGAGTCCGGGCACCTCCGATGATGACTACGTCGTCGTCGCGCATATGGCACCCATCGCAGGCCACCTCATGAGCCTGACTATCCCTTTGGGAAAGTCACTCACTCGCCGTCTTCTTCCTCGGACATGGAGCCAAGGTAGTCCGGCAGATCGACTCCAGCCATCTTAGCGACATCGTGGATTGGAGGCAGACTCTGAACGAGACTGCTCACGAAGTTGCTGGTTGCCGACGAGCCATCGTCGCTATTGCCTCCGTCCCAGACAGTGACCTTGTCTATCTTCAAGTCGCGAATGGCCTCGGCCTGAGCCGACACCATACTCTCTATCTTCTCGACCATCAGTAAAGTTGCGGCGGCCTTGGGGTCGCCTGCAGCACTGGCGACGAGACTAGCATATCCCTTTGCTTTGGCGTCGAGAACCTGTTGGATACCCTTTGCCTCTGCTTCGTATACTGAAAGAATGGCGTCGGCCTCACCACGTGCGACGCGGCGCTGGCGTTCGGCTTCGGCTTCAGCAGCTATCTCGATCTGCTGCTTCTGGATAGTCTCCCTAACAATCTCACTGGCTTTCAGACGCTCTTCTTCCTCACCAGCAAAAGCACGCTGGATGGCAGCCTCGGACTGTGCCGTGGCGACGTCGGCCCTCTGTTTAGCACCCGCTTCCGCTTCTTTGAGGTCAGCGTTTGCATTGGCTATCTCGGCCTGAGCCATGTTCTCACCGGATACTGCCAGAGCCTCTTGGCCCTCGACGTAAACACGCTGATCGGCCTCAGCAGCCTTGCGCCCCTTAGCGGCCTCGGCCAAGTTCTCAGCGACCTGGACCTCTCGAGTCTTGTCAGCCTCTGCAGCTCCAATGGCACCGTCACGCTCGGCTTTCGCTACGTCGACACGGGCATTCTCCACTGCACCCGCTGCAGCCTTCTTACCGATACTCTCGATATAGTCGGAGTCGTCGGTGATGTCGACTATGTTCACGTTAATCAACTTCAGACCGACCTTCTCAAGTTCTTTCTCGACGTTGTGGTTGATGTCCTCGAGGAACGAGTCGCGGTCCTGGTTGATCTGCTCGATAGTCAGGGAAGCAACGGTCAGACGCAACTGACCGAGGATTATCTCTTCGGCCATCTGCTCGATGTCCTCCATCTTCAGACCTAGCAGCCTCTGTGCGGCGTTCTGCATAATGTCGTCTTGGATACTGATACCGATGGTAAAGGTACTCGGTACGTTGATTCGGATGTTCTGTTGGGATAGTGCGTTCCTGAGGTCGATGTTGATGGTTATCGGAGTCAGGGGCAGGTAGGCGTAGTCCTGAATGAGTGGCCAGACCAGTGCTGCACCACCATGTATCGTCCTAGATGGGCGACCCTTGTCGGTACGGCCATAGATGACCATCACCTTGTCTGGTGGGCACCTCTTGTATCTCTGCGCGAAGAATATCGTCACCGCCACAAGTACCAGTACAGTCGCAAATATCATTGTCGTCAAAAGTGCTCCACTTTCAGCCATTCAGCATCGCCTCTAGCCCCAAGAGGGCTCATGAGGTCATGAAGGCTTTCCCTGCACTCTCGGAAAATCCTGTTTAGAGAGATATTCTCACTTTCTCTTGACTACGAGAATTTCGCCCATCGTGCCGACTACTTCGATGAACTCGCCACTGCCGATTTCGGCGTCGTCGTGGGACTTGGCATTCATCGTCCTCATGCTACCGCCGAAGTTGACTTGCACCTGCCCGGCACCGTTTTGAGGGATCCTCAGATACACAGACCCAGTTGCACCAACAGACTCCGATATCGACACTGTCCCGTCCGACTGGAGGGTGATGAACAACTGGAACAGCTTCCCAGTTCCATACATAGATGCGAAACCGGCCACTCCACCGACTGCAATAGCAATCGTAGAGGTCTCTGTAGATTTCAGAGTGTAAAGTCCCGCAAGACCGAAGAACATCAAGAAAGCCATCAAGCCTTGGAACGTTAGTGCCTTGAACGAGGCATCGGCACCTAGGTCGCCAACACCCTCCATTCCCAGTAGTCCCTCGAATATGTCTGCAGCCACGCCACCAATCATCATCAAGGCGAACCAGAGAATGAACAGAATGCCCCCCACTAAGGCCGAAGCGGCGAAAAGAAGCTCCAGTCCGGTGGCTTCTCCGAAGCCCAGCAACTCGAATACGTCAAACGAATCAAGCAGTCCCATGGCATGAAAGGACAGGCACCCCCCCTTTACCCATTCGGCGGCGTGTTGCGGAATTCAATAAGATGTCATTTTCGATGGCGAATCTCGGCGAAGTACCTCTCGAGACCGAAAATCGGACCTACTGATAGGCCTGTCACCAAGGCAGAGAGTATGAGTGTGAGGTCACTGGACAGGTACCCCAAGAGAAAGTCATAGACAATCATGAATATCAGAATGAGCAGGATAGGGATGGTCACCCTGCGCAGAAACATGTGGTACCCGCCGAACATTTCGTAGGCTGGGTTGTCGATGACGCGGTCGACCATCTGGTCTATGCCCTGCTTGGGCTTGTCCATATGTCACACCTGCTAGTTTGACAGCCATGCCATGGCCGCAATGAATGCTAGAATGCTTGGGACGACGACGGTGGTCAGTTTCTTGGAGACAGGCTTCGGATCCACGCGATGGAGCTGCCCGGTATCCTCCCTAGACATCACAGAGTTCTCGATCTTGTTGTATGACTCGGAGAACTCCTTGTGATGTCTGGCGACGAAAATCAGCAGGTACAAGCCAACCAGCACCGTGCTTCCTCCAGTTACCTCCAGAAAGGCCCCGAGTAGCGCCATTTCTGGCGATATGCTCGACCCTATGAACAACTGGGTGAAGCCAGCCAAGAAAAATAGCACCGAGTCTACCCTCGCCATCATCAATCGGAGTCGCAAGGGGGAAATTAACCTGTTCCCGGCGGGCTATCGCTAACCGGTCTGGCTGCTGGGCCTGTCTACCCACACAGCCCACGTTCCCTTGGCCGTGGCAACAAGCATCCCGTCGGCTGTCACGAGTCTTCCCTCCATGTGGGCGAGGTTCCTGCCCCTCCGGACGACCTCGCCCGTGGCGATAAGACGGGCGCCCGCTCCGACCGAGTTCAGGTAGGATATGTCAATCTGGGCGGTTGCGCACCATTCCTCCTTTGCCAAAGTGGAGACCAGAGTGCCTCCCATCGCGGAGTCGAGCAGTGTGGCGTGGATACCTCCATGAGCCACGCCGCCCATGTTGAGGTGGCCCTCAGTGATCTCGCACTCGACTACGCACTTCCCCTCGCTGAATTCGGTGACCTCAAAGCCGATGGTCTGGGCGAGCTGGGTCAGCCTGGGCAAGCCCTTCTCTTCGCTCATACAGTCACCTCCCCGGTCTGCACGGCCCATAGTCGAGAGTAAAGGCCGCTCCTCTCTAGAAGTTCCTCGTGGGTTCCAGTCTCCGAAATTTCCCCGTCGCCAATCACCGCAATCACGTCGGCGTTGCGCACCGTCGACAGGCGGTGGGCAATGATGAGCGTGGTGCGACCCACCGAAATCCTCTCTATCGAGCGTTTGAGGGCTGCCTCGGTCTCATTGTCGACGTTACTGGTGGCCTCGTCGAGCACCAGCACAGGCGCGTCCTTCAGGACGGCCCTGGCGATGGCGATTCTCTGACGCTGCCCGCCCGACAGCCTGTGGCCGCCCTCGCCGATGTCGGTGTCCCAGGCGTCCGGGAGCTCCTCGATGAAACTCAGTGCCTCGGCTACGCGAGCGGCCTCCACCACCATCTCGTCATCGGCATCAGGGTCGCCGTAGCGCACGTTGTCGCGCACAGAGCCGGGGAACAGAGTGGTAGTCTGACTAACCAGAGCTATGGAGCCTCTGAGGGACTCCAGAGTCAATTCCCTGACATCGTGACCATCGAGCTTCACTAAGCCAGAGTCGGGATCGTGGAACCTCAGTAGTAGACGTACTAGGGTGGTCTTGCCAGAGCCCGTCGAGCCGACCAATCCAACGGTCTTGCCAGCGGGCACCGTCAGACCGACATCGTTCAGAACCACTTCGCGATTCGGGTAGGAGAATCCAACATCGCTGAACTCTATTTCACCACGGACCGAGTCGAGGCAGGTTTCCCCCTCTACTATCCCAACCTCAGTGTCTAGGAGATCCAGTACGCGAGAGGTCGAGGCCATGGCCCGCTGGTATAGGTCGAAGGTCTCGCCAAGTCTGGTTAGCGGCCACAGAAGACGCTGGGTGATGAACACGATGACAGAGTATGCGCCGAGACTGATACGGCCGTCCAGAGCGAACCAGCCGCCCACCAACATGTTCGCAGTGAAGGCGAACAGTATGGCCATTCGGATTATCGGAACGAAGGATGCAGACAGGCGGATTGCTTCCTTGTTGGCGTCCCTGTAGGAGGTCGAGGCTTCACTCACCCTTTCGACTTCACGATCCTCTGCGGTGAATGACTTGATTGTCGTGATGCCGTGAAGGTTGTTGTTCAGCAACGCGTTCAGGTCTGCCACCTTGCCGCGCACCTTAGTGTAGCGAACGCCTATCTTTCGCTGGTAGATGAACGAGCCCGTGACTATGATAGGCACAGGAAGGATGGCTAGGAGTGCGACCTCGGGCGCTACTGATATCATAATCGCGCCGACTACAATGATAGTAGTAGCCACATGGAGCAGGTCGGTTGCACCTTGGTCGAGAAAGCGTTCCAACTGGTTGACGTCGTCATTCATTATGGCCATCAGACCACCCGTGGACTGCTCAGAGTACCACTGCATCTCGAGGTCTTGGATGTGAGTGTAAGCTGACATTCGCAACTCATGTTGCGCGGTTTGCGCCAGATTGCGCCACAGAACGGCGTAAAAGTACTGGAACATCGACTCTAGTACCCATATAATCACAGTGAAGCCTGTGAGTATGTACAACTGGTCATAGACATCCGGGTACCCCATCTGGGCGAGAAACGAATCCTCCCGGGTGGCGACAACATCGATGGCCATGCCAATCAAAACCGGCGGGGCTAGATCCCAGACCTTGTTGAGTACTGAACACAAGGAAGCCAGTAGCACCATGCTCCTGTAGTGCCTGAGATGCGAGAGTAGTCGCATCAGAGGATGGCTGCTCTCAGTCATGCCCGAGCGTTGCCGATTAGGCGTTTGAAGATACTCATCGAGCCCAAGAGTCATTCGCCCTGCAGCGGACCTCCAGTCCACTGCTGAGCCCACGAATCATAGAGTGCTACGCTAAGTTGGCCTGTCGCGTTGGTACTAATGTGATACAAGTCACTGTGGGAGAAATATCCTCGTGAGAGATAGTCAATCCAAGTGAACTCCCACCATGTACCATCGTCCAATGTGATGTTGGAAGTTCCTTGATCCAATCTCATCATAGCTACCGAAACGGCATCTCCTCCTTCTTCCGAGATACCATGGAACTCCAGTTCGGACGGCTCTATGTCTGAATCCATCCCAGAAGGAACTGGGCCGGACCAGACTGTGATATCACCCACTTGGATTGGTTCTGTATCCAGACTGAACTCCACCGGCGTGCGGGGGAGACCTTCCTGTAGCGATATATCCACATCATCGCCTGTGGTGACTCTGAGTGTGAACTGCTCCTCATCACCCGAGTAGGTCTCTATCCCCGTGACTATCGGAGGAGCACCCATCAGTTCGATGATGATGGTGTGTGTAGCGTTGCTGGCTGTGGCGATTTGTTGTAGAGAGAGTAAGTCTCCCGAAATTGTCCAATCTAGTTCTGCTACCGAGGCAACATCGAAGCCGAACGGCGGCCACATCCCTTCGGGCTGTTCATTGGCAAGTTGAGCGAGCTCTACGAACGGGTCGGCGTACTGCGGAATAGCGTCGCGGCCCTCGTACCAATCGCCACCAACTCTGATGTTGGTAGTATGCTGGCCCTCGATGACTTCGCTGTCCACACTTGTGGTGCCAACGGTGAATCTCATCGCTATCGATCTCAGATTTTCCATATCGTCCTTGGCGACACTCCAGTGGACCTCAGCAAACTGCCCCTGATTTTCATAAACAGTGGATGTCTCGACCCTCAGACGCTCGAAGTCCTCCGCGTATGAGAGTACATCGAAGGCACCTGGAGCGGAGAGAAGTTCCGAAAGCGCTGCCGAATCCAGGGGGAAGCACTCACTTTCAGGGCAGGCGTCTTCAGGAACTGCGAGGCACCCTGCCAACAGAGGGCAGAGCAGTACGAAGACAGTCAGAATGAGGCCTCTCACGGCCGCTTGCGGGCGAGTGGGGGTGATGAGTCTATGCGACAGCGGTCATTCGAATGTGGTGTTCGCGCTTGCGTCGCGCCTATATGGGACGCCCACGGAGCAAGGGGCGCAGGGAGTGAGCAGAAATGGTCTCGGACATCCTAGTCGTCTACAAGAAGAATTTTGAGGATGTTCACGACAAATCGCTCGAGACCGTCCGGGAATCACTCGAAGAACTAGTCCGGGACAGAGGCACTGCAACCACATTCAAGGCCCGCGAAACGGTCAGCAGAGAGGACTTCTCCGGCCGTGATCTCGTAGTCATACTCGGAGGTGACGGGACCCTGACCTCAATTGCCCACTCTATCGACTCCGACACCCCTGTGATGGGAGTAAACAGCCACCCTCAAGACGATGACGAGGACGGTTCGTACGGATTCTACATGGGAAGTGATCCTGAAAACTTCGATTCAGACATCAGAATCGCCTTAGACGGAGATGCAATAGTGAATGTTCTACCTAGGCTGCAGGCTGAGATTGTGACGACTAGTGGCAAGAAGATTCTCTCTGACCCGGCACTGAACGACCTCATCATCGCCAACACGCACCAGTACCAGCCCTCGAGATACAGGTTGCAGAGAGGAGATGTTGGTAGTGAGGGTGAGATAGATGTGATTCAACGCTCATCGGGCTGTCTGTTCTCCACCTTCCTCGGCCAGGGGGCGTGGTTCCGACACGTCGTGAACATCGAGGGTACGACCTTTTCGCTTGAGCAACTAGACTCGTGGTATCTGTTCGCATCTAGAGACTTACCTCGCGGCTCAAGAGATGATGACGGTTCGTACTGGGCCTGGACGAACGAAGCCACGGCGATAACAAGTGACATGCACCGCGGCTATATCGTCAGTGATGGCTGGGATGAGACGCATTTCACCCGAGGCGCTAGGGTCACCATCGATCTAAGCGGACCTACTCTTCAGTTGCTGACCTTTCGTAGGACCATTCACGATCGGGTCGCTCACTGGATCGAGCCCTAAAGTCCTAGATCAGCAAGATCCACATCTGCATTCATCTGGATACCCGCAGGGATTGAGAGCTTGACTCCATCCTCCTCAAATCGACGGAGTATCTCGGTCACGAAGAACGACTTCGAGGGTCTCATCTTGCGGGCGTTGTCGACATAGTAGCGAACCTCCATAATGACTTCGTGCTCGCCGAAATCCCTCAGCACAACCTCCGGTACCTTTGGCTTCTGGCTGATGTCGGGATGGTTGGCAGCGATATCCTCGACGATCTCCTCGGCCTTGGTGACGTTTTTCCATGTCGGTGTAACGCCCAGTCGTATGCGTACGCGCAGCTCCATGTCGCTGCGGTGGCTAAAGTTTGCCACGGCGTCCTTTGTCAGCAACTTGTTGGGGATTGTCAGCATCACCCCATCGGTAGAGCGGACATGGGTGGTGCGTAGGCCAATCTCCTTGACATCGCCCCAACTGCTGTAGATTCCTCCTAGTTTCTTGGGTAGCATGATGCGCTCGCCCTCCCGGAAGGGCCTGTCGACGATGATGAAGATACCAGCGATGACGTTCTCCATCGTGTCTTGGGCGGCGAAGGCCACAGCCAGGCCGAAGATGCCCAGCGCGGCAACGATTCCGGTGACGTTGATGCCGAGCTCGTTGGCGGCTGTCAGTATGACAAGGGCCCACATTGCAACACCGGCAATGCGGAACATGAAATTCTCAAGTCCCTCGTCGAACTCGGTCCTGTCGAACAGTTTCCTGAGGTATCTCTTGGCTACCTTGATGAGAGGTATGCCGATGACGATTATCAGCAGCGCAGAAACCGGTCCCGTCTCCATTAATTCCGAGGCGCAGGCATAGGTCAATTCGAGACCATTTGGAAAACCATCAAGGCAACTCATACGATATTCGCTGTAATCTAGACCCGATATACTATTGCACGGCTAACGGAGCAATCATAGGATTTGTTCCAAGAATAGCTTGGTCCGCTCGTGCTGCGGGTTGTCGAAGAATTCGGCAGGAGTGTTCTGCTCGACAAGTTCCCCCTCGTCAAACAGAATGACTCTATCTGCGACAGCCATTGCGAAGCCCATCTCGTGAGTAACGACAATCATTGTAACATCCTCCTTCGCGAGATCAATCATGACATCCAAGACCTCCTTAATCATCTCCGGGTCGAGCGCTGAGGTCGGCTCGTCAAACAGCATAATCTTGGGGTCCATCGCTAATGCGCGGGCGATAGCAACCCTCTGCTGCTGACCACCGGAAAGTCCACTTGGATATTTGTAGGCCTGCTCAGGGATACCGACCTTCTCGAGTAGTGCCATCGCCTTGTCCTCAGCTTCTCTCTTTGGCATTCCCTTGACCTTCATTGGAGCTAGGGTGATGTTTTCCATGATGGTAAGGTGCGGGAAGAGGTTGAACTGCTGGAACACGAAGCCGATCTCGGCCCTGATGTACTTCATGTCGGCCACGGTCGTGTCATCATCCACGGTGATGCCGTCGATTTCAACTGTACCGCCACTGTGCGGCTGCAGGCGATTGAGCGTCCTGATGTAAGTCGACTTGCCCGAACCTGAGGGACCGAGGATGACGATGATCTCGCCCTTCTTCACTTTGATATCTATTCCCTTCAATGCCCAGAAATCTCCGAAGTTTACTTTCACTCCTTTGGTATCAATAATATGCTCATCATACCCGGTTCCCGGTTTATCTTCTGTGTCGTATTCACTCATGCTGCTTCTCCTCCTCCTTCTCTGACCAGTCCAAGGCCCTTCTCAATCTTCATCGAGACCCTAGATAGGTAGAATGCGAACACCCAGAAGACTAGGGCGGTGACGTAAAGTGGCTCTAGGAAATTTCCTAGGAAGCGCAAGTCTGTGGCCGGTAGATCCTTGGCCAGTTTGAAGAAGTCTAGTATGTTGATGATGAACAGAAGCGTGGTGTCCTTCCACAGCCCGATGAAGACGCTGACAATCGAGGGCAACGTGGTCCTGACTGCATTGGGAAGCTCGACCTGCATCTTGGTCTGGAATGGGGACAAGCCGAGGGCCAAGGCCGCCTCCTTCTGACCGGAGTCGACGGCCTGGAGGCCCCCTCTAAGGACCTCGGCGATGTAGCACCCGCCGAATATCCCAAACATCAGGAGCATGCGCATGATGTCCTCCGCATTGTAGAACGGATCCATCATATCGGGCATCAGGAAAACAGCGAACCAAAGCCAGCAGATTAGAGGTCCAGAGCGTACCAGCTCGATTAGGGCGACTGATGGCACACTGAAGAACGGCTGGTCACTCTGCCTACCGAAGGCTAGAACGACTCCTATTCCGAAGCCGAGTACGCATCCTGCAGTCGCTACAATGAGGTTGACGAATAGGCCGCCCCATTGGGATGCCTCGATGCCGTCCCCTGCGAGTTTATCGAGAGTGCTTGGGACTACATCTCCAGCAATTATCGCCTCACGCATCCCTTGGGCAGGTGTGCCGCCGAGGAGCACTGCTAGGTCCTTCACCAACTCTGGCGGATTCATTATCATAATCGCGTAGAAGAACGTGATCACGGCTCCTATCGCGATATACGACCTAAGTCGATTGGCCTTGTACTCCTCTGATATCGAGCAGTAGTAGTAGGAAGATCCGAATGCCAGATAGCCCACCACCAAGGCCTTCAACAGATTCGTAATCGGGACTATACTGTGGTAGTTGATTTCGCTCGGTACCCATGCTATGAGCATCAATACGCCACATAATGCGGTGAATGGGACTAGGAATCTTGCTGGCTTTTCAGCAATGGTCCCGTAGGCGCTCGCTAGGATGGCGAATGAGGGGTAGAGAATCCACCACAAGCGCCAGTTCTGATTGATACCATAGCAATTTGATACAGCGATGCAAGATTCTGAGCCGGGGGCCTGTGTCATCTGCTCGGTCATCTGCTGACCAACGACTAGTAGTACTCTGTTGGCCCAGACGACATCCCAGTCTGCTTCGACTAGGACAAAGTGGCTGAGGCCGCGTACCGCTAAGACGGCGATCCATGCTGTGGAAATTCCAAGCAGCGCGTTGGTAAGGGTCTTGCCCGGGGTCCACTTGATGAGAGCGGTCAGAGTCACCCACCATGCGAAGATGATGGCTGTCGCGGAAATGGCACCATATATCTGGGCATACAGAGGACTTGCGCCTTCTGACTCCGCCTTCGCCACCAATTCATAGAAGCCATTGGGTAGGATATCCAACATGCCCCCTGCGATGCCGAAGGTCAAAGCCAGAGATATTGCGACGAGTGAGAGTTGCGCATTGTTACTGGAAGTGACCCACGGGCCACCCGGTTTGCCGGCTATTGATTCCTCTAGTTCAAGTAACGAATCAAAACTAGAATTTTCCGAACTCATATCTTCACACTCGTTACTCTAGAGTTGTACCAATTCATGACAACTGAGATTGCTAGACTGCCCGCCTGATATGTGATTAGTAGTAGCATGAACAGTGGAATCAGTTTACCGACATTGTTCATCATCACTAGAATGACATAGAATATGTCGCTATAGGCGACTATCACAGCCAAGCTGGAGTTCTTCCAGACATTCATGAATTGGTTGTTCAAAAGCGGTACCATGCTCCTCAGGGCCTGAGGCAGGATGACTAGCCTGAGCCTCTGGAATGGATTCAGTGCAAGAGAGATTGCCGCCTCAACCTGCCCCCTAGGAAGAGCTTGGATGCTCCCTCGCACAATCTCGGCAACAGTCGAAGCAGTGAACAAAGTCAGTCCAAGCATCATGGCTAGGAAGAAGGGGGTAATCTCGAAGCCAGAGCCCTCGGCTATGTCCCAAGATCCTGGAGCATCAATTACTCCATCTCCGTTCCAGTCTTTGACATACTCTGGCCACGACAGTCCTTTCGATAGGGCTATTCCTGATGCCACTGCAAACGCGGCTACCCATATGGTGAATCTCTTCCTGAGGCCAGATTCGGAGTCATCAATCTGCAGTGAGTTGATGCCATCGTCATCGATTTTGCTGGTGACTGACAGAGCATATACAATCAGAGCCATTCCAAGGGCTGCTTCAAGGCCCCCTCCGTTTGTAGAGACAAATGGTACTAGGTAATCGATGAAAACCACAGCTGCTACTATCAGCAAGATGTCTGCGACTAGTGCCTCGGTCCTCCATCCCAATGCGCTGAATGGCCTCCTTAGGTGCTCCAGGGGGGTGCTTGGAGTGACTATGAATCGGGGTTCAATTCTGTCCATGTGACGCAGGGCGACCCTGAGCAGAGCAAGGGCGACTAAACCCATGATCAATCTCTGATATGACGCTACTGTCACGAACCAAATTCCTTGATTGCTAAAGAATACGGCTCCTCCGAAAAGGAATTGCTCTTCTATGAACAATGGGGCCTGAATGCCGTACTGAGTTGCAATTAGGAACAGGAGAACAGCCAGAGGGAGATTTCGGAATATCTCGACGTAAACCGTCGCCATGGTTGAGGCCAGTTTGTTTGAGGAGAGCCTAGTGACACCAACGATCGTTCCGAGGATGACGCACAGCACTATGCTGAGTAGAGTCACTCTAGCGGAGTTGATGACAGCGGCCTTCAGGAACATCCACCTAGTATCGAAGTTGGCAACAACATCCATTGGCCAAGGATTAATCTTGAAGGTGTTCACCTTGTCCATGAAGGGGAAAGAGACCTGCCAGCGGTTCTGCATCACCGGGTCGGGGTCGTGCTGCAGGTAGAGAACCCTGAGTAGCAAGAACAGGATGAAGGGCAGGAGAACCAGATAAGCCAGAGCGGCTGTCCTCTTGGCCTGTATAGCTGGCTTCATCCCCTCCTGTGAGATCATCAAGTACCAGAAAGCGCAAGTGAAGAGAATAACCAGAGAAAGGAATTGAGGAATATCTTGAGAGATAAATGGGATCATCGAGATGTTGAGAGTCAGTCCAGCGAACAAGACAATTGAGCCTATCGAGATGAGTGCGCCCAAGTTCTCTCTTGGACGAAAGGAGCGGATGTTGCTCCAACTTAGAATCTCACCTAGGTTATTCTGCAGCAGAAGTACTCCGGCAACAATAGCGCCTCCGAAGAAGAAGAATGGAATCTGTGCCCCTGGAGACAGTTCTAGGACACTAGTCAATAGGAAGTAAGAGAGTGCGAAGCAAATGATTGCGAAAAACGAACTCTTACACTCGGATAAAACGTTTAGATCTCTTCTTCGTAATCCTCGAAGTAGGGTTCCAATCTCATTCTGCACTAGCAGGAAGCATAGCAGGATAACCCCACCAACAATCAGAGTCAGTCTTTCCATAGCGTAGTACGAGGGGTTCATCTGGGTACCGGCGATTGTGATATCTCTTGCCATCGCAGAGAGGTATTCGGCCGACATCCCGAGGAACTTATTGGAGTACAGCCAGAACAGGTAGATGCCCAACAGGGGTGCAATGTAGGCTCTCAAGTAATCACGATAGGAATGTGTCACTGGGAGTAAACCGACAAGGCTCCCGCGCGATCCCTGAAAGACCATGCTCCCCGTAGGGGAGCATGCGGTGTAAAAGGGTAGTGAGGCCCCTGGGGGAGAAATCCCCCCCCCAGAGGCTTACGTAATTCCGATCAGTCAGTTAATGCATTCAGCGCATTGCTGGTGCGTACTGGATCCCACCCTCGGAAACGAGAGCGTTTAGGGTTCCAGAGCGCGAGATCAGGCAGCCGGACATAGCGTCGGATCCGCTGGTACCATCGTAGGTACCGTCGCAGAACGCGTCGTCGTATGCCTCACCGTAGTTGCCAGCTGCATTTAGGACAGCCTGCATCCAGTCACCCGCAAGCGGGTTGGCTGCGGTGCCTAGACCGAGGTTCTCGGTCAGTAGGCGGCACATACCTGGGTCGCTGATAGAGCCACC
>NTJT01000014.1 GCA_002457605.1 Marine Group II euryarchaeote MED-G34 | reverse complement strand
TTCAAGTCAAGTAAGGGTCTAGAATCAAGAATGTATGAAATCTATCATCTAAATCCTGGCGTCACTAACCCTGCAAAAATATCTACGGAACAAGAGTATCATGGATACCCTGGCCCTTCCCCTAGTGGAACACATGTAGTATTCAATTCACGGGTTATTGACGAAGCAGGAAATACTCAGATGGAAATTTTCACTGCGAACATATCAACGGGAGAGACATACAGATTAACCAACAATCCCTCATTTGACGATTCTGGACGATGGAGTCCGGATGGTTCCGAGATTATTTTTTACTCGGATAGAGATGGCACCATGGATCTATGGAAGATATCTGTTAATGAATCGGGATATCCATTAGAAACTGCTGTGAAAGTTTTGGAAAGTGATGCAAGGGAACATTGTGGCCGCTGGTCTTTTGACGGTCACTATATCGTCTATGAGAGTGATAAAACAGGGGTAAATCATCTTTGGATGATAACTTCAGATGGACTTAATGAAACACAGCTTACATTTGATGATAACCAGAATGGTTACCCAGCATGGCATCCTAGTGGTGATTATATTGTTTACAATAAGCAAACGTCTACCAGTTCTAATTTACACATACTTTCCTTATTAGATGGCGAAACAAAAAGACTGACCATGCACCAAATGGGTATTGATGCTCATCCAACATGGTCTGCAGACGGAAAATATATTGCTTTCCATTCTGATCGTGCCGGAAATTTTGATATTTGGATAATGGAAATTCCATTAACAATCTAACCGTTGTACATAGTACTGTCAATTACGCTACACTACTTTATGCAGGATCAATGAGGCCGTTAAGAAGGCAATGTGGGGGATGCGGGAGAGGATTGAGGATGTGGGTTGGACCTACAGGGTCATGCTCAATGAATTTCTAAAATTCAACATTGTTGGAATTTTCAATTCTTCCTTCGCTTTGGTTCTTTATGAGGTCCTATATTGGGTCGATCTTTGGCCCTCTCACACAGCAGTAGCCGCTTGGGCGGTTTCAAGTGCAATAGGCAATGTAGAAGCTCACTTTATGCATTATAGATTCACATTCAATTCTACATTTTCCTATTTCAGAAGTCTGAATCGCGCCTTTTGGACATATTCGGGCCAACTGGTGGTCACAACATTATTTCATTATTTGATGGTTGAAGTTTTTCTCTTACATCACACACTTGCATGGTTCGTTAATACCTGTATTTTTGGATACATCAACTTTCTTTTGATTAGATGGATTGCTTTCCCTCCTGAGTATGATGAAACGGCAAAGTAACTCTTTGATTCATGACCTTGTCCACACCGAGTATGTGGAGGGGCATTCGTTGTCTTCATCAGAATCAAGCCTCTCGATGACCTCTTCAGACCATCCATCCCTATTCCAAGGAGGAAATCTAACCTCTCCGCTGTCATTGGTGTGGACCGTAGTCACGTGGATCTCATCAACCCTATCTAGGAACATATTGTAGACCTGCGCTCCTCCTATAATCCAACACTCCTCACTTCCTTCAGCGAACGCCAACTCAATTGCTCGCCCTTCGTATAGCGCAGTCTCAGCACCTTCTGCCAACCATCCAGTATCTCGTGACATTACGATGTTGACACGTTCGGGCAAAGGTCTGAATGAGTCTGGTAATGAGTCCCAAGTTTTCCTCCCCATTATTACTGAGTTGAATCCATCTCCCTCTGTAAGGAGCTTGAAGCGGGCCATGTCACTTGCCAACCTCCAAGGGAGACGGTTTCCTCTGCCAATGAATCCGTCTTCATCCATCGCGACAATCATCGCCATCTTCATTGATTCACCTCAGACGGAGATCGGAGCGGAGATGTGCGGATGGTGGTTGTAGTCAACAATCTCGATACTCTCATTTGAGAAGTCGTCAATTGACCCAATTGAAGGGTCAAGCCTCAATGTTGGCAATTCTAGAGGCACTCGGCCAATTTGCTCGCGGGCCTGCTCTAGGTGGTTGAGGTAGAGATGACAATCTCCCCCCGTCCAGACGAACTCACCGGGCTCTAGGTCGCAGACCTGAGCCATCATACAGGTCAACAGGCTGTAAGAGGATATGTTGAACGGTACACCAAGGAAGGCGTCTGCACTCCTTTGGTATAGTTGGCACGAGAGTTTCCCCTCATTGACATAGAACTGGAAGAAGGCGTGGCAAGGCATCAGGGCCATCTCATCAAGCTCACCAACATTCCAGGCCGAGACGATGATACGACGACTGTCGGGTGTATTCCGAATCAGGTCGATGGCATTCTCAATTTGGTCAATCACTCTCCCGTCGTCCGCTTCCCACTTGCGCCACTGCTTACCGTATACAGGCCCGAGGTCGCCTTCTTCGTCAGCCCATTCGTTCCAGATTCGGACCTTGTTATCTTGGAGGTAACCTACATTGGTATCTCCTGAGAGGAACCACAGCAACTCGTGGATAATACTTGGCCAGTGCACTCTCTTAGTGGTCACCGCAGGAAAGCCCTCGGAAAGGTCGAAACGCATCTGGTGACCAAACACCGAAATTGTACCCGTGCCCGTACGGTCACCCTTCTCCTCGCCCTCTGCGAGAATCCGACGCAAGAAATCCAGATACTGCTGCATATGCTGTCCGACCTGTGCGTCGGTAGTCCATCAAGGATGCGGCTTGTTCGAACGACAAGCATCCAAGACAGAGTTTTTGCAATTGAGATACTAACACAAGAGTTGATGGCTTCCTTCTATTGCCCCCTGATATGCGCAACAGGGGCTTGGGAGGCTTACTCATGGTAGCCCTGCTGACCATTGCAACAACAGCGCCTACTGTCGTGGCCGAGTGGGAAGAAGACGGTTGGCTGAGTAACATAATCGGCCCAGAGAGGCTGGCCCATGGTGACGAGTTTGGCTGCCACGGCTACGAAGGAGTAGACACCACTGAGGAACTTTGGGTCATCGAGGCATGTAGGGACTACATCGTCGAATTCACCAACGCTTCACGCTGGGGCTCGGATCCAATATCCTTCGGAGTTACGGACCAGCAACTCGATGATATCACCGCGGCCGCTTTGGTCGAAGCCGGTTTTGAAATCGTAGGTGATTTGCTGACGGAGGTGCCTGAGGGACTCACTGCTATGACGAGGAATGGAGGTAGCTTGGAGCAGGGTATAGCAGACCGCGAACTGCTCGAATCAATTGAGGCGAACACCCTAGTCAGTATCTATTGGGAAGCTAGGAAGGATGACCTCAAATTGAGAGAGGATGGAGAGGTGATGTCATGGCTCGAGCAACAAGATGTATGGTTCACCACCTGGGGAGAATGGCACCATCATCGACTATCGGGTAACGAGGTTGTCGTAACTGTAGAGGGAAGCACCATCACAGCTACACTCTCAAACCAATCTTCGTGGTCCGTTCCTGGCACAGTAAGGATACAGTTCGACACGGGAGTGAAGCGAGTCACTGACTCTTCGGGCTCTGACTTGACAGCCATAGAAGTGGACCAGCGCAACCTCCTTGCCGGGTGGAGTGAGATAGCAGATGGAATGCTCCTTACGATAGAACCTGGCACGACTGTTTTGATAGAACTCGAAGGTGAGCCTAATTCCACCTTATCTACTCCTCAAGTCACGTTCAACGGGTTGCACCACGCCGTCACAGTAGTTGGCCACCATACTACTAATCTGTTCCAATGGTCCTCGGACTTCCAGGAGTCCGTTCTTGTGTTTACCTGGCTCATCGAGAGGCCGGCGGAAATTGAGATGAACTGGGCTCTCCCGGTGATTGCAGCAGCCGTACTGATTGCAGTGCCAGTGAGTATCAACTACCTTGTCAAGAGAGATCAGAGAGAACTCACCGAATAGTCACAACTTGATTTCTGGTCCCTCTATCCTAACTCTCTCCGAGCGCATGGTTTGGATAATCCGAGCAACGACCTCTGGGGCCAGTGCCTCAGGCGCATGCACGCCTGGGGGAAGCATCTCGGGATCGGCCAGCCATTCCTCGACGCAACACGCGGTCACCATCCCGGTGCTGCGCGCCATTGACGAACCATCATCACCGCCGTGGTCAACAACTCTCCACACCATCTCGGTGCCATCGTGACCCTCTGCTCTGACTTCCATCCAAGTGAATTCGGGCATCTTGTGATCGTACCACCATTCATGCAGCAACTCATCCTCATCTAGGATACCTGCATCCCTCTCATCGATGAATCGCTGGATATGGCCTGGCCATCGGACGGTATACTCTGACATCTCGACAGCGGGTATCGAGCTGAGCACACTGCGTAAACCGTCGGTCAAGAAAGCCTCCATCTGACCGTGCTCCGGGACATCAATCATATGACGCTCTGTAAGTGCAGGTAGAACTACCTCCTCTCCATTTCTGATGACTCTTGCAGGTCTGGTATACTCTGCGATGACATCCTTGGGTGAGAACGGAGCCATGTAGTTCCAACCTCCTGTTGGTCCGGTTGGATTTCCTCCGACCCGGATTTCACCCCTAGATAACGGACCCAACCTACGATATGCTTCTGCTAGAAGCATGTTTGACAGACCGGGTGCTATGCCCACGTCCCACAGAATACTAGTCCCCCAATCTCTTGCTTTCTCATCTTGCAAGTCAGGAGTATCGTCACTGAAACTGAGGTCAACTGTCCTGTAACTCTGTTCATTCAGCGTATTCATTGCAATCTTCCCTATATCTCCCGGTAGCATGTTGACGACTATATCCACCTCTGCATACTCATTCAGTTCACTGCAGTGTTCGAGTGCGTCGCCGTGATGAATCATTATTCCAGGGTATCCTACTACTATTGGTCGGGGATTCATGTCATGTACGTGCACGTCGTGCCCCCTATCTGCCAACCTGCATGCGACATAAGAGCCCACGAGCCCTGCTCCAATGCAGTGTATGGACGCCATGAGGCTTCGAAGGCGGCTACATACTTCGGTCTAACGGTTGGACTCTTCATGGCTCCAAGGGGCGATGCCTTGATTGAGGGTATTGCAGGCCACGAGACGTGGCGGGAGGCGAACGCATAGATCCATGGTCGTCTGAGCAGTCGCAGGACTATGCGAGAATTATCGAACAGTTCGGTCTCGGCACAGTGAATCCATCCGAACTCCCTAATCCCGGTATGTTACACCGTCGAGGTATCGTATTTGCTCATCGTGATCTTGACGTGGTTCTCGGTTGCATCCAGCGCGCAGAGCCCTTTGGGGTCCTGACAGGTCTGATGCCTAGTGGTAGAATGCACCTTGGCCATTCCATGGTCATAGATCAAGTCAGATGGTTCCAGGAGCAGGGTGCTGACATCACAGTCACAGTCGCTGACCTCGAGGCACTAGCTACGCGAGGCACCTCTCTTGAAGAGGGCCGTAAGACTGCTCTGAACGAGTACGTCCACAACTATGCTGCCCTCGGCCTCGATCCCGACTCTACTAAGGTATACTTCCAGAGCTCAAGACCGGCTGTTCAACGACTCGCATTTACTCTGGGCAAGAGGACAAACCTATCGGAGTTTGAGGCAATATACGGATTCAGTGGCGAGACCAATCTGGCTCACGTTCAGGCGCCGCTAGTTCAAGCCGGCGACATCATTCATCCCCAACTGGAAGAATTTGGTGGATTACGTCCCATCGTAGTCCCTGTCGGTATCGATCAAGACCCCCATCTGAGACTTACTCGTGGTATTGCTGGCAAGACTCATTGGTTCAATGTCAAGCCACGTAAGGAAGGAGGCCTGACGGTAGCACTATCGGTGCAGGAGGGTAATCAGCAAGCACTGGGAGTATTCGGCGGAAAGGTCGATGTCACCGCAAGAGCCACTCTCTTTGAGCGAATGGCAAAGGCACTTTCCCCCATGGGCTTTGCTGACACACTCGCTAATCCTAAGTACGGCACAATCGACATCCCGGGAGCCACTCTTGAAGACCGCGCTCGCGTGCGGATGCAAATGCTTGCCCTAGAGCGTGAACTAGGTGGTATGGGTTTGATGCCACCGTGCTCTACCTACCACAGGTTCGCAGTGGGCATGACGGGAGACAAGATGTCCTCCTCGCAGCCTGAGACGACGATTTTCATGGATGAGTCGATTGAGGAGATGGAAGCAAAAGTCAAACGCTCATTCAGTGGAGGGCAGCCCACTGTCGAAGAGCATCGACGCCTTGGCGGCGACTGCTCCAAGGACGTGGCTTTCCAATACCTGCAATTCTTCTTCGAGCGCGATGACAACGCCCTATCTGAAATTAAGGCAGAGTACGAGAGCGGTCGAATGCTTGCCGGGGAAATTAAGCAGATATGTATCGATAGAGCCACAGAGTGGCTGCATGAATTAGCCGAACGCAGAGACATGTGGTCTGACAGGCTGGATGAATTCCTCGCTCCGGACGCCCTTTAGAGATCATCTGCATCGAACACTGGGATAAGTGGACCTGTCTGCAACTTCGATAACTCGTCCTCTGTGAGGTCCCTCGGTTTCGCATCTTCGTGAAGAATCTGACTGTGCCCCATCGGATCCAGCAGTAGGAGTTCAATAGACCCCTGTCCAGTACTAATTTTCGCAATCTCTTGTAGGAGGGCTTCGCATTGTTTAGCTGTATCATCGTCATCAGCTTGTTCATGAAGCATCATGATTACATTCTCAAAACGGTTGAACACTCCTTCGATGTTGGAAATATAGCCCGACGAACTACTTCCAGGGGAAGCTTCGAGGGACAGTTCGACCAGTCTCACTGTGCATGATGAAGAGCGCACTACTCTCGCATTCAAATGCTCGAGTGAATTTACTTTGAGACTCCATCCACCAGGCTTACTACCCTCGGCAGGGATGAAGTCGGTATGCTTCCAACCACACGAGTTGCAAAGTATGGTCAACTGAGTATGTTCTCCGAAATATGGTATCTCCGAAGTGTGTGCTATCATCGTCAATTCTTTGCCGGAATCGCAGACCGGGCATGGCTGTTCAATACGGCTCTCGATGGAATCACCTCAGAAGTACATCGACGTGCCCTCGGACTTCCGAGTGCTCTCAAAATCAGAGGGTAGCAGAAGAAGTCGCGAATCTCCTAGTCTGACTACCTCGCCGCATAGGTCATCCTCTACGAAGCCCCTGAGTTTCTCTACTGCTGTCTGCAACTCAAGCTCCCTGCTCAACATCCGACTCATCTCTACGATTACTAGATCACCATCTGATACCCAATCCATCACCATGGGTACACCGGTGATATCGTCGAGTACTGCTCGATGGACGATGGCATCACCTGTTCCCCTAGATACGGGGGCATCAGGATATCTGTCTGCGAGGTCGTGGTAGTTCTCACCGGGCTCCATAGCCATGCCCGCTTCATCCGGGATACTGGGCATCTCTATCCAACGCGGCCCGCTTGCCTCGCCCTTAGCCACGACTGCCCGCTTCTACGCGCCGCCTTGACTTCTGCGGTAGGACATAGCGCGTAAATCACGTTTACACCCATTCCATGATTTACCAGCCCCCTCTCCCGTCGCATTCATAAGGGGCCCGAAACGAGTCGGGTTCGCTGGGGACTTCCCTGCAGCAGGTGGCTCAATGAACGATTCCATGGATGTTGTCAAGACCGGAACTAGCACCATTGGCATCACTTTTGACGGTGGAGTCGTGGTTGGTGCTGACCATAGGGCCACTATGGGGCACTTCATTGCCAATAAGAACGTGCAGAAGGTATTCAAGATTTCAGACTCAGTGGCTTTGACCACAGCAGGACTGGTGGGGCACGCTCAGTCTCTATCTCGCACACTCACGGCTGAATTACGCCTTTACGAGCTCAAGCATGGTACTCCAATGACCGTGAAGGGCGCCGCTACATTGACTGCTAATATCCTAGTTGGCCGACCGCATTATGTCCAACTTCTAATCGTAGGAGTGGATGATTCCGGCTCTAGTGTCTACAGTATAGACTCAGCCGGTGGCTCAATCCCTGACGTCTACTGTGCTACTGGATCTGGCAGCCCTTACATGTATGGAGTGCTCGAAGATCAGTTCACAGAGGGAATGTCCGCGGACGATGCCTTACGTGTCGCCGCCAAGGCCTTACTCGCTTCTGCTCAGCGTGACGCCGCCAGCGGCAATGGAATGGACCTCGCCGTCATTACTCCCGATGTAGGTTTCAAGCAACTCTCCGAAGATGAGGTATCAAACCTCCTATCTGGAATCTGATCCCCCTCCCGGCCAAGTGCCAACCTCCCATTTTCGTGGGTGACAAGTACTGCCGCGAGCATAGCAAGGATGTGAAAGAATGCGCCTTACGTTGAGCGAATTGAAGAAAAAAATCTCGAAGTTGATACCCAAGGATGTCGATTACGAGGTAGACCTAGAGGCTGGCTCGATTTCGATAGTGACCAAGCAGCCAGGGGCATTCAGCGGCTCTGGCGATAATCTCACAGTTAGAATAGCGAAGACCATCAAGCGTCGTATAGTCATCAGACCCCATGCAGATTTGTTGGTTGACGAAAATGCAGTGCACGATGCGGTCGCGCGACTGATTCCTCCCGATGCTGAGGTTCGCAAGACTTGGCTCGACCCAGCTCTCAGCCAAGTTATTCTTGAATGCGATGATCCCTCCGCAGCCGTTGGCCCAAAGGGTTCGAACATCAGGGCTCTACGTGACGAAATTGGTTGGCTAGTTGACGTGGTCAGAGCGCCTGCCATAGGAAGTCGGACCCAGCACGATATTCGACGATACCGCAAGGAGATGGCAGATGACAGGAAATCACTGCTAAGGAAGTTCGGTACTCGCATCTACCGTCCCCCGAGACCTGGTGAGCCATGGGTCAGGGTCACTGCACTGGGCTCTTACAGAGAGGTTGGTAGGGCGATGCACCTAGTCACTACAAATGAGTCTAAAGTACTCGTGGATTGTGGGGCAAAACCAACCACCAATCGCAGCGAAGTAGAACCCTTCTTCACTGCTCCAGAACTACTTCCACTGGATAATTTGGACGCGATTGTGATTACCCACGCGCACATAGACCACATTGGCATGCTCCCAGTCCTGTTCAAGTACGGTTACAGAGGACCTGTCTACTGTACGCCACCGACTCGTGACCTCATGACACTACTCCAGATTGATTACATCAAGGTCGCTCAGGCGGAAGGTAACGAATCGCCGTACTCGAAAGCTGACATACAAGAATGTATCAAGCACGTTGTCGATGTCAATTGGGGTGACAAGACGGATATTTCACCGGACATAAAGATGACAATGGAGAACGCCGGACACATTCTTGGCTCATCCAGCGTCTACATGCAAATTGGAGAAGGCAAGGGCGAACACAAGTTGCTGTTCTCAGGCGACATCAAGTACGAGAAGTCTTGGCTCTTCGATGCGGCAACAGTCAGGTTTCCCAAGGTCGAGACCCTAGTAATAGAATCGACTTACGGCGGGCCTCAGGATATCCAGCCCACAAGGCAGCAGGCCAGCCAAGAGTTACAGGACCTCATCATCGATGCACTTGGGAGGGGCGGCAAGATATTCTGTCCTGTGTTCGCAGTTGGCCGATCTCAAGAGGTCATGATAGCCATAGACCAGTTATTCAAATCGGGCAATGTCAAGCCTGTTACCGTTTGGCTCGATGGAATGATATCCGAGGCCACAGCAATTCATTCAAGCCATCCGAACTTCCTCAATAGAGATCTCCGCCGTCAGATGCTGAAGGGAGGTCCAGAGAACCCTTTCAACTCATCATGGTTCAAGCAGGTCGACTCGCGCGAGCAAAGGGATACGATACTCCTCGATCCTAGCCCCTGTATCGTCCTCGCTACCAGTGGAATGATGACTGGAGGCCCCATTGTTGAGTACTTCAAGCACTGGGCACCAGAGCCCGGCAATACTCTATGCTTTGTTGGATACCAGGCTTCGGGAACATTGGGTAGGCGTCTGCAACAGGGTCATGCCCAAGTTCCCCTAATGGACAAGGGACAGACTCTGATGATAGATATCAGGTGCAACATGGTGACCATAGACGGCTTCAGTGGCCATTCAGACAGGAACCAGTTGTTCGACTATGTCGCTGCTCTAAATCCGACCCCTCGCAAAATCATCTGTCATCACGGTGACCCTCAGACCTGTAATGCATTCCGACAGGGCCTGAGGGAACGCTTCAGAGTGCAGACCTACGCTCCTGCTAATCTGGAGACACTCAGACTCACGTAATTACAGGACAGGGATGTCGAAACCGGATTCAATTGGATCAGGAACATCCTTCTCTTCCTCATCGGAACCTTCGTCATTCGACCACTCCCCCGTTTCCTCTGAATCATTGCTCTCCCAAGGTACCGTAGGACTGAGCGCCATCGCCAAGGCCAATGGAGTGAGTAACAGGTATCCCCATGACTCTGTGGTGAGTTCATTGTTCTCTACGAAAGATCTTCCTGACATCAAGATGAATGCAATAGCAAGTATCCATCCAACTATGGCTCTAAGGCGCACAACAACGCTAAACGCTCCGTGTTCATCAAATGGTCCTATACGGAATCATTCGATTAAACATCAGAATTATGCCATGCATCCTAATTCCAAGACTCGTCCTCGACCTGATCTTGGTTTAGTGCCCATGATGACGACGCAACTGAAACACATAGACGTGCGTTAGTAACTTGGAACTTAAAATTTACTTTACCACATAGTATGGTTAGTATGAGCTTAGGACAAACTATTGTACCGCGATATTGTGGTCCTACCGTGGATGAAGTCTGGATACTAGTCAAGTGCATATGTGGCAACTCGTTCGGATCGAGAAAAGCCTCTTTCACTTCATGCCCTCGATGCGGGTCTTCAAAGGGCAAGACGCAGAGGGAGTTTCAATCTCCTGAGAGCCTCGCTGAGGCGGTAGCCGCATCCAACCTTCCTTCACAAATCAGTCAAGAGATAGAGTCCCGAATCGCCGCTGAGCAAAGTCGGAGAGCTGCTGTGGGAGAGAAGGCCAGAGGAGGTCCGGAGGCCATACATAGGATAATGCGCCAGTCAACCGGAAGCGACGGTAGACTGACTATCAAAACACTCTCCTCAGAATTGGAAAAAGAGGGCTACACCGAACCGTCCGCAGAGCAGGTCATCGGGCAGGCCGAGATGGAAGGTATCCTATTCCGGGCCGATCCCGAAAGTTGGCACTGGCTCTAGTAACCTTCATGCGACTCATTCCTGTGGGCAGGACTCCGGGCCCGTGGGTTAGTCTGGTCTATGCTAGATCGTTTGGGACGATTTGACCCAGGTTCAAATCCTGGCGGGCCCACCACTATTCGATTCGCTGTATAGCTTCTATATCGAATAGTGAAACCGCATTATTGAGAGCTTCCTTGCGTGTGAACCACCGAGCTTCCTCTATCTCATCATCCTTGGGCACAATGTCCTCAGCTGGAATATCTGCATGACACTTGTAAGTAAACGATATCCAGTTGATTCCATCCTGCTGAAATATGGCCTCTTGGATAAGCGCTCCATCGTCACCTGATATGGGATCTCCCGACTCTCCCTTAGGGTCGGCTATCGAGATATTAATTCCCAATTCTTCAAGCGCCTCGCGCTCGGCGCCCTTGCGAGGGTGCTCCGCATAATCGACGAAACCACCTGGAAGAGTCCAACATCCGGTGAAGAAGCCTCTAGTCACTTTGGCCATTAATATCCTGTTCTCGGAGTTGGTGATGACAACCTTACTCACCACTCTGTGCAGGGTCCGATAGACCGATTCACGTGCTACTGGGTCGACTGCGCTGTCAGAGATGACAGCATCCTTCCATGCCCAGTGCTCGGGCCACGTGATATCTGGCGTGGCGACGATTACCGTATGATCGTGCACTCCAAGGCGAAACCTGTTGACTCTCCTTTCCTTCCATCTGAGCCCCATAGTCTCAACTTCGCTAGGAGTTGGTAACCTAATCAGGAAGTCACCTCCGTCCCACTTGGTCCTACCCTTCCTCGGAATCGCGGGACCATTCCCCTGCATGTCGACGAGAAGCAACTTGCCGTCATGCTCGAGGTGGATGTGCTCGCATTGTCTCTCCACGCACGGCCCACTCCCTCTGAGCGAAAGAAACCAACGGACTAGTATCCGAGAATTCCACTGAGCTGTTCTTTGTAGAATTCGGCTGATTCTTGAAGACTGTTAAGTTCAAACTTTTCAAGCTCAAGCTCGATTATCTGTTCCACACCGTTCTTGCCAAGTACTACGG
Source organism: Marine Group II euryarchaeote MED-G34 (assembly GCA_002457605.1). Lineage (GTDB taxonomy): Archaea > Thermoplasmatota > Poseidoniia > Poseidoniales > Thalassarchaeaceae > Thalassarchaeum. The sequence goes on along the minus strand of NTJT01000014.1, from coordinate 19,340 downwards.
GCACACCGATGTAGATGTCATCGAGACCGTATTGCCCGTTCAGGTACGCACTGCACGGAAGGCTACGCTTCCTGTCATTGAGGATCGACTCTGCCATTATGGCCGCCGCCGAGCCGGGCGCGTAGAAAGCACTGCCTTTCTCTAGCAACTTAACAATCTCTCCACCTCCACTCGCAGTTCTATTGCAGATGGCATCTATGGTTTCAGTATCCATTAATTGGGTAATTGGTATGCCCGAAACGGTGGTGTAACGAGGAAGTGGCACCATTGTGTCGCCGTGACCACCGAGTACCATCGCCTGAACATCTTCGTTAGACACTCCCAGTTCTTCAGCGATGAAGTGAGTCATCCTAGCCGAATCGAGTATTCCAGCCTGTCCAACAACCCTCTCAGGTGGAAATCCAGTGACCCTCTGCATATGGTAGGTCATCAGATCAAGTGGATTGGTAACCATGACAATGACAGACTCGGGCGCATGTTCTCGAATGCCCGCCCCGACCTCGGAGATGATATCAGCATTCTTTCCGACCAGATCTTCGCGAGACATGCCAGGCTTCCGAGGGAATCCCGAGGTGACTACGACAACATCGGCTCCAGCAATGTCTCTGTAGTCTTTGGTTCCGGTAATTTTTCCGTCATAGTTGAGCACCTGTCCTCCTTGACTCATGTCGAGGGCCTTCCCTTTGGCGAATCCCTCGTAGATATCGAGCATCACAATCTCTCCTACGTTCTTCTGAGCCAGTACGAAGGCACAGGTCGCACCGACGTTCCCGGCTCCAATCACTGCGACTTTCCTAGCTCCTCTCGACATAGCATTCCTCGCTGGGAGCGCCAGCGGTCCCGGACTTAGCATTAGTGATGCTCGCATTAGCCTCTCCTTAACTCCCAATAGCTCCCATTTAGTCGCTGAATCTTCCGGCGACGGTTTCAATAAGCGCCCTCAGGTCGAATGCCTTGAGGAGACTGAGCCTACGGCTCAAACTGCGGATGTGACAGATTGAGACTCGGAGTACTGCTAGAACCCGAAGGCGAGAACAGAGTCGCCATTGTCCCTAATTCTATCACTAAGTTGAGTAAGGCCGGATTCGAAGTCATTGTCGAATTCAGCGCTGGAGCAGGTTCGAACTACTCGGATGAACAATACGTTTCCAAAGGTGCTAAGTTGGGCCATAGGGACGAGGCAATAGCAGCAGATATCCTAGTGACGATTCACATGCCAGATGTTTCTGAACTGAATAGCGGCCAAATAATTGCGTGCGTGGCCGATCCGTTCCGTCATCCAGATAGGGTCCAACAATGTATGGACAACGGAATTACTCTGCTGAGTATGGATATGATTCCACGCAGATTGTCTCGAGCACAGTCGATGGATGTGAACTCCAGTCAAGATAACCTAGCGGGATACAAGGCCGTGCTCATGGGGGCAGATCACATCTCGAAGGCTATACCGATGATGACTACTAGTGCAGGCACAGTCAAGCCTGCCAAGTTCGTAATCATGGGCAGCGGAGTCGCAGGTTTGCAAGCCATCGCCACAGCAAAACGCCTCGGGGCCATCGTATACGCCTCTGATGTCAGAAAATCAGCAGCCGAGCAGATTGAGTCCGTTGGAGGCCGTTTCATCGAGGTTGAGGGGATGGACGACTTTGAGGACGAATCAGGATATGCCAAGCCGCTGACGCCTGAGTTCATCCAGAAAGTCAATGACACAGTTTGTGAAGTCGCCAAGGACGCCGACGTAATCGTCACGACTGCACGAATCTTTGGCCGACCCGCTCCAATCACGGTTCCGAAAGACGCCGTGTCCTCGTTCAAGGATGGTGCAGTCATTGTAGATATGAACGCCGATGTCGGAGGCAATTGCGAACTCACCCGGCCGGGAGAAGTCGTCGTCGAGCATGGAGTCACAATAGTTGGAATAGAGAATTTGCCCGGCACTATTGCCTCCACTGCCAGCATGCTGTACTCGAATAATCTGACTAACTTCGTATCATCTCTAATCCAGGACGGTGAACTCGTACTCAGTATGGATGACGATGTCTTAGTCGGAGCTCCAGAAAGCTCGGACTTCCATGTCCCTGGGATGGGAGGAGTGTTGGTCTGTTCAGGTGGCCAGATTCACGAAAAACAGTCCCGACTTGCGGAGGTGGTAAACTGAGCCTCACCATTGCAGCACTAATTGGTAGCATAACCGTCTTCGTACTCGCTATCTTCCTCGGGTTTGAACTGATAAGCAAGGTTCCACCTACCCTTCACACTCCACTAATGTCTGGTGCTAACGCAATTTCGGGGATAACCATAGTCGGTGCCCTGATACTGTCAAACACTGCATTCAACGAAGGAGACCCGGGCACTGCTGCCTGGCTTGCATTTGCCGCCTTGATTATGGCGACCATCAACGTGGTCGGTGGCTTCATGGTGACTAACAAGATGCTGGAGATGATTGCCGGCAAGAGACGAAAGGGGGGCAAGTGATTGGTCAACGCCGCCGTATGGGATATCGGCTACCTCGTGGCAGCAGCACTCTTTATTCTAGGAATCAAACAACTCTCTAGCCCACGAACTGCCCCTCAAGGCAACAGAATGGGAGCTATGGGAATGTTCCTCGCAGTGCTTGTGACACTGGCCCGGATGTACTCTGAGGGAGTGGTGGGTTGGGAATTGATAGTAGGAGGTCTAGCCATTGGCATCCTGATTGGTGTTCTGATGGCTACAAAGGTCGAAATGACTGGTATGCCAGAGTTGGTGGCACTGTTCAACGGTTTTGGCGGTGGCGCATCTGCACTGGTCGCACTCTCAGAGGTTTTAGGCAGATTGCAGGAAGGAAATGTCCCTGACGCCGGAGTCGAACTCTATGCTATATGGGTGGCCATTGGTCTGTCTGGACTGGTCGGCTGGGTGACTCTGACGGGTTCCCTAGTAGCGATGATGAAGCTCAAGGGAGGATTTGTAGTCCCTATCAGTAAGAAGTGGGTGAGGTTCCCAACATGGGGTCCACCATGGCTAAATGTGGTGAAAATCATACTATTTACAGGCTCTCTATACTTCATCTGGTTGACCATAGGTGACCCGACTAACAAGGACTACATCTGGGGCATCGTTGGACTGTCCAGTTTACTTGGTATACTGTTCGTTATACCAATTGGTGGCGCTGATATGCCTGTAGTGGTTAGCCTCCTCAACTCCCTCTCAGGTATTGCAGCTGCTTTCACCGGGTTTGTCATCGGTAATAATGTGCTCATCATCGCTGGTTCAATGGTAGGGGCCGCTGGCCTGATCCTCACTTTCATAATGTGTAAGGCGATGAACAGGACACTGCCAGATGTCCTCTTCAAATCATTCGGAGGTTCTGGAGAGAAGGACCAATTGACTCGTACTAAAGTGGGCAGCGATCCCGAAGAGGTTGCGATGGTTCTCGATGGCGCCCAGAAGGTCATTGTCGTCCCTGGTTACGGGATGGCTGTCAGTCAGAGCCAGCATGCCGTCAAGGAATTCGCTGACATGATGGAAGCTGAGGGATGCGAAGTCTCCTATGCAATCCATCCTGTAGCCGGAAGGATGCCGGGACACATGAACGTCCTGTTGGCCGAGGCCAGTGTTCCATACGAGCAGTTGATAGAGATGGAAAACATCAATTCTGAATTCCCTGAGTGTGACGTTGCTCTAGTAATCGGAGCGAACGATACCACTAACCCTGTCGCTCGTACCGGCGAAGGACCTCTAGCAGGCATGCCGATTCTGGATGTTGACAAAGCGAGAGTAGTTGTAATGATCAAACGCAGTCTGTCCGTGGGCTACGCGGGTGTCGATAACGACTTGTTCTACATGGATAAGACGATGATGTTGTTCGGTGATGGGAAGAAGATGATGAACGAGTTGAATTCTGCTCTCAAGGATCTCTAGACAGACGCATCCCTAGGGGATGCGACCGAGCAACGGTTATGTGACTCCCACTGACGAGGGCACTTCAGGTGCGGCAATGCGAGGAGCGGCGACTAGGGTATCCCTGTGCCTCATACTAGTTGGTTTACTAGCCATACCGGTATTCGGTATGAGTGGCGGTCCGGGTGTTTTGAACGGTAATGATGACCTCACTGTCAAGTATGGTTGCTCTTGTCACAACAATGGAGCCCCTTCTGACAGAGCAGTTGTCATGATTACTGGGGTCCCAGTAATGTATGATACTAATGTGACCTATCAGTTCACAATCAGAGTTGCGGACTCACTGACTCTTTCTGGAGGTGATGGCAATACTAAGGCAGGCTTTTTGCTATCTTCTGAAGGAGTAGGGGCCTTTTCATGGTCAGAAGATCAGGAGATTCGCCAAGCCGATGGTGCCGAAGACGATATTTCGCACTCTGAACCCGACCCAGATGGCACTTGGGAAGTCAGTTGGTCTTCCCCCTCAGAAGATGTCGGATTAGTCCACTTCTGGTTGGCAGGAAATTCTGTTGATGGCGGAGGAGTACCAGATGAGATGGATTACTGGAACTTGCTGGCTTTCACAATCAGTCCTCCTGGAACTATTTCCACGGGCGACGATTCGACGACTCTTGAGACCAGAACAATATCTGTTGGCGACTACGACACACTGTTCGTGATTGAGGAGAATGAAGCGGAGAAGGAGGCCGATAGACAAGCTGCAATATCTCAAAGGGTGTACGAGCAGGGCAACCTTCTGTACTGGACTAGCCTAACCGCTCTGATTGTCGGTGCCGTATTACAAAGAGAGGTGCTCGAGCGCCGTTACGACGAGGGCCCAGAGTTCCTAGCCTCAGAGTTGGCTTATCCACAAGCCATCCGGAGAAGCTTCCTCAGCATCGCATCCTTCGTAATTGGAGTTCGTTGGATGGCTTCTGATACCTCAATTTCATTCCCACCATCTAGTATCGTCGAAGAGGGAACTAGGGCAGTTGACTTGACAGTATTCTCTATCGGATGCGCCTTCTTCCTCAGTGCTTGGGCCGCTTATGGCGTGTACAGAACTATTCTGGCCGCGAGGTCTGAGCCACAGGTTAAGGACATCCTCTGAGTATGCCGATGGAACTGTCTTCCGACCAATCTAGACCAGTGTTGGAGCACTTCTTGGAGTTGCACGGTATAATCAGGGCATCAACTATCCTTCTAGTTCTAGCAACAATTGTTTGGGCCTATGGGACGGATTCCCTGATGCACCTCTGGTTGGATTTACTACCCCTAGGCGCTGCATCGATGAATCTCTCTGTATATTCTCCGTTCGATTGGTTGGAAATCAGGTGGTCGATGGCGATACTACTATCCATACTGACAATCATGCCATTCGCATCTTTTAGACTCCATAGATTTGCCAGTCCAGGTCTACTCCCCAGAGAGCGCTCGTGGCTCACTCTTATTCTATGTGTCAGCACTATCCTCATCCCTATGATTATCATCATCTCTTGGGTCTACTTACTACCGCTATTGGTAGAAGCCTCCCAGTCTTTGGACTATCTTGAGGGAGTGGGTAGTAGGTATGACGCAACCGCTCTTTTCATGCTCTCAATAGGTTTCTCTTGGATCATGGTGTGCGTGATGCTCGCCACAGTCACACTATCGGTGGCCCGACTGCTCGGTTTGGTTGATCGCGATAAGACCAGATTCAGAATAAGGCTGTTATTGATTTTTGGAGGATTACTTATCCTCACTCTTCCTTCGGAATATGAGGGATTGAGACTGTTAATAGCCGTGGCAGCAATGCTGGCTGCTGATAGACTGTCCAGCACTTTGCCCAATGCCACCCTAGGTAGGAGATCCTTCGAGTTAGCAGACTTAGTTTCCGAAAATGGATCTGTGACCAGATTAGCAATTCTAGACTGTAGTTGTGAAGGTGCATGTCCACGATTCCCCGTAGCCTCTGTTCCTTCTGGTATCGCCTCTCCGAGGTGCACTGCGCTTTGCCTCGATACAACTGAGCAGGCTGCAGTTACTGAACTGGTGTTGCATCAAGGTATTACTAAACTCATAATTGGCGGTTGTGATTCCACTCCATTACCTGAGCATCTGAAAGCTACTCTAGATTCCCTCGGCTGCGAGTACAACGGTTTGGGTTGGCTCGATGACCCTCAATCATCAGATGAGTCTTGGAGAACGGCATCTATCGTCGATTCGACTTCGCAGACGACCGGTTCTGCATTGGATTGAAAGAGTGACTCATGGACGTAAGTCCATGAACGCCGCCAGAGTGGTGCTCGCTGCGGCAATTCTTCTGATGGGCGTCTGGGCCAATCTCAACTCCGATGTCATAGATGGGTGGGTAGATGGAGGAATAGCCGTTCAGAGCGATGAGCCTGCTTCTCTAGTAGGTCTACAGGAAGAAGAGGAATGGTTGATTGTAAGAGTTCAATTCCCCGGTAAGCCATTCTCACAGAGCAAGGCCAATTCAATGCTTGGAGGGGACGGTTCTGCAGCAAGTTACATCCAACAGATGAGTGGATCAGATTCTTCACTCGTAATCACCGAGGCCCCTGAGATTTGGACATCCCCTCATCCAGAGGGGCACTGGGGAGCAGATTCTACGGATGAGCGAGACATAGGAGTATCATCCCTAATTGAGGAGTCCGTCAAGGCCCTACTTGTGGGGACTGATCTATCGAGGTGGGACTTCGATAGCGATGGGACAGTAGACCGATTACTCATTCTCCATTCTGGTGGAGCTCAGGAGTCAGGAGGTGGGGCCAATACGATCTGGAGTCATATGTCCTGGCTTAACGAGCCCGTTGAGATTGGAGACTGGTCCGTGAGTCACTACACCATTGCCTCTCTGGATTCAGGGATAGGAACCGTGGTCCACGAAATGCTCCATCAGATGGGTGCACACGACCTCTACGACGTACATAGTGACCTCCCGTCCTCAAGTTGGAATGGCTTGGGCGACTGGGATATTATGGCAAGTGGGAACTGGAATGGCAATGGAGCCGTGCCATCGATGCCTGGAGCAGCGACACTCGATTTAATCGGAGCTAAACGCTCCACTACAGTGGATGCTGACATTGGAGGAACTTTCTTGTTGAGTCCGATATCTGATGGTGGTGTCAGTTTGGCCATCGAAATAGCACCGGGAGAAACCATATGGATTACCCTGAGGGCTGATTCCGGATTCGACTCGGCATTGCCTGGTCATGGCATCATCGTCGAGCATTCGGATGACAACAATGGTAATGCTCCCGATAACCTTGTTAACACAGATCCAGAAAATGCTTGGGTCAAGATTATCGAAGCAGATGGCGATGACGCCTTGCAGAGATCGAGGGACTCGGGATCAGCCGGAGACGCCTTTTCAGAGGGAGATGTATTCGGTGCTGATGGGATGATGATACGAGATAATCGGGGCAGACTCGTCACGTGGTCTGCTACAGTGGTTACAATTTCCGCAGATTCTGCAACTGTAGAGATAGAGTCCAAGGGCGAATCATCGGTGGAAGTTCTGACTCCGAGATTCCCAATTCAATTCATTTCAGGAGAATCGACCTACGCAAGGGTCACCGCTTCACAGGCTTGCACCCTAGAAATATCTCTTTCATTGTCGCAGAGCGGGAGTCAGGTGCAGCCTGAGTATATCGATATCCCAGTCGGAACGTACGACATAGAAATCCTCGGCAATCCTAACAGCACCAGTGATTCAGGGACTCTACGTGGTACTATCGGATGTGAGGGCGAGACCAAGACAAATATTGATCTGGATTGGTTCCACATAGGTCATAGATTGTCCTCCGATGAATTGTACGCCGTCGTATCTTGGGAATTTTCTTCCTCAGTAGAACTCATACCAGAGTATGACGGTGATGAAGAGCGAACATACTCCATCGCAGTCGAGGGTGCGGCTGCTAGAATCGCAACTACCTCTACTCCGATATCTCTCTCTCCCGGCGACCCCATCATACTGGATATAGAACCAGGTGGACTACTGGAGCCCGGTATGCTAGCAAGGGGTAATCTGGTGTTGTCGGACTCTCATGGCTCTGAGTTACGAATACCATTGCTGCTAGAGGCTGAATCACCGTTCACAGGTGACGGTTGGGTTGCATGGCTGGCAGAACCATCTAACGGACTGTTGGTGATTTGTGTACTGTTAGCGATATCAATAGTCACCGGTGGTCGGAGCCAACTACAACTGCCTCCGGAATCTGCCTAGTCATCTCCGATTTGGGTTGTTCCACCGCGAGTCTGCCGGTGGCCTTGTTATCGACAGATAACTCCAGATTCCATCGATTTGGAGCGGGTGTAACCAGGTCTTCCCAACTCCGGATGCTAGTCTCGAGGCAAGGCAAGCCCCCCTCCAGTCGTGGGGTGCTTCAGCGGGATGTATAACCAGCCACGGGGCGTGACTTTCTCCGAGAGGCTTGTCATAGCATCTCCATCTGGTTCCATACTTGAATCCCGGACGAGGATGCAGACCTCTTCGAAGCAAGTCACGCAGTATATCTGCCCCTAATGTGTCCTGCCTAGTATCATTGTGCGAATCGATCATCCTGTTCGTACTGGCGTCCAACACCCTCCCTCCCGGGTGTGGCACCCCAATCCTCTCTTCAGGCCAATCATCAGAGTCTACGATAAATCTCCCTCCGTTGTCTAGGGGTGAACTACTGAGTCCAGCGATATACTCCAAATCTGTTTCTTTGAAACCCCCCATCATTCCATTGGGCTCAACTCTCGCTACACGGTAAGTAACCACTGCGTGCTCATCATCGACCACAAGAACCTCGGGAATTCTACCACTGTTTGTAACTCGTTCTGACCAAGCATACAGGTCGTTGACATCTAGATGTTCACCAGCGTGAAACCATCTGACCTCGGAAACAGGTTCTCCTGACCTAGGATGTCCATCAGAAGTCCATCTCAGCCCCCAAGTTGAGTCCGCGTAGACTAACCCAAGAGCCTCGAAATTCTGATGGACGACCAACCTGTTACCAGGGACTCTGAGAGATTCTATTACTACAGCCTCATCAAGCAACCTCGGTGATTCTTCAATTGCTTCTTGCAACCAATTCGCAGAAGGCCAGTCTATGTGCCTATGGTCGTGGCAAAAAATTACTTCCGCTGGAGTAAGCAGAAGTCTCCTCCCTTCAACTGGTCTACCTATGGCGGATTTGTTCCAAAGCCTATCGCAGGCCTGCCCGTCATACATCCATCCGTCTTCGTGCAACTCCACGTTACGACGAGAAGGTCCCCGACTTGAGTTCGCCGGTTAGCAAACATCATTCACATGCATCGGCACGCACAACCGATGGATGGCTCCGAGGAACGTGCTGCGACCCTAAAGAGGCTAAGGATACTTTTGGATGACGTCGGCTCTTCGAAGATAACCCTGATTGGAGACGTGATGCTGGACAGATTCCATCACGGTTACGCCAACAACCTCGATTCCACTGCCCCAGTCCCAGTTCTGAAGATCCTCCAGTCCGAAGAGACTCCAGGGGCAGCGGCTCACATTGCGATGGGCCTGAACTCTCTTGGTCTCAAAATCAGTCTCCACTCTAGTGTAGGGGATGACAGGGAGGGACGAGTCATAATTGAGAAATTATCTGGGCACGGTATCGATCCAAGTGGCATAGCAGTTGTTCCAGACCGTAGCACTCTGACGAAGATCCGATTCTATGGCAGCCGCGAGAGCCTGCTAGACAAGAGCCAGATATTGCTTCAAGCAGACAGGGGGCCGCGTGAAGACCTTCCCGACAGCGTCCGCGAATCACTAACAAAACAAGCTATGTCCTCATTAGTAGATAGCTGCGCTATCGTCCTATCTGATTACGACAAAGGAGTCCTAAATGCAACCGGTGCTCGGGCTCTTATCGACGCTGCAAGGGATGCAGAGCTCCCTGTGATAATGGATCCCAAACTGACCGGGCTTGACCGGAGCAGGGGTGCTGACGTGGTCCTGTTCGAGAAGCGGGGTTTGGAACTTCTGAGTCGCCGACAGATGACATCAGATTCCGCTGATGCAGCTAAGAATCTGATTGAGGAGTATGGCTGGGGTGCTATGCTCGTTCTTGGTGGCATTAACGGGGTGACGCTATACCAAGCTGGCTTGGATCCTATGCATATTCCATGTGCGGCCCCTGCTCCAGTACAGCAAATAGGCCTACACGACGCTGCCGCGACTGCACTCGCAACAGCACTAGGCAATGATCTCTCAATCACCGATGCGGCCGCGCTCGCAGCAGCGGCTTGCGAATGCGTACTATCTGCCGAGGCTAGTCACGAATTCGTCAATCGTACTACACTCGGCCTATGGTTGGATGAACTGGCATGGCAACTCCGAATCTCCGATAGATGATTTCATCATCTAGCCATGAGATTCATTACAGGTTGGTGTGGGCCATAACTCGTGAGGTCACCATTCATTCTTGTCACGGTGCTGGTTGTAGCATCGCTCTTTACCGCGGTCACGACCACGGTCGCGGACCAGCCAGATGATATCCCATTGATTGGATTCGATTTTGATAATGGCTTCTCTACGAACCAAACTACGGTGATTACAGGCTCTATAGAGGATGAAGTGAAGCCCGCCTCAGTTACTTGGAGTATCGTGGCCTCGGAACCGTACTTGGTGGAGCTGGACAGTGGCAATTTCTCAGGTATTTTGGAGGAGGCTGACTCATCAGGCTCGAGACCTATCTGGACTTGGTCGCTGGAAATTGATGTGGCAGAGTACTCTCCCTGTACCTGTTATCTGACAGTCACAGTGGAAACCACTTCAGAAGGGATTACTCAGTCAAACCGAGTGCTTTTCCTTGGGGACACCTCGAGGTCTGCAATCATAGTGAACTCCCCGGAACCCGGAGACTGGGTCCATGAATCCATCTCCGTGTCAGGTTGGAGCATGTATCCGATGACATGGACCACTCCGGAACTTAGGTTATTCGCCAAGCCAGCATCCAGCTCTATCGACGCCTGTTCGGCCGAAGCAGACTCGGATATGTCAGCACACCTCTCTATCATAATTCCAGATGGGGAATTCTCAGAATCATTAGACATTTCGGGTTTGTCGGATGGGTGGCATTCTCTGTATGCTGAGAACTATGATCCATCGGGAGTGACTTATTCGCAAGAATGCATCCCAATTCAAGTCAACAACCTCGCACCATCGATATCCATCGAGGGTCCTGACCATTCATTGGAGGGGGCGAGTGACTTGTTCTTTGATGCCAGCGCAACGGATGATCCAGTATGGGGTAGAGAAGAGTTACACTATATGTGGGTTCTTCGAAAACCGTCGCACTCAGGACAAACTCCACTACAGATTGTGATGGGTCAAGACAAGGGAACGATGACAATTCCCACTGGAAGTTCAGGCGATTACACTCTGACTCTGGTCGTCACTGATGCTGGAGGAATTTCAAGCACCATGGTGAAGATATTCACAATCCAAAATGTTGTTCCGAAGGCCATAGCTTCACTAGATGACTCATCAATCGAAGATGGTTCCAGAATCAAACTGAGCCCCGGCTCTGAATGGATGCTAGACGCCTCACTTTCCGAGGACTCTGAGAACGACCAATCCGGATTGAGGTGCGTATGGAAAATTGACCACCAACCTGTTTACGAGGGCTGCATCAGAGCCTTGTCATGGCCCCCTGATGCTCGTGATGAAATCATTCTGACTCTGGATGTGATTGACGACGACGACGAATACGGCAGCATATCTGTCCTCCTTGTCCATCCTGAGGCCGGCGAACCTCTGCCGTATTCACTAATAGTACTGGTAATTTCAACACTATTCATGCTATCTGCAATTCTACTGAGGTATCGTTCTTCTGACGATTCTTCATCTATACCGAAGTGGAAGTCTGATGAATAGACCTGATTTTAATACCCACATGCATAATAACACAACTCTTGACGACAATCTGCGGTGAGTGCATGAGTGAACCTGCTCTATCTGATTCCGAATACCTCTCTAGGCAGTCTGTGTTCCTAGGGCAGTTGCCTGAGGGATCTCTGGTGCTAATGCCTACCAATCCAGTGGTATATCGCTCAAATGACACGACTTTCCCATTCCGTGCTAATTCGTACATGCTGTACCTTTGTGGCTGGAGCGATCCTGAAGCAGTGCTAATGGCTCATCGTGAGGGAGCTGAATGGATTACTACACTTTTCGTCCAGCCACATGATACGAAGGCAGAGATATGGGAGGGCCGAAGAGTAGGTATCGAAGGAACAGTATCTGGTTGGCCAGTCGATCAGGCCCATTCTCTAGAGGACATCGCCGACTCAGTCACCTCACATCTCAATGCCTGCACATCTGTCTATTGCATCTCTGGGCTCAACTCTGAGTTGGACGAGTTGATCAGTAGAGTAGATGGAGCAGAGTTAGCCGACCCTACTCCAATATTGGATGATATGCGTGTGTTGAAGTCCAAGGATGAGATTCGATTAATGCAAGAGTCAGCAGATATCGCTTCCGCATCACATATCGCCGCTATGCGGGCTACATTCCCAGGAATAGGTGAGTGGCAGGTTCAGTCGGCCATAGAGGCGCACTTCATTGCATGCAAGAGTCGTTGGAGCTACCCTTCAATCGTAGGTGGTGGTGACAATGCGACTATCTTGCACTACAATTCCAATGACAATAAGATATCTGACGGAGAATTGGTCCTTGTGGATGCGGGGTGTGAGGTTTCTGGGTACGCTTCTGACATCACCCGGACATGGCCGGTCAATGGGAAATTTAGCGACCAACAAAGGGAGGTATACGAACTAGTGTTGAAAGCAGAACTAGCGGGAATCGAAGCCTGTCAGGCTGGTAGTCCTTGGAGTTCTATGCACCATGCAACTTCTCGTGTGTTGGCTCAGGGATTGATAGATCTCGGAGTCTTGGATTGTTCTCTGGAAGATGCTCTCGGTGATGATTTTAATGGCCCATTCCGCAATTATTTCATGCACGGCTCAGGGCACATGCTGGGATTAGATGTGCACGATGTTGGAGGTGGCCGACAGGGTGATGACAAACCAGAGAGGAGTTTTGAACCTGGAATGGTACTCACTGTAGAGCCGGGGTTATATTTCGGCAGTTGGAGGACCGATGTCGAGATTCCAGAACGTTATGCAGGAATAGGCGTCCGTATCGAGGATAATGTGCTGATTACATCAGACGGCCCAGTGGTCCTGACATCGAGTTGCCCAAAGACAATCGATGAAATAGAAGCACTCGTAGGAAATGACGGGTGATATTCTGTCTGTCTGGAGAACTATACTACGATCTCAGAACTCTGCAGATCCTCCGAGGCTAAGCATTGATGATGCTGTGGTCCTATACGATTCAGCTGATATCAACGAACTGATGCACGCTGCAATGTTGCGCAGGAGGTCCCAAGTCCCTAGTAATGAGGTGACGTACCTCGTCGATAGGAATGTGAATTACACTAATGTATGCACTATCAATTGCCAATTCTGCTCCTTCTATAGGTCACCCGGACATCCTGAGACCTACACACAGTCTACGAATGAAATCAGCGATAGACTTTCTGAATTGGAAGACATAGGTGGTTCACGAGTTCTGATGCAGGGTGGTGTGCATCCCGAACTCCCCCTAGAGTGGTATACAGAACTGATTCGTGAACTGAGTTTGAGACACCCATCCATAGCACTGGATTGCTTCTCTCCCATCGAAATCGAAGGTATCTCTGAGGTCTGTGGGATATCGACCAAGCAGGTTCTGATGCATCTGAAGGAGGCAGGGATGCACGGACTCCCAGGAGGTGGTGCTGAAATGTTAGTCGACGATATACGACTGGATATCTCACCGAAGAAAGGATCTGCGGATAACTGGCTTAGAGTTATGCATGAAGCCCAAGAACTGGGTCTTACGACTTCCGCCACAAATGTCTTCGGTTTTGGCGAGAGTAATTTTCACCGAGTACTCCACATGGACAGAGTGAGGAGCATGCAGGACAACGCTGTATCATCTGGTAAAACGGGTTTCACATCTTTCGTATCGTGGCCTGTCATGTTAGAGAATAATTCGTTAGGTTCGAGGAACAAAGGTCACAACAAGATAGTTTTGGGTGCTGGTCCCACCGAATACCTCAGACACGTCGCCGTCTCAAGACTATTCTTTGACAATATAGGGCACATTCAGGCGTCGTGGCCCACAATGGGACTGGATGTGGCTCAGATGGCCCTACTAGCTGGTGCCGATGATGCCGGCTCTACGATGATGGAGGAGAATGTAGTTTCAGCTTCTGGTACGACGAAGACGGAGGCCACTGAAGAAGAGCTGCAGAGAATGATAATCAGGGCCGGTTTCATTCCTAGGAAGAGGGATTCGGACTACGTACTCCTAGAAACTGAGTATATCCGTGAAGACTTAGCAAGCCCAGTCCCGATACAACCAGATGCCTAGGTTGACTCAGTTCTACCACTTCTAACTGGTAGTTTTGGGATGTATTCAAGACCGACTCTTGGTGGTATGATTACTTGACATACCCACTTCATTTTAGTTCCATCATCTCTAACCGCCTCAACCACAATCTCCCAGTGGACAGCGATTAGAGCAGAGTAAACCGAGCCAGGCCATTGATTCACAGGCCCCTTGAACAAAATCTCGCTACCACCTCCACTTAGATCAACCCACTCACCTGGATCATGCACTCTCATGGGTTCAAGCAAGAGAATCCGGGGGTGTGCAACTGGCATAGGAGTAGCCTCTCCGACTCCTGTTCCAAGTTCTTCTCCGCTTGTAATCCTCCTCTCGGGTAGTCTCGTTGACATCCCGGGAGATGGTTGCTCTCCTTCTGTACGCTGCAGTGCCTCTAGTACCTTACTTCTCTCAGGAACTGCGATTCCTACTTGCAGCCTACCTCGTACTGCCATCATGTCAACTGGCATTGTTATCTTGCTAGCTCGGACCTCCGAACCGTTGACTTCCAAGGTCATTCTAGGCGATTCAATTGGTGAAGCGATGTAGGCGTTCTGGCGCCTAATGTCACGTAGATTTGCAATCATTCTGAAGATGATTGGAATCATGAAGACTGGGAATGCCACCAACAGAAGCTTCGGGTAGTCAAGTGGACCGATGCGATATGATCCTGCAAATGACTCTGATATTAGGCCCAGGCTGACTAGCCCAGGCTCCATGGAGTGAGCGAGAAGAGCGAGAATCAACAGCATAACAGTCGGCCGTATTAGCCGACGCGCCGTCTTGTGCAGAGGGTCAGGTACGATGTACCACCCATTCCTTGTCCTCTCCAGGAACGGAAACGGTTCGTGAGACACTTCGCAGGTTATCTCTGGCAGTTCTTGGTCGTCAGACTTACATCCTCGCCATTCGACCATCCAGTCGTTATCTGACCCTATTCTGAAGGAAGGAGGTGGCTTATTCTCAGACTCTACGACGACCTCTATCAAGGGTGCGGCCCGTGGGTCCATGTGGGAATGTTCGAACGGTGGATACCTAATTCTCTGCAATGACCTATACACGAATCAACCCCACAATACGGCCTTTGCAGCTCTCTTGGCGATGGATCTGAATTCAGGTACATCCTTCAGCATCCGAATACCTAGGGGTATAGGATGTTCGATATCTCCAATTTGATTAATCAAATCAGTTACTTCTGGACGAGACCAGACGGTGAACACATCATCTAATTCCTCGTCTGTCATCTCAGTTAGAAAAGCATCTCGTAGGGCTCTTGCTCTGTTCTGTTCTCTTCTGAGGGGGCTCAATAGACTAATCACCTCGTTCACTGCAGTATCGGAGAAATCATCTCTATTCAAGCACTCCAAAAGATTCGGAACCTGCAACTCCACTTGTCTGAAACCAGGCCCAATCCCTCCTCCAGTAGTGGGTTTACACAGCCCAGCCGCATCTCCGAATAGCGCTACTCTACCTCTCATTGGTCGTTTCACCATCCCACTGGGAATGGGTCCGCAGAATCTCCCAATCTCTCGGCATTCCGAGAAACGATCTTTCCATAGTGGCTCCGACCTCAACCTATCAAGCAATTCTTCGCAGGACTTTTCTCCCATCATCTCGGGCTTACTCCATGTGCCAATCCTCGTTGTTTCTCCCGACGGAATAGCCCAAGCGAAGAATCCCGGAGAGAATCTCGATCCGGTGTACATGTCTAATCTACCAGACTCCCCCTTATACCCGGTGACTTCAACTTGAAAACCAATCATGAGCTCCTTTGGGCGCCCCAATTTGAACTGTCTACGGACCCAAGAGTGAGCTCCGTCGGCTCCGCATAGTAACTTACATCTGACCGTTTGGTTTCCTTGGGGGGTCGATACTGAAAGTAGCACATGGTCGTCGTAATCATCTGCGGATAATGGCTTACTGGAGAGCCATATTTCGGCACCTGACTGCATAGCTCCTCTCACGACACCTTCATCGAACAGTTTGCGGCAGACTGACCATGTTCGTATGTCCTGTTCGTTACCGATTACGACTGGTATTCCTGATGGACTGTGAATCCTAGCTCCCCAGATTGGAGTCAATACTGTGCTCTCTAATCCTACCAGACTCATGGCTTCAGGATTCACGAGTCCGGCGCACTGAAACGGCCTACCTATCTGCGCATGCTCCTCTAGGATCAGTACACTTGCCCCTCCTTCGGACATCCTCTGTGCGAGGAACCCTCCTACTGGGCCGGCTCCGACGACTACAACGTCGTATTCGATGGAATCCACGCCTCCTCTTATGGGCATTTGTTATTGAGTGCTGCCACAAAGATGTGGTGTAAACCTCAACCCTGACTGCTCCGGCGCCGGCGCGAACGCTTTTTCATCTCATTGATGATAATACTGGCATCTGTCTTACTCATCTCACTGATATCTTTCAGGCCGGCTATGGCTAGCATTTCACTCAGGGGTACTTCGTATTGCTCTGATAGTTTGTTCACTAAATCAACCTGAGGTGCCGTTGCGGGCAGATTTTTACTAATTTCTATCATCTGAGATATTAGTTCACTGGCAGTGCCTTCTCTGCCTCCTGTTAGTTCCGAAAGGTCCGTAACACCGGCTTTCTTTAGAGTAGCATCCAATTCCAGTCCGGCCTGATCGGACAACTTCACAATTAGAGCAGTCTGCTTCTCGCTGGGAGGGAGGTGCCCGTTATCTCCCTCGGAATCGTATAATTGTTCGATGATTCTACGTGCGTCGTCTCCTGTCAACTCACTAAGTGCCTTACCTGATAGTAACTCGGCCTTCCGCTCATCACTTAGATGTGGTATCCGACTCTCCAAGAGTGCCATCTGCTTGGGCGTGGGAAACTCTCGCTTGCGCTCTAGCGCCCGGTTATGCATTGATCTGAACTCTTCTACGAAACTATTCCATGTTTCAGGCCCATCGATTCTGCCGTGCTCGATTCCATCTAGGTTGTCTTCCATTTTCGATGTGAACAGTGGTGTGAATAGCCCCTCCGACTCCTCCTGCTCGTTGTAGAACGGCACTACATCCAACCACATCATACGCCCCCGTTCCGTAGGAATTAGCGAACTTCCCTCGACTTTGATATATTCTCTAGCAGAGAGTTTTGAAACTGTACTGACGTATGTCGACGGACGGCCTATTTCCGCCTTCTTCATCTCCCGCACAATTGAACTCTCAGAGAACCTCTTTGGCGGTTTGGTCTCATCAGTCACCATCAAAGGATTCTCTTTAGATTTCGAGATGCTCCACTCGCTTTCTTCTTCTAATGGGAATTTTGGAGGTTCTGTCCTTACATCGCCGTGGTAATTCGTATACACTGCCTCCCATCCGGCATGAATCCTCCAAGAGGCCGAGCCCGCCAATGGCTTCTCCAAATCGTCTACAGTAGCCCGCATGTCCCTCCTCTCTCTGATCGAGGGCGACATTTGACTGGCGGCGAATCTTGCCCAAATCAAACCGTATAGACGACGATCGTCCGCTCCCGCATCGACATCAGTCTTCTCAGGGCGTGTTGGTCTAATGGCTTCGTGAGCGTCCTGTACGTTTGAATTTCCTTTCTTAGCATCGGGTCCTAACACACCAGGGCCCAGATGGTCATCTCCAAATTCATTCTTGATATACTCCTTCACTTTTTTACGTGCCCCTGAATTGGTCCGGGTAGAATCTGTCCTGATGTAGGTAACATGACCGTCTCTGTATAATGACCCTGCAATATTACTGGTTTTCGCCACTGACCATCCCAACATGGAACTCGCTGCTCTCAGAAGCGTTTCGGTTGTAAATGGGGGTTGTGGGTTACGATTCGTCTTACCTTCTTTCACTGAGACAATATTGATGGCTTTGGCATTATTGAGGGCATTGAATGCAATTCCGGCCAATTCAGAATCGGCAGTCCTGTCGGCGCGATGCTTCCCTGAATCATCAGTCCACGCATCTTCTTCATCCTTCTCGTGGAACCGGACGTTGAAGCGAACCCCGTCAGAATCAACGTGGACACTATGGTACTCAATTGGAATATGAGCCTCTCTCTCAAGCTCTCTCTCTACAATGAAGCCCAATGTTGGTGTCTGGACTCTGCCCATTGAGGCTAGGCTCCATGATTTGCTGAATCGTGAGCATCTGTATCCTACCAATCGGTCCATGAATCGGCGAACTTTGGCAGCATCGACCAAATCCATATCAATTTCCCCCGATTCCTGAATTGCTTCATTCACCGCAGTTTTTGTAATCTCATTGAACGTGACTCTCTTGACCACGGGAAATTCAGAGAACAGAATACTTAGTCTCCATGCGATGAATTCACCTTCTCTGTCAGGGTCAGTTGCTATGTAGATCTCTTCTACGCCCTTCCGCGTAGCTTTTTCCAAAATCTTGTTGATTACTTTCTCTGCACCATCAGCCCAATCCCAAGGAGGTTCCGGGAGGTTACCGTTGTTGGAGGCCCACATAGCCTTAGAACGGCCCTTACCCTTGCCGTTAGATGGAAGGTCTTGGACGTGACCCTTACAAGCCTCTACAATCCAGTCTTTCCCGAGGTACTTGTTTACTGTTCGTGCCTTCGCACCAGATTCAAGAATCATTAGTCGCACAATACCACCCTGACCAGTTACGTCATCGAAGACTAGACCGGTCTCGTTCCCGTGTGCCCCGATGAACCCCGTATAAACATGAGCAGCCTGAGTACTGTCCAACGCGCGCGCGGGCGAGGGCGCGCGCGAAGCCGCCTACCTCAGTCGCTGCCTAGAAGCCTCTTCGTCCCAAGGCCCTTCAGCTGCTGGTCCTGCGCATCCAACGCATCCAGGATAGCCAGCTTCAGCCAGTCTGAGGACCGTATCCGTGAAGCGGTTCCATATCGAAGAGCAATCTCCTGGTATCCAGACGACTTTGGAGTCTACAGGCTCTTTTGTAGCAATAACCCCTCCTGGGGAATTCAGTGTTTCGATTGTTATTCC
>NTJT01000013.1 GCA_002457605.1 Marine Group II euryarchaeote MED-G34 | reverse complement strand
CATTGGCTCGATGCTCAGCACGACAACGCCAAGGGCGCCATTGTGTTGAATCCTCTTATTCCATTCTAAGTCCTTATCCAGTCGCCGAAGTCACTTTCTCCGTCCCATTCTGCGGACCGCTGGTCTATCAAGCTCGATTCGAGAGTCTGCTCCAGTGTGCCATCGACCCTAATCAGATTGTTGCGTTTCAACAGTCTGGGACTGAGTCCAGGGAGGAGCACAGCCACCGCCTTGGGCACCCTACCTGGATATATCTCATTGACATGTCTGACAATGTTGGTAGTGCATGTATTGGTGATGCTGTGGTACCATTCCGGCATCTCATACAGATCATTGGTTCTATGGATAAACGACTCGAGTAGCCTCTGGTGACTGTCTTCTCCGAGCACAACGCCCTCGAAGAGATGAGTCTTTGATTTCCTCCTGCATCTTGCACGAACTCCTATCGAGTCGCTCTCCGTAGCCCAGAGGTAGATTAGTTCGTATTGTCTGAACATGCCTCTGATTGGGTGGTATTTCTCACCGACCTCCCTCCTGACCTCGATTGAGCAACTCAGTCTCCTCCCGTCCTCGAATTCGAAACTCATCAGCGTATGGGCAATGGGTTTGCGCTTCGGGTCGAAGTACTCGAGCACCAGCCAGATCCTAGTCACCTCGCTTGGGCGAAACGTCCAGTCAGTCCAGTGTTCATCGTAGTCCTTCGTTGATCTCCAAGTGAAGTCTCTAACGTTCCGCAGAGTTACCTCATCGCTATCGAACTCGGCATAAGCCATCCTACTGTTCTCAACTACCCATTCACGTTCGTTTGATGGCCTCAGACTCAGGTACCTGAGAACTAGGAAGGTGAGCAGGACGAACCCTGCGAGCCCGGCATACTGCCCCCAGTCCATGTATGCCGTGGAGCTACTGAGCGCATGAAACTGTCCTTGAGAGAGTGGCGCGGCAGGGGAGATTCGAACTCCCGAGGTGAAACACCACTGGATTAGCAATCCAGCGCAATGGCCAGGCTATGCGACTGCCGCAGTGCTCTGGCCACCTGCTCCATTCGCTTAAGCCGAGCGGTTTCACTCTTCTTCGAGGGGCGACACGTCTGCATCCAAAGAGTCCACTAGATTGGCAGGCAGTCTGGCAACGAAGATGATCTCGTCTACGTAGCCCGACCTGTCGGAGTTACGCAGCTCCATGATTCGAGTACCCTTGGTCACCTTGCCTAGAGTCTCCTTGGTCTGACCAGACACCATCCTGATCATCATCCCGGTTGCGGTGAGCATGAACAACTGGTCTTCAAGGTCTGGAATCTGGCGTACGCTGACGATGCGGTCATCATCACGCAGTGACATCGTGCGCACCCCTTTGGTTCCCCTATTGGTGCGCCTGTAACCATCCCTTTCTGTGATGGCGCCACCTTCTTCGTCGAAGGCTTCGATGCCCTCGTCGTCCTTTACGGGCACCATCTCGCCTGAACCGAGGCGGCTGCGCTTGGCCATTCCGTACCTCGAGATAGTCAGAACACTGGTATCGAAGTCATCGGTCACAATCATCCCAATCACACTGTCTCCCTTCCGGAGTTTCATCCCGGAGACTCCCTGGCTGACTCTGCCTTGAACTCGGACGACATGTGTGGTCACTATATCTCCTGAGTTGGAATCAACTCTGGACTTCTCCTCGGCTGGCATGAACCTACAGGCGTTGCCTTGCGATGACACCAACACGACATGGTCGGCTTCGGTGGCGGGTCTGACGGTGACCAGTGAATCACCATCTCCCTCGGCGAATCGCAACGCATACTTCCCATTGCGGTTGATTTTGACGTACTCAGAGAGACGACTCTTCTTGATGCGGCCGTTCGTGGTGGCGAACATCAGATAGTTCCCCTCAGGACTCTCGATGAGCTCCCTGCTAAGAGGAAGTATCGAGATTACCTTCTCCTCATCGCGGATACCACCGAGCAGGTTGCGTATGTGAGATCCCCTGCCGTAGCGGCTGGCAGACGGCGTCTCCCATGCTCTGAGGCCGTAGACACGGCCCATATCAGTGAAAATCAGCAACCTGTCCTTGGAAAAGCAGGTGATTATCTTGGAGGGAGTATCTTCCTCCTTAGTAGCCACCCCCTTGAGTCCCTTGCCGCCTCTGTTCTGCAGTCGGAATGATTCTACAGGTAGGTGGCGAATGTAGTTGTCCTGGGTAAGCGAGATGACGATGGCCTGCTCGGCGACGAGGTCTTCGCGGTCCATTGACAGTGGCATCGGGTCGATGTTGGAGCGCCGCTCGTCACCGTGCCTGTCTACGACCTCGTCAAGCTCTGTAATTATGATTCCAAGGCGTTGGATACGACTATCGAGGATGCTCTTGAATTCCTTGATAGCCCGCTTCAGTTTCTCCAGTTCGTCGGAAACCTCCTGGACATTCATTTTGGTGAGTTGGTACAGGCGCCTCTCGGCAATCGCCTTAGCCTGCTTTTCGGAGAAACCGAAGCGCTTGATCTTGGGGTATTTTTCAGTGCCCCTCAGATACTGCTCAAATTGTTCGCGGGAGTCAGAGTTCCGACCAACCTCGATAATTTCCGTCATCCTCTTCTGAGCCTTCATCAGCCCCTCCAGGATGTGCGCACGAGTCTCTGCCTTCTCGAGGTTGAACTGAGTACGTCGCTCGATGACCGACTCCCTATGTCGGACATGTGTGTGTAGGATAGTGCACAGGTCTAGTTGTACCGGCTCGCCCTTCAGTATGCCCATCATGTTCGCTGAGTAAGACTCCTGCAGCCTGCTGGATTGGTAGAGTTGATTCAGCACGGCGTGAGGATCGGCATTCTGCTTAATCTCGATGACCACCCTGATTCCTTCCTTGCTGGATTCGTCCCTGATGTCCCTGATGCCCTTGATGACCTCCTTCTGGACGAGCTCGGCTATGCCTTGCAGCATCCCGGCTTTCTTTACCTGATAAGGGATGGAGTGGACTATCAGTTTCTTGCCCGATGAATCATCTTGAACTTCGACATCCGAGCGGATATGGAAGCGGCCGTGACCTGTCCTGTACATGTCGACGATACCATCAATCCCATGGATAGTGGCCCCAGTGGGGAAGTCTGGCCCCTTTAGGAACTCCATGTACTCCAGTGCGTCAATCTTGGGAGGGTTGTCAAGACCAATCTTGCGATTCTGCTCGATGACCTTCGCCACATGGAACTTGATTGCAGCGGCGACCTCATTGAGGTTATGAGGGGGAATCTTGGTCGCCATACCGACGGCTATGCCGTCGCTACCGTTGAGCAGCAGATTGGGCAGGCGAGATGGAAGCACGGCCGGCTCAGTCTCCGTGTCGTCGAAATTGGGTTCCATGTCAATGGTGTTCTTGTTGATGTCATCCAGCATATGCTGAGCCATCCGGTCGAGGCGACTCTCAGTATACCGCATCGCAGCAGGAGGGTCGCCGTCGATAGAGCCAAAGTTTCCTTGACCATCAATCAATGGGTACCTCAGAGAGAAATCTTGGGCCATTCTAACCATGGTGTCATACAGAGCTTGGTCTCCGTGTGGGTGGAACTTCCCCATCACTTCGCCAACCGAGCGAGCAGATTTGCTGTAGCCCTTCTCGTGAGTATGGCCGGCTTGGTGCATCCCCCAGAGGATACGGCGGTGGACGGGCTTCAAACCATCTCTCACGTCAGGTAGTGCACGCCCAATGATGACGCTCATGGCGTAATTGATGTAACTCTCCTTCATCTCATCGGAGATGTCCCTTCGAAGCAAATCTTCAGCCATTCCAATACCTCAAACATCCAACGCTGTTACCTTCGTAGCGTTGTTCTCGATGAACGCCCTCCGGTCAGGCACGTCCTCTCCCATCAGGATGGTGAACAGGGCATCAGCCTCCTCGGCATCCTTGATTTCTACCTTCATCATAGTGCGAGCATCGGGATTCATCGTAGTCTCCCATAACTGCTCCGGGTTCATCTCTCCCAGGCCCTTGTATCGCTGTACGTCTATCTTCGCTGTCGGCGCCTCCTTTTGCAGGCGCTTCACCGCTGCATCTCGGTCCTTTTCGCTGTGCACCCATTCGGTGTGTTTACCTCTTGATACTGAAAACAGAGGAGGTGCTGCGATGTACACATTGCCGTTGACAATCGCCCTTCGCATGAAACGCCACATGAAAGTTAGTATCAGGGCGCGGATATGAGCGCCGTCGATGTCAGCATCAGTCATGATAATGATTTTCCCGTAGCGCAGTTTCTCAGGATCGAAGGCCCCCTCGTCCTCCTCTTCGTTACCAACTCCGGCCCCTAGGGCCCTAATCATGCGCTGGATTTGTTCGTTTGAGAACACCTTGGTTAGGTTACGCTGCTGTCTCTCAACATTGAGAATCTTCCCCCTTAGAGGAAGTACGGCCTGTGTGCGCCTATCTCGAGCAGTCTTGGCCGAACCACCCGCGCTCTCGCCCTCGACGATGTAGACCTCACACTCAGATGGGTCCTTGGACTGACAGTCGGCTAGTTGACCTGGTAAGCCACCGCCTTCGAGCACGCCTTTCCTACGGGTCAGGTCACGGGCTTTGCGTGCAGCGTCCCTCGCCTTGCTCGCGAGGACCGACTTGTCGACTATGATGCGGGCCACGGAGGGATTTTCTTCGAAATACTCGCCGAGTTTTTCGTTAACTATCTGTTCGACGATACCGGTGACCTCGCTGGTCACCAGTTTGGACTTGGTCTGAGCGTTGAAGGAAGGGTCGGGGTGTTTGATCGAAATGACTGCCGACAAACCTTCTCGGACATCGTCACCCGACAGACTGCTGACGTTCTTCAGGAGCTTTCTCGATTGGGCGTAGGAGTTGATCGTCCTTGTCAGGGACCCCTTCAGTCCCGACAGATGAGTTCCTCCGTCGGTGTTGTGGATGATGTTTGTGAAGCAGTGGATAATTTCAGAGTAGGCATCGGTCCACTGCAGGGCAACCTCGACATGCACTTCGCCCTTGTCACCCTGCTTGGAACCGAGGATGTGTAAGACCTCGTCATGGACGACCTCTTTCTTCTCGTTCATCGCCACAACGTATTCCTTCAGGCCGCCGTCGTACTTGTGCTCAATCTCAACAGTATCTTTGCCTCGGAAATCTCGCATCCAGATTTGCAGCCCAGCGTTCAGGAAAGCAGTCCTGCGCATCCTGGTGTTAATCTGCTCGAAATCGAACTCGACGACGTCGCTGAAGATGGTCATATCGGGCTTGAAGTTGATGGTCGTACCAGTGGTGTCGGATTTACCGGTCGCCTTCAGGGCGGCCTTGCGCTTTCCTCTGACGTACTCCTGACTCCATTCCTTACCTTCCCGGTAAATGGTCATCGTCAGCCGTTCCGAGACGGCGTTGACAGCACTCACTCCGACGCCGTGTAGTCCACCAGCTACTTTGTACGCCTCGTTGTCGAACTTGCCACCTGCGTGGAGCTTAGTCATGATGACCTCGGCAGCACTGATCTTCTCCTCTGGGTGCTTGCCCACAGGAATCCCTCTGCCATGGTCGATGACTGTGACAGACCCATCCTTTTCCAGATTCACTTCTACTGTTGCATTGTACCCAGCGAGGTGCTCGTCGACGGCGTTATCGACGACTTCCCAGATGCAGTGGTGTAGGGCAGAACCATCGTGCGGGTCTCCTAGATACATCCCCGGACGCTTCCTGACTGCTTCTAGTCCCTCAAGGACCTGAATCGCCTTCGCGTCGTACTTCTCAGCCATTTTTTCCACTTTCTCTTGAGGGTTCCCTTAGGGGAACCCTCAGCGCACCTATAATTTGGTGTAGGCCGAGGGTTATCAACCCTCCTTATGGGGGCTCCAAAAATCACTGAAAATGAAGCACTAATTCCATGCCAGGCCTATAGGCCTGTGAAATCGCACGACACGGTTATACAGACTGCCAAGGTGGAGCGGCCGAATGCCTCGACCACTCATCTGCGTGACACTGAGGGGGTGCACCGTCGATGAGATGCTGAAGGACGCAGCCATGGCGACTGCTGCTGGGGCAGATATGGTCGAAGTACGTCTGGACAAACTCTGGGTCGTAGAGCAGATGCCTGAGCCCGATCCTACAGAAGAGGAAGAGGAGAGTGATAGTCGTAAACCCAAATATGTCGAGCCCGATATGATTCCACAACCTCTAGACTCGGTTGATGTGCAGGGAGCACTTGAGTCACTTAAGCAGGGCATTGACCTACCGGTGGTCCTTACATGCCGCCCAGAGCGCCAGCAGGGCCATTATCCAGGAGAAGAGGAGCAACGTATTGAGGTGTTGAGTGCGGCAATCAAGAGCGGCGTCAGTTGGATTGATCTTGAGGTTGACATCGAGTCAAAAGCGCGCAAATCTCTGATGGATGGTGCTTCAGGGAAGGCTAAGGTCATCGCCTCCTTTCACTCATCGGAGAATCCCCCTTCGGCTTCGGAGATAATCCACGATGTCGAAGACAGCTCTGATGCTGGAGACATCGTCAAAGTCTGCTATCGGTCATCAGGCCGTCACGACGGACTACGTCTGTTTGAGGCTGCGTGGGGCCTCAGGGGCTCAGGGGCTCATTATGCCATCATGGGATTGGGATGGGGCGGCGATTGGACTAGGATTCATGCTCCATTGCTTGAACAGGCCCTAGTATACACTACTATGGACAAGGGCTTACACATCTCGCGACAGGGCAGAATCAACGCCTCGGACCTGCAGACTGCGTGGCAACTGCTAGAGTACGAGACCGCCTAACCGTCTTGGCCACGTCCATCACTCTCACTTTCGAGGTAAGGGACCTGGCGCAAATCTTCTTCGTCACCAAGACCGGTCGACATGTATCTGCTGTGGATGATAAGAGGGACGACAATGCAAGCTACCGGTAGCGCTGCTATCAGGATGTACGCGATGAAATTGGGTAGCGTTGTCCTCTCTTCAACATCAACTAATATCTCGACATTCATACTGCCTCCGGCGGCATTTCTATCGGAACTCCTTCCGTTGTCCCAACCGTCCACGACGAGGTAGTAATGAGGATCTACTGATTCGAAAAATCCTACAGAGGACCACGCCGATCCTACGGAGTCCATTGCCACCGAGAACACTTGACTTGAGACACTCTCGTATGCGTGGACATCCCTGAAAGGCAGCCACATGGCTAGGTCCCTCCATTCCACTGGTAATCCCTCGGTAATTTCCTCCAAATTCTCCTCCTCCCTAAAGTCGTAACTTGATGCGTAACGATCCCAGTTGACTTCATTCAGTAGGTATACATCGCCAATCGCCCCCATGGTCGGCACTGACTGTGAATCAGAACTCAAATAGAGGCAGAAGGTATACTGGTAGCCAGGCACCAGTTCCATTTTAATCGCATTCGCACTATCGTTGTAAACTGTCATATCGGTGCTGAAGTCACGATCCAGGGACTTCAGCGCCGACTGATCATTCCAACCTTCAAAGATTCCAAATCCGCTATCTTCGACTGAGTACTCTTCGAAGTACTGGGCTATCTCTGGAGGGTTTCCGGCCGGAACGTCACAGGTGGCCTCTGCAGATGCAATCGGAGCCGCGATTGCTGTAGCGAACACAACGACCACGGGCAGGAGCAGACATAGATTGATTGCGACCGCAGTGAGTTTCCTAGGACTGTCCTCCACGCTCAGCGCCTCCTCGTCCGGATAGGTCGGATGTATCCAGACTCCTTGTTTCTTCGCTCTTGCACGGTCAGGTACTTCGGCTGTGGAGGTGGCTTGTGTTGGTCCATGCCAGGCAGGCCTCCTTCGACTTCGACTTCAGTAACGTCGTATGTCTCAAGCATTTCATCGGCATCCAACTCATCCTCGTCTTTCTCTCGCATAATCAACCATCCTAGTAGGAGGACGGCCGCAACCAACGCTAGCAGCCCCGCGCTCTCCTTGTTAGGAACTAGGTCACTCCACGTCAGGTCAGCCAGCGACTTTGGTTTGTCATCTTCTTGTATTGAGAGGACAGTGATTACGTACTCCTCAGAGGAGCAGACGTCCACTCCGTCGCACACCTGCATCAGGATTCTGATTTCACCGGGTTGATTCCAAGTCTGGTTCCCCCACAACCAGTCGTTTCGCGTATCGCCGTCGAGATTGGTGTCTTGCAGCGCGTTGAGATCCCATCTCACTGTCAATGGACCTGTTAGGGGCCGGTCACGGTCATTGGCTGGATTGCCGTCCCCATCACTGTCGTCAGACTGGTCTAGATCCATCCACGCCTCTATACCGTCGACTAAATCCGCATCTTCGGCGCTAGAGTTCAGCAGCACGATATCACCCATCGCGACGTAATCGGCAGAGATTGGATCATTGGTGATAATCACGGGAGCCCTAGAGACGTGAACGGTCAGAGTGGTCGTGTTTGTCTCACCGCCCTCAAAACCGTCAACCACAGTTAGAGTCACGACATAGGTGCCAGGAATCTCGTAGGCGTGCCACACTACCGGTCCGCTGACTGGTGAACTGGCGTCGCCGAAGTCCCATATCCACGAGACTATGCCGTTCCACTCCGATGAATCGGAATCCGTTGATGTCCGGCCTACAAACAGTGGGTCGGCATCGTAACTGTCAGAACCATCGAACCTGATTGGGTCGCCGGGCGCCACGAATGCGCCACCTCCAGCAGTATGAGGGACTTGCCAGATTACACCTTCCTCAGTCTGAGGGATTTCACTCATCACAGACCCGTTGATGCTCGGGCAACTGAATTCAAGCTCTGGGACAGGGAGTGGATTGGCTATCCTAATCGAGTATGACTTGGTGGCCGAGGAGAGTCCCCTGTCGTCGATTACAGTGAGACTGATGGTGTACAGTCCGGGCTCAAGGAAGGTATGGCTAACTGAAGAGACGTTGTACACAGCGTCATCGAAGTCCGAGATTTCCCACATAGTCTGCAGCAGTGACGTGTCACCATCTGGATCGAATGACTCGCTAACGAATGTGTATGCCGTATCCACATCTCCATCCTGCGGTCTTGCGAAAACTGCGACTGGTCTCTGGTTAAGCACTTGCACCTGAAGCAGAGTCATGGATGTGTTGCCATCATCATCAGTGACTTCGAGAGTGACGTTCTTCATCCCCGGCTCAAGCCATCCGACGCTGGGGTTCTGTAGGATGGAATCGGTCGAGGAAAAGTCGGAAGTCAGCGTCATCCCAGAACCGTCCAGATTGACCCCATCTTCAAAGAACCAACTATACTCGACAATCATCCCGTCTGAGTCTTCAAAGACTGTCGGCATGGTCAGTGGTGTCAGTGTGTATGTCTGCAGTGGTTCGTCAAAGATCTGTTTTGGTAAACGATTCAGGACCTTGATGTAAATCGAGTGCTCGACGATATGAATCCCATCGTCGACTGTCAAAATTAGGGTGTAGATGATTCCATCAGCGCTGCCATCCACCCATGAATGCCCGGCCTCAGCCGCCCCTCGTCCTCCCTCGCTCTGCCCGTCACCCCAATCCCAGGTGAATACCAACTCATTGAGGGGAACGTTGTCCGAGGTTCCTCTGGCTGAGAATTGTACTCTTTGATCAGTGAGGAGCATCAGTTCGTCAGTGATGATGACTCCATCCACGGAGATCTCGGGGATTGGGTCGGAGATATCGCTCACCGAGATGTTCCATGATTGAGGATCTGAGTAGTGCCCTCCCTGATCTTGCACCACCAGAACAATCTGATATTCTCCAGCATTGAGGTATGAGTGGGTCGGATTCTTCAACCCGGATGAGTTGTTGTCTCCGAGATCCCAAATATAAGCTACAGGAGTATCATTGTGACTGAATGTGCCATTCAACTGACTGAAGCCCCAAGAGTCGTACCCCGAACCGAACATAATCACAGGCAGCCACGTCTGAGTGACTGGCGTGGACATCGAACCGGATGCGATAGGATCCATGTTAGCCAGAGTCATGGGCAATGAGAACGCTTGGTCCACAATCTCTCCTGTAACGTCGCGGATTCGGATTCCGTAGGTCCAGTCCCCTGATGAAGGAGGGGTAAACCAGACACTCCTCGGAGATGGAACACTGTTGCCGGCGGTGATGTCGAAGACCACTGAGTCAGAAACACTGTTGTTGACATAGGCTTCGACGGTCACTTCAAGAATTTCGAAGAATGCATTGGACTCTACCTCGAGATCGATGCGAACGCTGTCGTCCAAGCCATCTTCGTCCCTGTCGAAGGAGTCAATCGTGTCTATCGATACTTCCGCAGGGTCGGTAATCAGACCAGCATGTACTGTGAGCGAGGCCGTTGGATACGATCCAGTAGTGATGCCGCAGGACACGTAGTTGTAGTCGCAGTCGGTGACCATGGATTCGTACCATGTGAGCAGCCAGACCTCGTCAGTGGTGTTTCCGAAACCGTGCACCAACCCTGTTCCAGCCCCTGTTCCGGAGTCTATCCGCAGGCTACTCATCGACCAAGTTCCAGTAACCGCATCGCGAGCCATTATGGCACCTTCGAAGCCGAACTGAGTTGGTTGCACCATCATATTGAGGGGGGCGCCGGAACCTTGGGCGAACTTGTATGCTCTCATGCCCCAACCCTCTATGTTCTGACTGGAGCTGTTCCAATCGTTGACCCACTGGTCGTTGTATCCACTCATCTGGGCCTTGCAGATGTAGGCGGCAATGCATCCCGAGGTGAGATCGAGGTTGGTGAATCCGAAGGCCCCTTGGGCGCTGTCGAGGGCCACTGCAGCACTGAAGTTAGCAAAGATCTCACTCATCGTCGTCCCGATGTAGGTCGCACCTGTCTCTGGATTTTGAGCTAGATTCTCGATACCCGCTCCTCCGGTAGCCGTATCGGCGACCAGCCTCTGGATTGCGGCACCGCCACCGAGCTTATCCGCTAGGTACATCAGGAACATGAATCCGGCACCGTAGTCAGCTATCCTGCCATTCCACCACCGCACGCTGAGGCTACTGTCCTGCGACCATTCATTGGCGTGTCCTGTCAGCGTGCTGGTGACTCCGAAGGCTAGGTACGCTGCCATGTCCGCTGCTCCCTCGTCGATCCACAGATACTCGTAAGGGTCTCTCGAGTTATGCAGCAGATGCTCAAACTCATGAGCAAGGATGGTGTTCCTCCAACTCATGTCATCGACGTCGACGAACACTGACTCCCTAACTGATGAGATGCCAGGTGAGAAGTATCCACCGGTCCCGCCTGCTCCGTCAATGGCAATCAGTACAATCTCGATTTGGCAGTTGTTGTCGACATCGGGCGGACTGCCGAAATAGGTCGTGACCGTGGGGTAAATCGTCGATTCCCATGTCGAGGCAATATCATTGAGCGTAGTAGATGAGATAATCTGACCGTTCTCAACCAGAATAGCAGAATTGGCAGATATCTTCTGCACTGTGACAGAGACGCTACCGCTGGCTGTGGAGACGTTACCAGTGTCGCCCTGACTCCATGCATTCTCACAAGCACGTATCGTGGATTTCGAGTTTAGGTATCCCGGAGAGAATGGTAGGACCAATCCTGGATAACCCGCTTCCCTCCATTCGATTTTCAGGTGGCCGGTAGCCGAGACTACAGGTTCAGCCTCATCTGTGAACAGGTACCGCTTGCCCTCAATAGAGGGGTCGAACTCCGAGAGGCCACCTGACATGACCTCTGTTACCGATTCAGTGGATTGCGGCTCTGCGAGAGTCAAAGGAGAAAGACTGGCGAACAGCATCGTCAGAACTAGCATGACAGATGCTCTGCGGGACGCTGCTGCATTGTGGGGGGGCATGTTCAACACTCCGTGTTGTTTTCAGACGCAATCTGCTCAAAGACCTATTTTAACATCGATGGAGCATCGTTCGTACGTGAAACAGCACGTCACAACGTCAGCGCTGGCTGTCGCGATGCTACTAACCATCCTCATATGCAGTATGCCAGCGTCCGCACAAGCGCAGTCGGAAACAGTCGAATTAACTCTGATTTCCTCGCACCAGCACGATTCGGAAGCTTTCACACAGGGGCTCGAGATGCATAATGGATTACTCTACGAGAGCACTGGACTGTACGGACACTCCAGTCTCAGGGAGATCGATCCTTTGAGTGGCCAAGTAATCCGTCAGACTGAGCTCGACGAGTCGCTGTTCGCAGAAGGTATCACTATCGTCGGCGACAATATCGTGATGCTGACTTGGAAGGAGGGTGTAGCACTGGTATTCGATATCGAATCGATGACTGTGGTCGCAAATCATACCTACTCGGGAGAGGGCTGGGGACTGTGCTACGATGGAACTCATCTAGTGATGTCTAACGGGACTTCCGAACTGGCCTTCAGGAACCCGGAAGACTTCACATTGAATTCGACCCTGAGAGTGACAGACCAAGGCAACGAGGTGAGCCAACTAAACGAGCTTGAGTGCGTCGGCCAGACAGTATACGCCAATATTTGGGGCAGCGATTCCATCATCGCCATTGACAAGAGCAACGGCGAGGTCGGGCTGATCATCGACGTCTCGATGCTCGCCGAGAACGAGTCAGATGACTACAATAACGTTCTGAACGGAATTGCCTATGTCCCAGAGCAGGATGCATTCCTCATCACGGGCAAGAACTGGACATCCATGCATCTAGTGTCGTTCGGAGATACTCAGGATACTCAGGATGAAGAATCCTTGGAATCTCCAGTCATATCCATTCTGAAGTCGATTTGGCCGGTTCTGCTGATTACCGCTCTAGTAATCTTCCTGAGTTCGATGCGCCTCCTGAGCGTGATTATGCATTTCATCATACTGATGTTAGTTAAGCGGCAGACTGAACAGCCGCCGATGCCCAGCGAGAAGGAGCAAGAGGCGGGTGAGAGGCAGTGAGCGAGGCGAACGACGACGTGTTCGAGGATTACAGTGCCATGGAACTGTGGCTGCACGATCTCTCTGTGGACTCAGCTACCAGGGTGGCTGGGGCGCTGATGATATTTGTCGGGAGCCTTCTCGGAGTCCTTCTCGGAATCGCCCTAATCTCGACGAATGTGGGTGAGATTCTAGCAGGACAGTTGGATGGTTCGGACGGGTTGGCTGATGTTGACGGAATCGTCAGCACCGCACTAGAGGACAGCACCACAGGAGGCGAACCAGTAGAGGGAGTCAGGGTAAGTATACTTGATTCCAATGAACTTGAGATTGGTCATGATTTCACCGACTCCGGAGGCCGGTTTTCAATAGATGACGTGCCCAGACGAACATCCACTTTACTAGTTGACCATCCTGGAAATCGAACCGTCAGAATCATCCTCGTACCGGGTGACCACGCGCAAATCTCCGTCTCACTGATGCGTGGCGACGGTGTCGATGAGTACGATATGTCTGGAGAGAGTCATCTCAGTGAGTCGGTGCTAATCGGCTCTACCATAGCAGCCCTCACCCTTTTGGCCGGGCTGGCTGGCATGGTAGGGGGCCTCGAGGCTTACCGGGGTGACCGCTACCAGCGAACCTGGTGGCTGTCGTTCGTTGGACTCTGGAGTCGGGGCATGCTGTTCGTAGGTCCTATGTTCATTCTATTGGGGATGGGTATGGTCCATCTCGCGAGGGATCAGTTCACCGATCACACAGGGAAATAACTCGAGGTTTGCCAGTGTATCTGATTACTATCGAAGGAGGCGATGGCAGCGGCAAAGGCCTAGCTACGAAGGTGATTTCGGAAGTACTGGACAAGGAGTTCTCGTTCACTTCTGTTGAGGTCACTGGAGAGCCGCGCAGGGAGCACCCCCTAGGTCGTCTAGCTATAGAATCGGTTCGCAAACAGACGATGACTCCCGAGCAGGAGGCAGGACTGTTCGCCGCCGATAGGGTTGATCACTCGCACGGCTGGATACTGCCCCGTTTGGAAGAGGGTAGGGCAGTGGTCAGCGAGAGAAACATACACTCTTCGTTGGTATACCAAGGAATTGTGGGTGGGCTCGGTGTCGACAGAGTGGCGCACATGAACTCGGCAGCACTGGTACCCGATCTCTGCATCTGGGTTGACTGCGACCCCGAGGTGGCTCTAAGGAGAATCAAGGGAGGGACGCTCAGAGCGTTGACTGAGAAGGAAGAGTACTTCGAGACTTCCGAACTACAACAGAGAATCAGAGAGGGATACACTTCGTTGCTATCCGGTGAGATAGAGATGCCAACGCCGTTCGACATGGGCGCAGTGATTGGACCTATTCTGAACGAGGGAACCGAACGGGAGTTCCGACACGAACTGACTCGCAGGATAAGGAAGTTCGTACACTCTAGGCCAAAGCCACTAAATGTCGGAATGGAGATTGTCGAGAGAAACTTCCTACGTAAGCTGTTGAGAGCCTCAAAGGGACAGACCACACTCTCCGGAATCGGAGTTAAACCGTCCAGTGGGAGTTTGAATTGGTCCGACGGTTCAACACCATGGCGAATTCTCAAGGACGCCCAATCGGAGCACGATGCTGTACTGGAGGCGATAAGCGAAGAATCTAGGGTTGATGTACCTCTCAGCATCTTTTCCCATTCCATGTCTTCGATATGCGGCACACTCGCCCTGTTGCCTTCAGCCGATATCTCCGAACTGCGCCAAGCACTTGGACCGGTGAGAGCTGTCTCCGAGCGCCACACTCAGAGGGTTGTCAAGTTCCTCCACGAGCGAACCGATTGGGTACACAAGCACAAGGCACTCGTAGGTAGGGACGCTCCTAGATCTCACTTGAAGCAGCGCTACCGTATGTTGGGGGTGACGATGCTCATCATTTGGCCACTCAGAGATGCGATTCGCCGATGGATTTCGGATAATCCTGAGACCCATCTCAGGTTCGCGATGGGTCAAATTGTCAGATCGGGAGAGCATCCTTCCGCGGTCAGGGATTCATTGGAGAGGATAGCACTGTTGAGGCCGGGAACGGAAAAATCCCCTCTTCCTGTCGGAGCTAGTGGCCTCGTTTCTTGGTGGCAGGGCAAGTAGGGATAATCACTTCATTACCAGCCTTGCATTGGCCGGCAGCAGGACCGAAGCAGGGTCGTCATCAAAGTACTTCGTTCTGGCACACAGTGCCGCGGAGACCCACCATCCTACAACTATACCAGCGGCGAGTCCGGTTATCACTCTGAGAGGGTTGTTGGACTCATACCCAGTGAGCATCTGCGTGAATCCGTCGACAGCCATCGGAGCAAGTCCAATACCAATTATGGCCAGCACGGCCAGCATCCTTCGGTCATCTAGGTAGATTGATTCTAGTCTGTCATCGGGGAACACCGAGAGAAAACTGTCTCGAACGGTCCAACGATTGAGCCCGCGCCAACCAAACAGAGCGGCTCCGATAGCCAAGCCGAGGAATATTCCGACATCCCGCGTACACACCGGCATCTGATTACCGTTAATCTCCCAAGATCTCTCATGCTTTTGATGGCAGTTCAAGTCTGCAAAGCCGTAAACGAAGGCCCATACTGGATTAAGTTCGGACCAAGAGAAAGTCCCTCCATGCGCCGACTGGTCATGGCCCAGAGCTGAATCTTCACCGTGATCCTGATTCCCCCAACTACTCTCTGTAGCGTAGTCTATGGCGTTGGCCCTACCGGAGAGCTCAGGAACAGTTCCCTCGGGCATCATCAATGGAGCGATGAAGCACAGCAGCAGATATCCTCCGGTTATTGCTGCTACAGTCCTACCGACACCCATTTCTCTAGTTCTGTCACTCAGTCCATTGGCTAGCAACGACACATCTCTCGCATTGAAGACATACTGATGAACTATGCCATGCGGCCATTTTCGATATCCTCGCATTCTTTTGAGCAAGCACTCACTCCGCTCTGCATGGGCGACCTGAACTACCGTGATGCGGCATGGCTCGGCATAGTAATCGGGTCCATGGTCGCGGTAATGGCGACTTTCATCGCTATCTTCCTCAGCGGGTTGGACAGTCCGGAGGTCATGAGCTCTCTGCGCTCCGGTCTCGTGGCCGGGTTCGTAGCCTCTGTAGTCGTTACCACTTTCGCGTATTACAGACTAATTCAGACATCTCGATCAGGCAAAGATCCCGGGGCCATCAAGGAACAGGAAGTCATGAGAGTCAGGGCAATACTTGCTCCGATAGGGGAAAGAGATACTATCTGGGCCAAACAGTCTTGGTCAGTTGAGGATAAGGTAAGGAGGGACAGGGGTGTATTGGTGGTGGACCTGCATGGACTCGACGCCCCTTCTGCGGCCGCTCTGACGGACAGGCTGCTTGAGCGTAGATCAGACCTTGGCCGACTGAAACTGGTCACAGGCAGAGGAGAGATTACCCATCCAGGATCGGCAGACCCTGGAATCAGGCCTGCTGTGATGCAGCGACTGAAGGTTGGAGCACAGAGTGCCGAATGGCAGGTGATACAGAAGTCGAGCTCGGTCACACTCAGACCAATGGGCAGAGCTCCCACCTCCAAGCAGTGGCTAGGACGATTCGCGATTTTCGTGGTCCCAATGACTGGTGCCATGACTCTCGCTTTCAGGGACCTAGCAGGAACGGGGATGGAATCGCAGGGGATGACTTTCGGTGCTGCAGCGGGACTTCTGATGACTACTCTTCTGTCAGGTTACAGGGACCGCTCAGCCTAAACATACTCAGGAACTCCTTCGCAGCATGCCTCGACCACCCTGTAGCAACGTGGGCACTCCATGTGTTGGCGCATGGGAATAGCCCTGCCTCTGAAACCGCATTGGCACGTGATGTCTTCGCAGTAATCAACATCCATGAGCCGGACTCCTTAGCCCGGTTCAAATCAATTACTGTCTTCAGGCGTCTGGGGTGAGCAACTCTGAGTTCAGGAGCCCGACCAACCAGTCATGCAGCGAATCACTTCCCATTTCGGAAAGAGTTGAGTTGAGGAAGGCTGCAATCAGGGCGCTTCTGGCTTCAGATGGGTCGAAGCCCCTAGATTCGAGGTAGAAAACTTGCTCCTCATCTATTGGCCCGTTGGCCGTGCCGTGTCCG
Organism: Marine Group II euryarchaeote MED-G34; assembly: GCA_002457605.1. GTDB lineage: Archaea > Thermoplasmatota > Poseidoniia > Poseidoniales > Thalassarchaeaceae > Thalassarchaeum. Next base: position 15,465 of record NTJT01000013.1, on the reverse strand, counting down.
CAACCAACGACCTCGTGCTCCATTACCTCTAGCTCAGGAATAGAGTCTGCTTCGGCGTTATCCGAGAGCAACAGGTTGTGGAAGATCTGAGCGGCATCCGCCCCACGTGAGCCATCGGCAACTCTGAGCATCCCCGTCCCGACAGTCCTGCTATCTCCTCCACACGCTGAGTTCCATGTGAGACGGCTGAAAGTTTCGGGGGCATCGTGGTATATCTCCACATGGTGGTCTATGTGCATCGAGTCCACAGAGAGTATCGAGCCGAGAACCCTGAGACTGCCTCCCGGCTCTCCCATCCTGTAACGCAGGTCCGCCTTGGTCCGCTCGGAGCCAGAAGAGACAGTCCCTGCGCGTACCTGCGCATCCCTGTCGATTACTATCGAATCGACACGGAGCAAAGTACCCTCGTCCTGTAGGCAGACGACCACGTCATTGAGGACGGCTCCGGCTCCGATTTCCCCGGTACGCAGAAGACCGAACCACTTGCCAGAACCCCTAACCCGCGTAATCAACTCCAACTCGGACAATCGCCCCACATCGAGTGAGAGATGCAGGATCGATGCCGAACCCTTCACATCGATGTCGAGAACCACAGGGTCTTGCGAGGAGAAGCCGGGCTCGATACGGAGAATCCACTGTGAGCTCGCCGAGGCTGCTTGCAGGAATGAACCCGTGACCACATCACCCTCCGGAAGTCCTGACACAGACATCACCCCTTTCTCCAGCCGTATCCCCTCTGGAGCATCGCCCCCATCGAGGCCGACGAGCCTGAGTTGGGGCGTTCCAACATCAGGGATGCTGGCGATGTCACCGGTGGGGTGAATCCTGCGCCATGGCGTATATTTCCAGAGATGACTGGACCTAGTGGGCTCGTCTAGAGACAGATACTCTGCGGTGGAATCCAATGTCTCACCCCGAATCAGCCTATGCTGCCTTCCATCTCGAGGGCCATCAACTGGTTGAGTTCGACTGCGTATTCCATCGGTAGTTCTCGGACGAATGGTTCGAAGAACCCATTGACTATCATTGCAAGCGCCTCGTTTTCTGAGTGGCCGCGACTCATCAGGTAGAACAACTGGTCATCGCTCACCTTGCTGACCGATGCTTCGTGTTCGCATCGGCAGGAAGAGTTCTTGATCTCCATCGTGGGGTAGGTGTCAGATTGGCTTTGCTCGTCGAGAATGAGTGCGTCACAGACGACGTTCACCTTGCAGTTTTCTGCCTTCCTGCTCACCGACACCAAACCCCGGTAGCTCCCGCGGCCGCCATCCTTGGTAATGCTCTTCGAGAGGATCTTACTAGTGGTGTTCGACGCCAGATGATGCACCTTCGCCCCAGCGTCCTGATGCATTCCTTCGCCAGCGTAGGCTACGGAGATGACTTCGGCGTGCGACCCCTCTCCCTTGAGAATCACTGCTGGGTACTTCATCGTCAACTTCGATCCGATGTTGCCGTCGACCCATTCGACAGTAGCGTTCTCGTGTGCGATGCCCCGCTTGGTGACTAGGTTGTAGACATTGTTTGACCAGTTCTGGATTGTGGTGTAGCGGATGTATGCACCGGGCATCGCAATGAGCTCAACGACGGCACTGTGCAGTGAATCGGTAGAGTAGGTGGGGGCAGTGCAGCCCTCAACGTAGTGGATCGACGATCCTTCGTCGGCGATTATCAGCGTGCGTTCGAACTGACCCATGTTCTTGGCGTTGATACGGAAGTAGGCCTGCACCGGCATCTCGACGTGAACCCCCTTGGGGACGTAGATGAACGAGCCTCCTGACCATACGGCGGTGTTGAGCGCGCTAAACTTGTTGTCTTGATAGGGGATGATGCTGCAGAAGTATTTCTTCACGATGTCCTCATGCTCGCGGAGGCCACTATCCATGTCGAGGAAGATGACGCCCTGCTTCTCGAGGTCCTCGCGGATACTGTGGTAGACGGCCTCCGACTCGTACTGTGCTGTCACTCCCGAGAGCCACTTCTGCTCGGCCTCAGGTATACCCAGTTTGTCGAAGGTGTCCCGGATGGCCTCGGGAACATCATCCCAGTCATCCTCCGTGCCTTCACCCGAGCGTAGAAAGTAGCAGATTTCATCGAACTTAATCGAGTTGAGCAACTCGGTGGAACCCCATGTTGGCATCGGGCGCTCCATGAAGTGATGGAACGCCTTGACGCGGATGTCAGTCATCCACTGCGGCTCCTCTTTAATCGCCGAGATTTCTCTAACGACCTGCTCGGAGAGTCCAAAGTCGAAGCGGATTGAGGAGTTCTCCGGGTCGTGCCATCCGGCCTTGTAGTCTCCGACAGCCTCCTCTGCTACCTGATTGACTGGCATTATGCTATTCCCTCCGCCTCAGCCTTTGAGTCCAGCCACTCGTAACCTCGCTCTTCTAGTTGCATAGCGAGTTCAGGACCTCCCGTGGCAACTATCTGACCTCCTATCAGGACATGGATCTTATCTGGTTGGACATGCTCAAGAATACGCGAGTAGTGTGTGATGATGAGTGCGGCTGAGTCAGTTCCCCTGACGGCGGCGTTAATTCCTGCTGCAACGGTCTTGATACCGTCTATGTCGAGGCCGCTGTCGGTCTCGTCCAATATGGCCAACTTGGGTTTGAGCAGGAGCAACTGCAGTATCTCAAAGCGCTTTTTCTCTCCGCCACTGAAACCGTCGTTGACATATCTAGAGAGGAAGTTCCGCGGTATGTCGAGAGTATCCATGGCCGCATTCAACTCTCCTCTGAAATCAGCACCCTTAGCGGCTTCTTCCCCCCTGATGCTTGCGACAGACTTCCTGAGGAAGTTGCCGACTTGAAGCCCAGGGACTGCTTGAGGATACTGGAATGACAAGAACACACCCTCACGTGCTCTCTCCCACGGCTCTAACTCCAACAGATTCTCTCCTGAAAGCAGTACATCTCCCTCTTCGACCTCGAAATCGGGATGTCCCATGATGATGTTGGCAGCGGTCGTCTTGCCACTCCCATTTCGCCCCATTATGGCGTGTATCTCTCCCGGGGCGATACTGAGATTGATGCCCTTCAGTATCTGTGTATCGCCGATTCCAGCATGCAGATTTTGAATCTCCAACAGCGCCTCGATATTAGACTCGCCATGTCCCATGGCCATGTTCCGACTCACGCCCCTTTTGAATGTCTGCTTTGTTTTTAGGTCACCCTAAAATCAGATACCCCTTCCAGCCAATCGTGACAGAGGGCAAAGACACCCCTACTCCAGTCTCTGATGCCATCGAAGAGGCCTATCGTGCACAGATTGGAGCGGCAATGGAAAAGGAGGCGCAGAGAAGAGTCTCAGAGTCTCATAATCCCGAGGAGATAGCCCGTCTAGAAGCCCTCTCTGTGGTTGATCTTTTCGAAACAGACGACAGTGATCTCGTCCCAGCGTTGATGGCACGGCTCGGCCCCGTCAGGGCGGCCTTGGATGGACATGGAGGGGCCTTGGTCGTGACGCAGGCGTCCATAGAGGCGCTCAAAAGTGGCAGCAGAGCACTTTCCCTGATTCTTGACTTAGACGGGGCCTGCGTGTCTTGCGGGGCCGCACCTGGCACCCTGAAGGGGATTCAGGACGATCTGCTGACGGACTCTGAAATTGTCGCAGTACGTTTCAACTCAGCGATGTTGGACTGGTTCGACGAGTTGCAGCGCGACTTCGTGCTCAAGCACGGTGGCGTGGCCTTCGTCTAGCTCAGAACTTCAAGCAACGCATCGATGGCCGCAGGTGCGAATCCGAGCACAGTTACCTCGGCCCCCTCTACTAGATTTGCATTAGCGCCAGCTTCTCCGGCTAGGTCATAGGCACCCGCCTTCCCAACCCAAGATTCGCTCAGTAACAAATCAGCCAGAGTGTCCTCAGAAAGGTCGTCGAATTCGACTATGGCTGACTCTGTCCAGATATCTGCACTCCATCCTCCGTGCAGGACTTCAGTCCCTTCTCTACTTCTGTTCGGTGACCAGAGTAGGGCTGTTGAAGACCAGACGCGATGTCTCCGGCCTGATAGTCTGAGCAGCATCGCAGTGGCCGAGACGACGTCGCCCGGCTTGCCCATGGCGACGAGAGGGTCCTCCGGGTCCTCCACTAGGGTGTCCGCGACGATGACCAGATCCTGAGACGCTCCCGATATCGCCATCTCAATGGCCGCGGCATTCGCCTTTGCAATGCATGTGGTTTCGGTCTGCACTCTCACGTCTATTCCCTTGGAAGGAGCGGGCTCAGGAGAAATTAGAGGGCGAGATTCTATTTTGGACTCGTCATCGGTTAGGAAACTACACAGCCAGTCGTATCGGCGTTGGGAGGCTGAGGCGAGTAGTATCGACGTCATCTGGGACCTCAGATGACAATGCTATCTCCGCATATAGGGCATCTAGCGGCCTTGATATCAAGTGGGGCTTCGAACCTACAGTCGCACTCAGGACAAATGATTGGCTTGTTCAATTGTAAATCAGGAGGGTGGTATGCTGACTCAGGAATTTTATCATCTGACTCTGAGGGAGGAATCGGCATAGGTGGGAGTTCAGGGATGTCGGCAATCTGACCCCGCTTCTGTCGGCGATCCCGACGTCCTTCGGCACCTTCGTTGACCTCTACCAATTCCACCAATTGAACATCCTCCTCATCACTTGTCTTCACAGCGATGTCGGTATCATCAACAACATCTACCACATCTTCTTCGAGCAGCACGGTGCCCGTCGCCTGGAAACTCCTACGTCCCCTCATCCATCTGATGCCTCTAGCGGAGAGAGTGGCCAAGATGACGGTGCAGAGAAGCAGAATGGTGATGGCGAATCCACCCAGAAGGATGTTGAAGTTTTGCTCATCTAAGCCGAGAGCGTGCCTCAGTTCATCGAGCAGGGACCCACCATCTCCGTTCGGGGCGTTGTCGTCTACGACAGCTCTGATTAGCCAACCACTAGCCGAGGTATGGATGAAAACAGTCTCACTGCTGGTTGGGGAACGGTCCATGAGGTAGAGGTTCCCGAGGTTGAGGCGGTTGGACAATCCCAGCCACCCCTCTTCAGCATCTATGATACCAAACCTAACCTGCGGCCCGGTTGGTCCAACTACATCGAAGAACACCTGCACACCCCTATCGACCTCTTGCATCACGATGGAACTCAGGCCCCTTGAAGGATAGGTGCGAGTCAGGTTGTCGATCGCTTCGAACGACGAGTCAGCTACTATGGCAATCATTACTGAATCGTGACCTTCTCCCTCTCTCCATGCTGCCGTAATCCGCTCTTCATCCTCGACGATTTGGACTTTCATAACCGCGAGGGAAGCCTCGTCTCCAATCGCCTTCTTGAAAGTCCACGAAGACTGTTCGATGAGACCATGTGCGTACCACAGACCATATCTCTCTATCCCTGTCGAGTCGCTTCTTGTGGACTGGTACAGGAGATGAGCTCCATCGTCCTCCCCGAACTCAACATCCAACGAACTCGCGGTCCCTGGAATCAGGTCTAATTCACCAATGATGTTTGGAGTAAGCGACCAGTCTGAAGATTTAGTCGGGTTATCTGCGTGCAGAAGGAAAACGCTGGTTTGATCACCGAATGTGCCTCCGGTGAACATATCTCTATGATAGCCTGAGACTAGAACCTCCTCGTCATCGACGTCTATGTCGATGCCCCAGTACTTACCATCCGAAAGTAAGAGAGGATCCATCAAATCCTGTATCGGCGACATCTGGCAGGTGGCGTCTATGGCAGAGTAGCTCAGGGTCTGGAGGAAGTAACCGGAGGAATCGAGAAATCTCCGAGTCCAGACGATGTGCGCCCAACCGTCCTCAGTGCTCCAGGTGGCTATGTCGCCAGCCCACATCTCATCCAGTACGTTAGTGCATGCCGTAGTGCCCCTGTTGGAGTTCAACCTGTATAGTGACAACATTCCTCCGTTGTTGGTGATGACTATGCCCTCATCATCGAGATCGATGACTTTGATCGGTACCTCTCCTGCATCAAAGTTCATCGCGCGGGCGCCCGATAGAGTGGACTCGTCCACTAGCACTGTCGACTCGACCTGGTTGTTGCTCCAATCGAGGTCGGCTAATCCGGAGCCACTCAGAGTGATTCTGACATCTAGAGGGCCGGACTGATTGGCCCGATGAGCGAAAGATAGCTGTGACGCACCCTGGCCGACAACTAGGGAGATTGCAGTGGATGACACCAACTCCCAGCCCAGATTGTTGCGAATCTCTAGAGTGGCTTCGACACTGGTGGCATCACTGGAACCGAGATTATCCACTCTGGCTGTGATAAGGAACTGCTCGAAGGGGCGCGGTATCGCTGGTTCTGTCCTAACCGCTCCCTCGCGGAAGGCCAAGTCTATGCCTTGTGGCCTCTGGATGACTGGGAAAGTGATTGTCTGTTCATTGTCTCCCTCATTCAGTTCCTCAAGCGAATCGGAAGGATCCAGAGAAACCATCACCACTTTGTCACCGACGGTGGTCGGATTCCAGTAGAGTACCACTTCGACGATGTCGCCGCTATCGATGCTGGGCAACACCATCTCATCTTTGCGCGAACCGTCCTCGTACAGTGCGATTGCGAGATTCGATGCTGCCAAATCACCGTCGTTGCGAATCTCAGTTCGGATTTCTAGGAAGGTGTTGACATATGTTTGAGTGAGGGGAATTCCATACTCCTCAATTGAGAGGCCGGTCCTGAACATCAGATTAGGGGCCGGTGGGTCGTTATCCACCTCGACGGTTCGACGTATCTCTTCGGAGTAGATTCCGTCCCCACTAACCATCCTAGTAGAGAGGCGGTAGAATCCATCATCCACATCTTCGGTGTTCCAAGTCACAGACCAATCACCACTGCCGCTACCGCTTCCTCCGAAGGTCTGTGCAGTCTCCCAAGGGTCGGTGCCCAGTCTCCACTGCACGGCTCCTCCATTCACCGAATCCCAAGTGCCGAATACGTTGATGTTCCCGGAGACGGGGCTCTGTCCGCTAGGGCCTCCCATGGTGACGGAGACCAAGCCAACCTCATGCTTCTGCTCAACCACATCGCTCCATTGTCCAAATTCATTCTTTGCCTGAGCCTCGATTATCACTTCGAGTACATTGATCTCATCCTCAGTGAACTCAGGTAGGGTGAATGGAGTTGTCCAGTTGGAGGTTCCTTGGGCTGCGTGCCAGTCGAGTAACACCACCTCTCTCTTCGGCTCGCCTTCGGGCCTATGTGTATATGAGATTCTGACAGCTACCTCGTCGATACTGCCATTGGTCTCCGCATCCTCATCTATGTGCCCTCTAGCACTGTAGGTTTCGCCCTCTACCAACCATGAGTCCGCCTCAGGATTCTCCATGACTACCCAGTCTCCTGAGCCAGGCGGAGGCGGGTCAGTGTTGTTATCCCCCGGATCAGGATCTACATTTCCTCCGAGCATCGCCTCGAGAATCATGTTGCCATCAACGATGCCAAAACCATACTGTTCGTTCCATTTTTCCGTGATACTGGGTTCTGAGGCCTGCCCACGTCTTTCGGAGTTGTTCTGCAGAAGATCCTTGATTTCCTGCGGGTTGAGGCTGTCGTCTATCTGCAGCATGACTGCGACGAAACCAGCGACCGCGGGACAGGACATACTTGTGCCGGACATCTGGGTGTAACTATCTTCGGCCAGAGGTTTAGGAGCTCCTGGGAGGGTGCTGCTTGAGGCAGCGTGCTGAGATGACATTATGTTGGATCCAGGAGCTACCACTGTGGGCTTCAACTCATCCCACTCGTTATCGTCTCCATCATCCTCCCTAGGTCCGGAGTTGGAGTATGAGGCAATCATATCATCTCCTCTCTCAATGGTATTCTCATCGTCTACGGCCCCGACGGTGATGGCGCTGTCAGAAGCACCGACAGATGTTATCCTCCTCCTGCCGTCGTTACCAATGGCCGCGACCGGAACCACGCCGGCGTCCGCTGCCTCGTCAACGGCTCTAGCTTCAGCGCTTGTGCCGTTGTCACCGGGATCATCTCCCTGAGGGTCAGAGGCGGACCCGAAGGACATGGACATCACGTCGATACCCTCGCTCGATTCGTTGTTCCCCCAGTCGTGATCGGCGTTGTCTATGACCCACTGTATGCCTCTGAGCGTTGCTGCCGAGTTTGTCGCTCCAGCATCACTCATGACCTTGACATCGACAAGATAAGCACCAGGAGCATAGCCCTGATTTATGCGTCGCTCGTCACCAGTTCCGAGAGCTATTCCAGCCACGTGAGTTCCGTGTCCGTCGGCATCGTCCGGGTCAATACTGCCATCGTCGCAGTCCTGAGAGCTCCAGGAGGTCGCATCGCAACCTCCCAGCCACTTTGGGTCAGCAAGCTCATCTGGTTCCTTTTCATTGTCGTTGTTGTCGTCAGAGAAATCGTCCAGTGAGAAGTGCTCGTTGTCCACTCCGGTATCTAGGATGGCAATTACGACTCCAGAACCGTCGTAGCCGAAGTCCCGCATCGTCTCGTCGAAGACTTCGGAGTCCCTGACCTTTGAGCCACGAGATGCCTTATCGAGCAGAGGTACTATCACGGTCTGCTCCTCAATCATCACCACTCCGTCAAGCATCCAAATTTCGATTAGCGAGTCCACAGGGACGTGATCGATTACTATGGAGTCGAGGATTCGGAGAGGGTCGAACCACGAACTTTCTTCCTTCCAACCGTGATTGAGCAGCACCGTCTTGATGGCATCGATATCACTCTGTCCGGGGTGCCAAGAATAATCGACGACGATGGCGACGGTCGGTAGACCATCCAATCCTGTGATTGAAGTCGTCGAAACCGATGTTCTCTCTCCGGCGATGATTCGCTGAAGTCTGTCGTCCATCCCGTTGGAGTCTAGGTCGTACCAGTATCCGAACCACCATCCAGGGTCCTCGACAGGCCAGCCCGAATCGACAGGACGGGTGCCGGGCAAACGATCCTTCTCAGGGCATTCTTCGCCTCCGCACATCAGCGGAGGAGGTAGTCTCGAATCGGATAGAACTGCAATCTCAGTACTCTCATTCGTGTCTTCTGGAACGTGTACAAAGGCATTGGCTCCTAGCGAGAAGTCCATCACGAGGAGCAGTGCGACCACTATCAGAGGTAGTCTCAGATTACTACTATGATCCATGGCTCTCTAGGAGAGCCAAACTCAGATGAGGTATAATCTCAACCTGTTATGGTTCGTCTGTGACATCGGTTCAAGGCCACTTGACATGGCTGCCGGAAATGGCACAGCGAATACGGCAGTTCTCACCCCTTATCTCGGTAATCATCTCTCCATCACAGACTGGACAGATGGTATGCTCCGAGAGTTCTTCCAGCCAAGCTCTCCTAGTCTCCAGTTCGTCGCCTTCCTCACGTAGTCTCCTCAATATCTTAGCAGCCCTGCCATCAAGCGGTTTGTCTGCTGCGAACCATGGGTCGTCATCGAGACTCCCCATGCGCCCTATGGCCTGCGTTCGAAGTGCTTGGGCGCGCTCCGAATGTGTTGCCGAACTCTCTGTCGAATCGAGTGAGCTAGGAGCCCCTCGAGCAATTTGTCTAGCAAGCAGGTAGGCTAGGAAGAATCCCCCTACATGTGCCATGTGAGCGACATTAGATTCTCCAGCGGTGCCCGATTGCAGATTATACATCTGCCAAACCTCTAGGCCGAGCCTGACGAAAACGATGAGCCAGACCGGCCAGGCTCGGATGAAAAACAATAGAGGAAACTCAACCTTGTCTTCGGGCCAGCATGCCATGTAGGCTCCTAGCAGCCCGAACGCCGCCCCGCTGGCACCGATGGCGGGTGTTGACGAATCGGGATGTGACAGGATCCAGGCTAGATTGCCACCGAGAAAGCCGAGGAAGTATACTACGAGCCATCTCCGACCGCCTAGTCGCTGCTCCAAGGGGATTCCGACTAGCGCAATCACCAGTATGTTGCTCAGTACGTGAATCCAGTCCGCGTGGAGCCACGCCGCAGAGACCATCCTGTAGGATTCTATCGGATCCTCCATGACGTCAGGTTTGATGCCGAGTAGGTCAATCATCCATGAGAACTGCATCGGTAATCCGTAGAGTACGGAATATGTGAACTGGACAAACGCCACGAGCATTAGGGAGAGCACTGTCGCAAGAGCTAGGCTGGTCTCTCCACGGGATGCCGATACATACGGCCCTATGGCCAACATCAACATAACTCCAAGCACCAGCAGGTCAATGCTGGCCAAGTCAGCCCACTCGACGCCCATGTAGTCCATTCCTAGCCGTGAGGTCCGAGTGCATAGCCGCTTCGTCGGCTGACGGAATTACTCAAACGATAACCCACCTTCGGAATCGCGTGGAACAAGGCACAATGATACAGGCTGCGGGCATCGAAGTGCATCGCGGCCCCCGAGTGGTTCTGAAAGGCACCGATTTCCACATAGGCCAGGGAGAGGTTGTAGCTCTAACTGGGGCCAACGGTTCAGGCAAGACCACACTCCTTGAGGCGTGTGCTGGTATACTCCCACTAACTTCGGGAAGCGTCATCTGGCGCACGGACGCCGATGAGGAGAGAGTGGTGCGCGATTCTGATGGACGCAGAAGCGGACCTCCTCCGATGGGCCTGACCTTGCAGAGCGACGGGATGTGCGGCGAGGAAACTGTCGAGGAGAGACTACGAGTCTCGCTCAGTGTGTCCGGGCTAAGTCCCGATGAAAACGCTGTCTCACAGGTGCTCTCGGAGTGGAGATTGGAGCACCGGCGCGCTGATCGCGTCTCCCAGCTCTCTGGGGGTCAACGCCGCCGTCTGGCAGTTCTTTGCGGACTTGTCCCGGCGACCTTCAGTGAGAATCCAAGAGTCGTTTTGTTGGATGAGCCCTCAGAAGGCCTCGATGAATTTGGAAGGGCCCTTCTAACGGGCTGGCTGCGAGCTATCGCTCTAGACGGTCACAGTGTGCTAGTAGCGACACACGACGAGTGCGTAGTCAGGTGCGCGGACAGAGTGATAGTAGTACAGGATAGTCTTCTAATGGAATCTTCAGGATTATCTGAGGGTAAGCCTTCGAAACTACCCAAGCCCAGTCAATCGATTGAACCGAGTACACATGGTTCGTTGATACGCTGGGCTATCAGGATGGAGGCGCGCAATCCTGTAGACACAATCGGTCGTGCAACTCCAGCCCTAGTCGCCCTACTTCTTGCATACGCCCTGATGGGAGAGGTTGACTTGGGTCACGCTGGCAGCGACCTACTAGCAGCGCTCATACTCGTTCCGGCCTTCATCACGGTCGTGGTTACTCCAGCTTTGGTTCGACGCCTCGCGGAAGATAACTGTGGGAGGTGGTGGAATGCTGTGGTCGGCCCGGCTGCAAGGCCCTCATACTCGCTGATTGGCGCATCTATCCTTCTGCCTCTGCCTCTGACTTACCTGTCTTGGTTCGTACTCACTGGTTCCACTGATGGCACCCCAGAATCAGAGGTTCTTCTTTGGCTCTGGCTTCCCGCAGTCGTCATGATTGACGTTGCGGCTGCTGCTGCTGCCCTGCATCTTCTGGTGGCCGACCTCCGTCGAGCCAGCGCGGCAGCCGCGTCACTGCTTCTGTTGGTGCTGGTCTGGCCGTTCCTGCAACTGACCGACGCTCTCTCAGTCATCATGACAGATGGCATGTCCTTTGGACTCGGAGTGGGTGAACCATTGATGTCCTGCATTATAGCGAGCTTGATTTCCATCCTAGTCTGGGCGGTAGCAATTTACCTTCCAGACGCATGAAGACCAGCATTGATGATGAGTAGCAGTCTCGGCGTACCATGACATCAGTCAGAGCGACTGGGGCAGCGCTTACCGCACTGGGCCTGACCGGGGCCGCTACGACGTTACTTCTCGGCCTACTCTGGGCGCCCCCAGTCGACCCTGAGGCTTGGAATGCTCCTGAAGCATATCGAATTCTGTTCTGGCACGTCCCGTTCGCATGGTCATCATTCCTAGCATTCTGCGTTCTGTTCTGCGGCTCTGTGGTGTGGTACTCTCGTCGCTCGGAGTTCGGTTGGAGACTCATCTGCACTGGCTCCGACCTCGGTCTACTGTTTGGTCTCGGAGTGGTGATTTCCGGACCGATTTGGGGCTCCGCAGAATGGGGAGTCCCATGGGACTGGGGTGATTTGAGGTTGAACACCTACGGACTGCTCACCGCCGTAGCCCTGTTCCTCGTCCTCGCTCGCAATTCGCAGCCCGAGGGTCACGATACTCGGGACACCATTGCTTCAGTCGGCTTGTTTGGATTCGCCCTAGTTCCAATTACTGCACTAGCGACTACATGGTACCAGGAACGCCATCCTGGAATCATAATCGTGGAGAGCGAGGAGGCAGGACTCGCTCCAGAGATCATGACAGTCTTACTACTTGGTTTCGCATCGTTCTTCGTACTGTTCGCCGGCTTCGCTCTGCTCAGCGACACCCTGCATCAGATGGAGTCAAGACTGAGTCATCTACAGCGCCTGTTAGACAAGGAGGTGGTACGCTGACCGGGATGACTGAACTTGCTTTAGCGTATCTTGCCTTCATCGGACTGATAGGTGCCTACGTCTACAGGTTGCTGAGCAGACTGGCCGATGTCGATAGCCGTCTGGCAGCCGCCGAAAACGCCCTCTCATCCGATGAAAATGAGTGATTTGACCTTTTTTCCCCTTCGGGAATCCTTGAAACGGAGCGGTAGGGCGGAGGTAGGGAGAACTATGTCAGCCGGGGCCTTTTGTATCGCCTGCGGAGCACCACCTCCGCTGACTTCTGAGAGGATGTGCGAGAACTGTCTGAGGCAGCGCACCACACTATCGAAGATTCCAGAGAGGATTCAGCAGTTCCGCTGCGCCAAGTGTGACTCGTTTGAGGTAAGGGGACGTTGGTCCGAGATGGACCCTGACGCTGTCGCCGATCTGCGTATACGCGAGAATCTTATCGCCGAGGAGCGTGCCAAGCAGGTCGATGTATCATTTTCAGTGGAATCCATTGATGACAGGACTAGCCGTCTCCACGTTGAAGTCTCTGGAACCATAGAGGGCCATGGCTTCGAGGATCAGCACGAGGTATTGTTGCAGACCAGCAACGCCGTTTGCCCTCCTTGCGCGCGCAAGGCCGGCTCATATTTTGAGGCCACTATGCAACTCCGCTCCGCCGGTCGACGATTAGATGACATCGAGTTGAAGCAACTCAGGAAAACACTCGATGACATGCTTGAGAACATGGAGCCAGACTCCATGTTTTTCGTCACCAAGGAGGGGCCAGTTACCGGTGGATGGGACCTCCAATTGGGCTCCAAGGCGATGGCCAAGAACTGGGGCAGGAGACTCGTGAGGAGTTTCGGAGGCACCATCAAGGAGACCTCGACAGTTGTCGGCTCGAATGATGGAATCGACGTGACCAGACTTACACTCAGTTATCGCAAGCCGGCGTACGGGCTTCGCGATGTGATTCGATTTAGGAAGCAGTTGTGGCTGGTCGACGGTTGGCAGAAGGATGGCCCCAGTCTGCGCAGAATGGACAGGTTTGAGAGAACTGGAGTTAGCTGGAGGGATATGGAGAAGTCGACAGTGGTCTGCCCCACTGCGGAGCAGCACCTCGTGGAGGTAATGAATCGCGACAGTTCGGCTGTAGAGGTAATGGATCCCACTGACTTCAGGATGGTGACGGTGGCACTGCCCTACGATGACGATGGGCAGTCCTCACGCCTGCGCATCGGTTTCATAGACGGAGCATGGCTGGCGTTACCGGGAGCAACAGGAGAATAGTAGCATGCCTGAGTCCGATATGTCCTCTCTGCTTTCCAAGCTCGATATCGGCGACATGGCCGGATTCACCCGCCGTTTTGTGGACGACCTCGAAGCGGCGATGGCCATGGATTTAGGCATCGAGGTAGATTCAGACTGGAGCGGAGTCATCTGTCTCGGAATGGGGGGTTCGGGCGCTGGAGGGAGATTCCTCAAGTCATTAGCTGATGCTGAGGCCGGTCTACCTTTCGCAGTCTGGAACGACTACGGGCTGCCGAGCTGGTGGGGCCCTGATTGGTTGGTTCTCGCAACTTCCTACTCGGGTGACACAGAGGAGACCCTTGACGGGGTTCGCGAGGCTCTCGAGTCTGGAGGGACTGTCATTGGAATATCCTCGGGAGGGCAGATGTCCGAGATGCTCGATGGGAGTGATGATTGTATCTTACTCTCGGTACCTGGTGGTCAGGCACCCCGCTCGGCGTTTGCGCACATCTTCGGAACTCAGCTTGCTGCCTGCTGGGCCATGGGACTCCTACCTGTGCCCAATGCTGGCGAGATGTCCGGCATGCTAGGCCGTCTCAGAACCACTTCTTCGGGAGCGGATCTGATTGGAGGTGATGGCATGTCTGAGATGATGGCGAGATCGATGCAAGGCAGAGAGATCGGAATCATCTCTCCTACCGAACTCGGCCCGGCAGGATACCGCTTCTCTTGCCAGATTAACGAGAACTCCGACAGCTTCGCCAATTCCTCCGATGTTCCTGAGATGAATCACAACGAGATTGTAGCATGGTCGTCTGAAGGGGCTTCACGCGCTCTCATAGTACTCACATCAGAGGAAATGCATCCGCGTACGCAAGCGCGCATAGGATGGATGCTGGACAATATTGAAAGTGAGGTGGTATGGCGAATCGAGTGCGAGGGAGAGAGTCTACTGGAGCGTCTACTTTACGCTGCTCATATCACTGACTGGGTCTCAATCTCTCTTGCATTGATCAACGGAACCAATCCCTCTGAGATGGCCGCGATAGACTCACTCAAGGCACATTTGGCCAGCATTCAGTAGAGCGGCCCTAGGACGAGCCTTGGATCAGGGTAGTCTAACAGCGCCTGCTGCCTGTCCTCGGGGGCAACCACTCCAGGAAGGTCGTGTGTCTCGGGCTCGATCAGAGAGAGTTGGAAGTGCAGGTGAGGCTCCCAGCCTCCGTTCTCGTGTTTATCTCCCATCCAACAGATTACCTCGCCAGCGGAGACTGATTGGCCGACTCGTTTACTAGCAATCGAGGCCGCATCGAGGTGCCCGTACAGGGCCCAGAGTGGAACGCCGCCAAGCAAGTGCTTGGTAATCACCACATTACCGTAATCACCATCGGCTGGATTGTAGCCGAAGTGTGAGATTTCTCCATCGGCGAAAGCCATGCATGGCGTGCCGACAGGCGCACCGATGTCGATCCCTACGTGAAGGAAACGATTCCCCTCGAAGAGTTCAGTCGAATACATCCCAGGGCGCAGTTCATCGTATCGGCCGATATCATATTCGTAATTCGAGGGCGTGTCATCACCCGATGTGAAGTCTCGCACTTCGTAATCATCAGGAAGATGTACCACGGGGTGGTAATCGTGAGCCGACCAGTCTACCATGGTGTTGCGAGAAGGACGACATTCATTCATCTTCTGATGGTATTGGGGGCAAATCTTCCACATCAGGAACTTTAGCTGAATCTGGCATGTCCAGTAAATCTGGCAA
>NTJT01000012.1 GCA_002457605.1 Marine Group II euryarchaeote MED-G34 | reverse complement strand
CTTGTCAGTTTCCTCGTACTTCTCCTCTGGATTCCTCTCAAGGAGAAACCTGGTATAGGCACGATCCTCAATGCAATCTTCATCGCTGTGGCGATTGAGGTGATGGTGCCTCTTCTCCCAGTCCCCGATTCACAGGCAATGGCTGTTGCAGAGGTTCTAGTGGGGGTACTCCTGATTGGAATTGGCAGCGGCATCTATCTCACAGCCAATTTGGGCCCAGGTCCGCGGGATGGCTGGATGACCGGGTTGCAGAAGGCTTCAGGGGTTCCTATAGCAAGGGTCCGAGGTAGTATCGAAGTTTCCGTTCTAGTAATCGGAGTGTTGCTAGGAGGGACATTTAGGGAGGGCACAATCCTTTTCGCCGTACTGATAGGACCTGTTGTTGCTGTCTGCCTCAACCTTGCAGGACGCTTTGGTAATCCGGGTGAGGTTCATGGCTGAAACCCATCTGGTCTGACCATGACGGGCCACGGCGTGATTCAACGATATCGCGAGTTTCTACCGGTGTCTGAAGAGGTCCGCGTAGTCACACTGAACGAAGGAGGCACCCCTCTCATCGAAGCCCCAGGCATCGTCAGTGATATCGGAGGAGACTTCCGACTCTTTGTCAAATATGAGGGACTCAACCCTACGGCTTCGTTCAAGGATAGGGGAATGACACTAGCCGTCACCAAGGCCGCAGAGCGTGGGGCCAGCATCGTAGTGTGTGCCAGTACTGGCAACACCAGCGCATCTGCCGCGGCCTACGCCGCCGCCGCTGGAATGACCTGCTTGGTCTTGATACCTGAAGGCAAGATAGCCTATGGAAAGATGGCCCAGGCCCTAATTCATGGAGCCCGGACCCTTGAGATTAGGGGGAACTTCGACGATGCCCTCGAAATCGTTAGGAGGTTAGGTGAGAGAGACGAGATTGAGGTGGTGAATAGCATCAACCCATTCCGCATACAAGGGCAGAAGACGGCGGCGTTTGAGATCTGTGACACTCTTGGAGACGCTCCTGACTTACACTTTCTCCCAGTGGGCAACGCCGGCAACATCACCGCCTATTGGTTAGGATACAACGAGTATCTCGAAGCAGGGAGAAGTAGAAGTCTGCCTCGAATGATGGGGTGGCAGGCAGAGGGCGCCGCTCCGATTGTTCGCGGAGCCCCTGTAGAGAACCCTGAGACCGTTGCTACCGCGATACGCATCGGCAATCCAGCAAGTTGGGAACACGCAGTCAAGGCAGCAACGGAATCTTCGGGTGCAATTGACATGGTGAGCGATGAGGAGATACTGGATGCCCAAAGACTACTGGCTCGCTCTGCAGGAATATTTGTCGAGCCTGCCTCCGCTGCCGGCATCGCTGGTTTACTGAAGTGCCACACAGCGGATAACATCCCTAAAGGGAGTACAGTAGTTGTCACCGTGACTGGTCACGGCTTGAAGGACCCTGGAGTAGCAGTTGAGAACTCTCTCGCTGAATCGACCGTAGTAGATGCCAATCTGAATTCGGTGCTAGTAGCTATCGGACTGGATTAGCTAAGGGTCTTTGCCTCTCCATCAAAGTTGTAGAAGGATACCAGAGTCTGGGTGTGCCCCACTCCCTGTACTGCTGAGAGACCATCTAGGATCGAGTCGCCAAGGTCCTCCATATTCTTCGCTAGAACCTCGATTATGAAGTCCCACTGCCCGGTGACTATGTGGCATCCGACGACGAATGGCATACCACAGATTTCCTGAGCTACATCCCTCCTATCGGTCTCCCCTCTTTCCCCGGCCCAGTTGGCGAGGATGAAGGCATGCAGACTCCACCCAAGCTCCTCCTTTCCAAGATCCACTGTGAAGCGCCGCACAACCCCCCTCTCTTGCAATCTCCTTATCCTATCGTGAACGGTGACTCTGGGCATTCCTAAAGTGTCGGCTATAGCCTGTGTACTGGCTCGCGAATCTTCCTTCAACATACTAACTATGCTTGCATCCTTAGCGTCCAATTCTGAGGTAGGCATGGGTTTGGGAAGTGACGGTAAGAAATAAATTATTCCGACATTTCGTCGGATTATCTGTATTATTATGATTATTATTCGACATTATCTGAATATTACCGGCGTATAGTTGATGACACTACCCTACCTCGGAGTTTCATGAGCGACAAGTACTCCGACAAGAGATTCGCAACGCGCGCGATATGGTCAGGCACCCAGAACATCGAGGGCGCCGCCACCACCCCAGTCTTCCTGACCTCGACCTACCAACTCACCGACGAGCGCTATCAGGGCTGGGCTAATGGAGCTCAGCACACAGCGCTGTATAGCCGCCTCTCAAGCATCAACTCCGAGGGGGTGGCTCAGAAGGTTGCCGCTCTCGAGGGCGCAGAGGATGGAGAGACATTCGCGAGTGGAATGTCGGCAGTCACAACAACACTTCTCGCTCTGCTCTCAAAGGGCGATCACATAGTGGCGAGCCCTGATTGCTATGGAGGGACATATGGATTCTTAACCGAGGATTTACCAAGATTTGGCATCGAAGTTTCAATGGCTGATATCAGGGACCCCTCGTCCTATGAGGCAGCTATTCAAGAGAACTCTAAGATACTCTACGTAGAGACCATGACCAACCCCGTACTCAAGGTGTGCGACCTAGAGGCTATGGCTGCGGTTGCCAAGAAACATGGCCTCATCTCCATCGTTGACAACACATTCGCAACCCCCTGGGCATGCAATCCCATATCAATGGGCTTCGATCTAGTTATTCACTCAGGGACAAAATATCTCGGGGGCCACTCGGACTTGATAGCTGGAATCGTAGTTGGAAGTAAGGACCTAGTGGCAGAAATATTCCCTAAGAAAGTGCATCTAGGAGGTGCCGCCGATCCACATATGTGTTACCTACTTGAGAGGGGGATGAGAACTCTCCATGCTCGCATGCCAATCCACGCTGCAAACTCTGCTGAACTAGCGAGCAGATTGGAGGAACATCCGATGATAGAGAGTGTCAATCATACTTCCCTTCCGAGTTACACCGACCATGAAGTCGCTCAGAGGATTATGCCTAGAGGAAGCGGCATGCTGTCTTACGTCATCAAGGGAGGCGACGAGGCGGCTCTGCAATACATGAGAGCGCTTGAACTGATTTTCGAGGCCACCAGCCTCGGGGGCATAGAGAGTCTCGTCGAGTGCCCGTTCAACTCCAGCCACATGTTCGTGCCCGAAGAGGTGCGTAGAGAGTCAGGAGTAGTTCCAGGGTTCGTTAGGATGAGCGTTGGGATAGAGGATGTCGAGGACCTGTGGGCCGATATGCAGCAAGCACTGGCGGTTGCAAACGCCTTCCTAGAAACTAGAGCTTGAGGTGTCCGCATGGACATTGATTTACTGATTGCCACGCTTGTTTTCATCATCCCGATGTGTTTTTCTCCGGGACCGAATAATGTACTATGCGCTGCTCATGGATCCCAACACGGTCTGCGGGCAACACTCCCTCTCATTGCTGGTATGGCAATTGGTTGGTCATCACTCGGTTTATTCGTCGGTGGTGCTACTGTGTTTATCGAAGAGAACAAGTCATACTTCGACCTATTGAGATATCTAGGTGCGGCCTACATTGCCTATCTTGCATTCCAGGTGGCTACGGCTTCCCCAATATCAGAAGATGTCCAGGAGAGCGAACGTCTTGGTGCCATTACAGGTATTGTACTGCAAGTTGTCAATGGGAAAGCCTGGATTCACTTTCTCGTGCTTATGACAGCCTTCGGCTCTCTATTTGGAACCGGTTTTGAGGCCAAGGCCTTACTTGTTTTACTGAATCTTCTCTGCGGCTTGCCTGCAGTGGTGTCCTGGGCCGCCTTCGGTACTCTTCTGAAGAGGACCTTCAGTAGTCCCGAATCTGCGAAAAATCTCAATCGGGTGATGGGGGCATCGCTGTTCGCTGTTGCAGTTTGGATAACCATCTCACATTGATCAGGGCAACTTGCCCGAACCACTAGCCTCAGAAAGCCACTTCATCGCCGCTTCGTAGTCTTGTACTGCATCCTTATTGTCGTTGAGTAACAGATCCTCGGCGGCATCCCACAATGCCCGTAGAGCTGGGACCCAGTCACCTCCTTTGTCCCGACTGGCCTCATCGAAGCGCCAGGCGTCCGACTCGGTTCTATCGTGCACATTGAGCCAAGCCCAACCCATTGCCATCTCCAACCCCTTCCCTTTCCGGGCCTTGGATACTGTGGAAGCAACCCCACTGTCGACGGCTTGCCTAATCAGATTGTCAACGAAGTCCAGAGGACTAGGTAAAGATCCAGATTCCCACGGCAACCTCTCCAATCGCATAGCCGTGGACCTACTTTCACCGAGTTCGCGGAAGAAAGCCCCAAAGCCCTGCTTACGCTTCTCTTGTTTACTTAGAATGGCCTCGGCATCATCTCCTGTCACTCCATAGATTCCCTCGAGTATGGTGAGACCGTGCTCTGGCCAGAGTGCGACAAGATTGGGATGGCAGGCGGAGTCTTCGAAACGGACAACATCATCCTCGATTTCAAGAACCAATCCATCGGTCCTGACGTGAATCCCTGTCTCCAGCGAGTCTAGGATGCAGGCCAACGCAGACCTCTCCTCTGCAGTTCCCGTCATGTGCTCTAGGAAATCCCCCCGTGCTTCCTCCGAGAACCAGTGGGTCCCAACCACATAACCATCGCTGATGGAGTTCAGTATACTAGTTCTGCAAGATCTCGCTAGAAGGGAATCATCGAGTGCCAACCCAAGCCAAGACTCGAGGACTTCCTCTAGGCGCTCGACCCCCTCCTCGGGCAAACCTCTGTCCTTGGGCCAACCCTCTGGCCTCCACATCCACTCGGCACTGGAAACGTCCCTAAGGCGGGGTGGCATCATCCCCATCGCCACGCTTTGGGCGAACTGCACCTCGGACTTCGCCAGAGCCGCCTGAGAAAGACCTACTACGGCACCACCATTGAATTCCATACGCAGCCAGCCGGCTTCTGTCATCTCACCATCTGCGACCGTTTGTTCATCAAGACCTCTACTCCATTTGACCTGATCTCCACTCAACTCAATTGAGGCGTTATCAAGACTCCAATCCACCCATTCAGCTGGAGGAGAAGGGGTATTCCCAGTGAATACGAAACCACCGTCCCATGAGAAGAACCACTGACCCGCCTTGGCGTGTTCGTCCCAGACTAGTAAACGCAACTTTGGATGAGTGTGATTCTGGATTCCTGCGAGATGGCTTTGCTTGCCACTACCTCTGCGGATGTAACTGGCAACCCCAAACAGGGGATTCTTGAACACCGCGACGGTAGATCGGTCTTCCTCCGTTGCGGCAAGCAGACTACCTGCCAACGCACAGCATACGGGATCACCCCCCTTCTTCGTCATCCGCTTGCGCAGCCACCTAGGGTCGTTACGTTTCGATGCCACTGTAGAGAGTTCCTTGAGCGTCTTCGCCATTTTATCCTTCGAGAAAAAGGACCCATCCACTTCTCCTCTTATTTCTGGCACGAATACCTCAGGGTCGTCCATGAGTTCCTCGAGATTTCTGTCGAGCCGGTGCTGAATCTCCTTCGAAGCCTGTTTTATCCCTCTCATTCGAATCTTCTTACGTCGATTCTTGTCGCCAGGAAAGCTGACTTCTGCAGGGGGCTTCACCATCTCTCTCACCCCTTCCAACCAAAGCCACTGTTTGAGTCCGTCGTCTAATTGGTGAGCCCACGGCGCTCGAAGGCAGATTCCTCCATGCCGCTGAACTCGGCTGGGAGTATGAACGCATGCACATATCCCATACTAATCTCCGAAAGCTCCTCAAGAGTACCCGACACAACTCGTTCTTCCTCGGTTCCAAGGTCGCTTAGTAACATCCCAACCCAGTTTCTGATGGGTTGTTTGAGCGCCATTGAGTCACTTTCGATTCGCTCACCCATCCTCTCGAGTAGAGACACGGCCTCACCAGGCATCATCGGACGTGGTGTTTCCAAACCCATTCCTGTTGGATCGAGATCGAGCAACACCAGAGTATGGAGCCCAGACTCCTTATTTTTGCATATCATTTCCAACGGGGATGTTGGTAGATAATCACCAGCTGAGAAGGGGATAGTGACCTGTCGGCCGAAACGATACGACTGCAATCCAGAAAGTGAGACTGCAAGTGCAGTGGCAGTCAGACCGGGTATGACATGGAAATCAATCCCCTCATCGGCACATCGATCCTCCAGATCTATGTGTGTAGTTGCCTGCATGGGGTCACCAACAATCAGAAGTGCCACCGACTGATTACTAGCGAGTTCCAGTAGTTCGTCGGGCTTCTCAACATCATTTCTCATCAACTTCTCCCATTTGCCCACTATCGATTCTAAACGCTCCTCTTCACTAGGTGGCAGGACCGCAGTGTAACCCTCAAGGAATCTCTTGGAGCATCCCCTAGCAACACTCCCAGCACGCTCAGTAATGTGGTCCAAGTCTCCCGGTCCGATGCCAATCAACCAAAGTCCGGGCCCCACCTCTTCATCCGTCATGGTGAAGCGGGCTGCCCCGCTGCCCACCATGAACGTGATGCGCCATATCTCAGTACCCAATCCTCAGGTGGAGCAGGCCTTGGGCCTGATTCGCGAGCACGACTTGCTCGCCCCCAGCATGCACGTGTTCCCCACTGAAGACGGCAAATCTAGGCTTATTCCTCTGGACTTCGGTGCTCCACTGTCACTGCCTGATGGCCTAGCTGACTTCGATATCGTGGAACACGAGGGTAAGCCAGATGAGAGGGTTGACAGCGACTGGTGGACACATCTGAGTGGTCTGCTTGGCGAGGAAACAGTCGAGCGCCACGGCGAGGCATGGCCATCCTCGCACGAGTTCTTTGGCGACATGATGATTGTAAGGTTGGACGAAGAGGTCGCCGGCTACTCCCAGCAGATTGCCTCTGCCAAACTCCAATCGCACCCTCACATCAGGCTGGTGCTGTCCGATAGAGGAGTGCTAGGCGAGCTTAGGATTCGGGATTTGACACCCATAGGCGCGCGGCGCGAAAACGAGATAATCTTGGAGAATATTCCTGAGGACATCACTAGCACCCAAGTAATGGTCAGGGAGTCTGGAAGGAGCATTCTATGCGACCCCACTCGTGCATACTTCTCTACCAAGCTGCAATCAGAGCGACTTGAGACATTGAATCTCGCCAAGGAGCTTCGCTCCTTACTCGGTCGACCACTGCGCGTATGTGACCCGTTCTGCGGGGTCGGTCCAGCCCTTGCGACACTTCTCGGAGAGCCTAATCTGGTGGGTGAAGCACTCGCATCGGACCTCAATCCCGATGCCGTGGAGATGCTACTCGACAACCTGCGTCGCTGGGACCACAGGGACTACCCCAACGCCCCCCTCCCCCTCTCCCGAATTCACCCCGACAGGCTCGTTGGAGTGGCCGATGCCACCACCCTACCATCTCACCCCCTGACATCTGGTAACTGGGACTTACTATTGGTCAACTTACCACACCGAACTATCGAACTCCTCCCAACACTCATCCCTCTATTGGATACTCAATCTCCGAGTTTAGTTAGAGGTAGGGTGATAGTTGCAGAATCAGAGATTGACGCCGCTAATACCGCTATCCAATCATCCCTCCCGAATCGTCTAGAGGGCACGCCTGAGCCTGAGTTGAGAATCAAGCGTGACTACAGCTCTACATTGCGACTTTGCTCTTTCGAGGCATGGATAGCCACAACTTCTGAGGGTGAATAGTGTGACAACTCGTTTTGGATGCACCTTCCTAACCCTCATCTTACTTTCTTCAACTCTTACGGGCTGTTTTGGCTTCGATGACGAATTACAAGAAGAGCCAGAGTACGAGCACTGGCTTCCGGACGTCGAGGATCGATCCAACAAGTACTATCGGGATGACGACGTGTTTAGCCGAGTCTCATGGAACGGCTCATTTGGTATTGACACAGTTCGCTCCATCTTCGTCCCAGTACCAGCAATTACTGCGAGTGATGGTGGTGCTGGAGTCACTGGTGGCGCAGAAGTCCACATGGGTCTGTGGCTTCCTATTATCGAAGGGTGTGACATGGACGCCGCAGAGTTACCTGAGGAGTGCAGGGTTCCTGTAATTGCCGAGATTGGGCCGTATTATGATGATGGTGACGTTGATGCCTTGACTCCAGCAGACAGACTCGGTCGTTTCCTAATAGAGAACTTTGTACCACATGGTTTTGGAGTCGCACAGGTGTCAGTATTTGGCACCGGAGAGTCAAATCACTGCATGGATCTCATGGGTCTGGATGAGCAAGAGGGAATACATGCTGCTGTGGAGTATCTCGGAGACGCGCCCTTCTCGAACGGTAATGTCGGGGTGATTGGCAAATCGTATGACGGCTCTACACCATGGGAAGCAGCGGCGATGGGTTCGGACCACCTGAAGACCATAGTGCCAATGTCCGGACTAATTGGCGTCCACGACTTGATGTGGCGTAATGGCAGCATGGAGGCGCGCGGAGCCATCATGCACAACGGCGTCTACGGTAGCTTTGGTTTGGATGGCGATTTGGAGGACGCCCAGAATGCTTGTGAGGGATATTTCGAGGGGTATTACGCAGGAGTGGGGGCGTATCTGACCGGCGACAATCTCGCGTGGACGGGCAGTGACTACTGGGAAGAGCGCCACTTCCTGACCAGGGCTCTGCAGAATTACAACGGCTCTGTGTACATCATCCACGGTCTGCAGGATTGGAACGTCGACCCTCACATGGCTTTCCCAGTACACAATATTATGCTTGAGGCCGGCTTTGATGTCAAGGGCCTCTACGGGCAATGGGGTCACGATTACCCTGACCGCAAAAGCGGTCATGAGGGTCTGAACAGCGGCCGGGGAGCTGAGGCATTTCCGTATACACTGCGTTGGGATTGGGCAGATGATATGCTAGAATGGTTCAATTTCTACCTCAAGGACAAGGGACCCCAACCTAGACTGATTGCTGAGGTTCAAGACAACATGGGAGGATGGAGAGTTGAACCCAACTACCCTCCTCCAGATCAAGAGTGGATTTACTTCGATATGGACTCATGTTCGATAGGAGGAAGCAACACAATAACATCGACTTCCAGTTTGATTGTTGAGTGCCCTGAGTTCGATACCGAAACTCGCATTGTTGGGACCCCAACTTTCCACGTCGAGGCCACAATATCCCTCTTTGCAAGCAGCGGACATCTCTTCGTGGAAATGGTCCAAGCAAGTAGTGGCATGCATTTAGGGCATGCTGTGATGGACCTGAGGTTCCACGAAGGAGGAGGCGATGGAGAGATATTGACCCCCGGAGAGACGGTTATCGCCAAAATGGAATTCTTTGGAATGGATGTAATCATTCCCTCCGGTGACGCCATCAATCTGATTATCACTCAAACTGGTGAGGATTATGTTCCCAGTCCAGTTTCCATGATGCCTGTAACCCTAAGTCTCGATTCTTCAAGCCTCTTGGGCTTGTCTACAGTCAACCGTGACTGCACGAATCTCTTCCTTCCGCCCATGCACCCTCCATACCCACAATGCTCCTTTGAGGCATGAATGACCCCTACGCCGTAGACAGACTTATTGCGCTCTCTTCAATGAACCACCGTGATAGCCCATCTGATTGCGGAACTGCTCTGTCACGTATTGACGTGGGGAATCTTTGCCGGCGGATCGTCTGCTGTGGATACTGCTCAAAAACCCCCCACCAAATTGAGCACTTCAGCATCACCGCTACCCCCACCACTGCCGTCAAACAACAAGAGTAAGCGACTTACTGAGGGCCGGAACACACTTCGCAATTGTTCGTTCGGCGGCTGCTACGCCCTGTCATTCAGATCCACTGACTACTGTTGGAAACATCAGTCCGAAACCCTTCCGGAACCGGAGCCAGAGCCCGAAGCAGATGCCAACTGGTGGGAAGAAGAAACGGAGTGATGTTATGGAAAAGGACGGCACGATTCAGGGGGTCATTGGGGCCGGGATAGTTTTCTATTGGTTAGGAAGCCCGTTCTGGCCTTATTTATCCGCACTTGATGACCCTGATCGCTACTGTGGCACCATGGGTTGCTACGATATTTTTATCGTCCCGGTCATCTTTCTGTTTGTTTTATTCTGTACATTCATATCGTTCCTCTTCTGTAGATTTCTTGGGCGGATCTATTACGAAAATAGGATGTCGAGTGCGAAATATTCGAGCGCCTGGGGCCCGGACCGCGCGGAATGTCCTCATTGCACAAATAAGAGTGGAAAGTCAAACCACAAGCTCACCTACTATCCATCAGACTCCGGGGTTATCAACTACTGGGAAAACAGGATACGCCGCCTTGGCACATATCGCTGTGGCCGGTGCAATGGAGAACTCATCAACGCAAAGCAGGCCGCGTATGCCTTCGAAAATCACCCTATCACTCCTAATGAAATCCTCGAGCAGGGCTCTCCGTGCGGTTTGGACTGCCCCATATGCTCATCGGAGATGGTTGAGACCACCCTGCTTCATATCAGGAAGAAGGAATCATACGGCCTGCCCGGATCCATACCTGGCCCAAGCCACCCTGTGATTGACGCCATCGTGCTGGGTATTGTCGTCTTTGATTATCTATCTCACCAGAGCTACGAGAGCAAGGATAACCGAACTCAGACGATCAAACTCAACGGTTGTACCGATTGCGGCTCCTTTTGGTTCGACTACTTCGAGATGTCCGCAGTCGAGAGCGCCGCCAAAGTCACCGAGGCGGATTCAGCATCCTTGGAGATGCTGGTGGAGAGGGAGAGAGACGTGTCCGAGCGCGAACTATCTAGACAGGCCCGAACCCAAGCCCGCCGCGCCCGGCCCGCAGGAAGGGCGCAGAACACAAACTGCCTCCACATCGACAATAGGACAAGCAAGAAGTGCCGCAGGGTCACCTATCGAAGCAGTGAGTACTGCTACGTGCACCAATCACAGGGATCCAAATGAGTGGCGCCCCGACCGGGATTTGAACCCGGGTCGCAGCCTCGACAGGGCTGCATGATAGGCCACTACACCATCAGGGCAGGGCCTCTTCGACAAGGCACCTCTTTTTCAATCTTTGACAGGGTATTGTTCATCATCCGGCCGCACTGCGGTTTGGCATGGACGACATTCCCTTGGTCATCGATGTGATTGACAACGGGGGCCAGTGGACCCACCGCGAGTGGCGAATGCTGCGCTACCTAGGTGTCGACACCCAGATCCTTCCAAACGATACACCTGTCGAGGAGCTCCGCCCTGTGGACGGCCTCATCCTGTCTGGCGGTGCGGCACGTGTTGGCCTGACTGGCGAGTTAGGCAATTGCGGTGCTTTTCTTGGCATGGATATCCCCATACTCGGAATCTGCGCAGGTCACCAGTTCATGGCGGGTTTCTACGGTGGCAGTGCCGCCGAGGCGCCAAAACCTGAGTTTGGCGCTGCTACTATTTCTCTCGTCGATGGTGGTGGCGCGCTTTTCGAGGGGACCCCAGATGAGCAGGCGGTCTGGGAGAGCCATAATGACGAGGTCACAGAGGCACCCCCCGGCTTCGTGATTACCGCACACAGCGAGTCCTGTGCGGTGCAGGGTATGGAGAACGAATCTGGAGATAGATTCGGACTTCAATTCCACCCAGAAGTAAACGACTCAGAGTACGGCGCGAGGATTTTTGAGAACTTCGTAGGGGTGTGCGAACGGGCCCGCAGGGCCCGGTGAGGCAGAGGACAGATTGAAGAAGGCCCGGCAGGTCGCCGGCTCGATGTCTACCGAAGCAGAACGTCTCGTGCTCCACAAGTGCAGGAACTGCAACCGTACCGATCGTCGGGGCTGGAGCCCTGCCGAACTGCCCAAATGTACTCACTGCGAATCGACCATGGATCCACTCGAGATCCGCTACAAATGCCTGCGCTGCGGCCACTTAACGTGGACCGAGGCAGGTACCTCTGGAAAGTCCTGCCATAAGTGTGGATACCGGATCTTTGTCAAGCCCCGTAAGGAAGGACGCCACAAGACTCTGAAGGCCGAGTGAGCAGCGCGGTCTTCAAGTCCCGCCAATCCGACGACCTCTCATGACGGGCTGGCTGAATACCCACGCGCCTCGAACATTCGAGCAGCTGGCCATACCCAACAAGGCACGTCAAGCACTTATCTCAGCCAGTCTCTCCACCGACCCGCCACACTTGCTGATAACCGGCCCAGAGGGCGTGGGCAAGACGGCAGCATGGCGATTGGTTGCTCGCCAGATTCTCGGAAGAGGGTGGCGCTCCACGACACATATTCTACAGGCCCGCGACCTCGTTAGGCAACGCGGCGCCATGAGCACATTCGAGAACTTTCTCAGACCCGGCGGTACTGGTTCGAGTGACACTCTAGCCGGCAGACTCAGTCTAGATGCCTTTGATAGAGGGATTTCAACTGGCTCTCCGAACGACATTGCTCCTGCTGGTAAAGAAATCGAAATCACCCCCGGTGTACTACCTGTGAGCCGACTCATCGTTCTCGAGGACGCCGACCATCTCGGCTCAATCAGACAGGCTTACCTGCGCAGGATGATGGAGACTGTTGGAAATGCCTCTAGATTCATCCTTGTGGCTAGAGCCCCCTCGAGAATTATCGATGCGTTACGCTCTCGAACTCAGATGATTCGAATCCCATCGACTGAGCGTGAGACGATGCTTTCTGCCATGCACTCCATCACCAAATCAGAGGGCGTGGAGACTGTAGAGGGCGTACTTGAGGACATTGCGTACATCTCAAGAGGCAACCTCAGAAAAGCCCTGTTCACCTTGGAGATGCTACACCTGAGGGGCCTCGCACAAGATCGATCGGCGGTTCACACCCTAGTTCAGTCAACCACCCTGCAGTCAGGCAGACACCTGTTGGAACTGGCTTTGAGAGGGAGAGTGGTTGAGTGGAAGTGGGAAAATCGGGGCGGTCGTAAGAAGAAGGTGCTAGCGGGGGCATTGGCCGAAATTGATAGCATGATGAATGACCACGGAATGGACTCCGACGACGTGGTCCACCAACTCCACGACGTTCTAGTCGGTCGCAGACTCTCTCTCCCCGACCCCCTCCGTGAGCAGTTGCTCGGGGCTTTGGCCAACTGTGACACCCAGCTCAACCGCTCGATGCACGCCAGAATCCCATTCGAGAACTTCCTCCACAAAGTATCCAGAGCAGGCAAGGAGCACGGCCTCGCTTTCGGTTGATGAAGTGGCGGGCGATACAGGATTTGAACCCGTGTTCTCGGCTTAGGAGGCCAAGGTGATATCCAGACTACACTAATCGCCCGGTTCTGCGACAGCACACTCCCCAAGAAAGGTAACGTTCGCAAAATCCCACTCCATCGACAGCAATAGCGCCGATGCCATCAAGCATCCTGCGTCCTCCGAAGTTCCATGGAGGCCCCTATTCCGAAGCTGCCGACACCATATTCGGATTCAAGCAAGTTCGGTGACTCAAACCAACGAGCTCTTTCACGCAGAGTGGCAGCTAGAGATACCGGGAGGCGTTTCTGGACCCGCATTTCTGGATCCGCCCAGACCCCTTTGATTCGCCAGGCTCTCTCATTAGTGGCTCCTATATGCGCTGGTTTGCTACTGGTAAAGTGGGATTTCGCTTCCTACGATGCGGCCATCGCAGCATATACTCTCCTTGCTGTGTTGCTTATACCCACCAATCTAGCAGCAACCTTCGCGAGGATGTCCGCACGCGACCGCCTCAAGTTGAGGGATGGGAGCCAGAGGTCGATGGATGCCTATCCAGGCGTGGAGCGAATTCTCAATACCTTGCGCGAAAGGTCCCTGAGGGAACGAATTCGCCTCCTCTCAGCAGTACTTGGTGCGCTGGCGCTGATTGTAGTGAGGGACCTCGAGACAGGCAATACTCTCGGGTCAATGCTCCTGGGCGCTTCGGTGGCTCTGGGGGCACTGTGCTTCCTCAACTCACTGATGTTAGATGACTCGATTCCCATGCGCTCCAATTCATTTCCCCTGCTGTCCTTGCATGCCCCGACTCTACATGACAGCACTTTGAACAGGCCGTTGTCAGATCTCATGGTCGCTCATTTAGATCCGGAGACTGCGGCAGCGTGGGATGATTGGAAAATCTCCCTAATGGATAGTGTGAGGAGTAATCAGACCCCCGATTCGGCCATAGAGCACCTTCTGCGTGCTGTACATCTCAATGAGCGGGGAATGCTCAACGACGCTAGACTGATGACCGAGGCGAAGCGTGTTTTCAAAGTGACAGCAATCGACAGTTTGATTGACAAATCGAACAAGTTCGACCTTAAATCACTGCGGACCTTGTTGGCGCACACCAAAGCATGGGAACCAGGACTCTTCAGGTTGATTGACAGACTACAGGACTCAGCTATCAGAGGCGACCACTCGATGAATGAGGTGTCTTGGAGACTAGATCTCGACCTGCCCCCCCGATGTTCTCAAGGTCAGGCTGATCTATTCGTTATGTTACACAACAACACCGGAGCCAATACCAATGTCAAACTCGATGTTGTGGTGGCCGAGGGGGAACCGGCTCTACAGACAATCAGAGTCGAGGCTAGGGCTTCTCGTCCCATA
This sequence comes from Marine Group II euryarchaeote MED-G34, assembly GCA_002457605.1. Taxonomy (GTDB): domain Archaea; phylum Thermoplasmatota; class Poseidoniia; order Poseidoniales; family Thalassarchaeaceae; genus Thalassarchaeum. Next base: position 22,028 of record NTJT01000012.1, on the reverse strand, counting down.
GACAGAGCAAGAGCCACGGATCAGGTCGATTCACTGGGGCGTCTGTTGGATGACGCCACCGTGCTCTGGATCGGTCTTGCGTGGCCGGACTCCAAACTAGGCTCGCACCCAGTTCAGGTCACCTTGAGAGGAGAGTACGGAGAAACACTCTCCTCAGTTGTGGTGCAGACCACACTGTCGTCAAAGGCGCAGCAGGAGAGCGTAGGCCAGCGAATGTCTGATGCAGCATCGGCGGTTCGAAGATTGGCCCTATCCATAGCCGATTGAGGTCCTCGCGGGACGGAGTCCCGAGCGTCACGTTCATGACGCTATTGTGATTGCGACCAACGGAGAGAACATGGAGTCGTGGGACATAGTCGTCATCGGCAGCGGCCCAGCGGCTCTGCGAGCAGCCATCGCTTCTGCCGACGCAGGCACAATCCCCTTGGTAATCGACTCCTCAGGTGTCGGTTCAGCATCTGGCACAGCTCCTCTGTCAGGCTTGGCTGCCTCGATAGATGAGCTTGACTCCACCGAACATCGCAACGATACGGTTACAGCTGGCGGCGAGTCGACCAACAAAGTCGCAGCAGCCCGATTCTGTGGTGAGGCAACCTCAGTTATTGCTGAACTTGAGAGGTGGGGATTGGTTCTGCGCCGCAGAGAAGGAGGGCTGCCCCACACCTCTGAGGCACCAGGCCACAGCAAGGCCCGTCTGACAGGTTGCGGGGACAGCACGGCCAGAGAGGTGACTCGTATTCTTGAGGAGCAGACCATCAAGAGGAATATCCCTCGCCGCTCGGACCTAGTCCCACTTTCTCTGGTGATGGACAATCAACAGGTTCGTGGCGTTGTAGTGCTGGATCTATTGACTGGAGGGATATCTTCGATACAATCCAAAGCTGTCATTCTGGCCACAGAAGGGCACCAAGGAATATGGTCCTCTCCTTCGAATGGCGCGGGTATCGGATCCGCTCTTGCTATTTCTGCAGGCGTAGGCCTGTCCGGTATGGCTAATTCTCCTCGGCACCCACTCACAATCCGCGGCACTGACATGCACCTTCCCCTTGATTTGCTGGGTGCTGGAGGTAGACTGCGAAAGGAGAGTGGAGAGGACGTCGAACCCGAGACAATCCTCAACGGAGAAAGCTGCGTCCTCGACCTACGCTCACTCGATGCTACAGCATCTCCCTGGTTCGCTCAGACCACAAGAAGGGTGAGAGAGAGGGCAGGCTTGGACGTTACCACTGAAGTCATTCCTCTGATGTCAAGCGTCGCCGCAACTACAGGAGGCGCTCCTGTGGATGAGAGTGGCAGAGTAACCTTCGAAGATGGTAATATGTGGTTCACAGGTCTTTACGCGGCCGGGCGATCAGCCAACACTGGAATGCATGGATCTGGCATGCTGCCGGGGAACCAGTTGCTCGAGGACCTAGTGAGTGGAAACAGTGCTGGAGAACACGCTGGAGACTGGGTCTCGGATACACCATTCGCCGCCTCCTCTCTGGTGGAAGAGGCGATTCAGTCCGAACGAGATAGAGTCACATCCCTGATGGGAACCACCGGCGAGTCAGTGGGACGAGTCTCAACCACCATGTCATCAATCATGGAAAATCTCAACGGTAGTCGCGACGAAAAAACTCTCGAAGCAGCCGCAACCAGCCTCGCTGGATTGCGAGATACTGGAATCAGAGTCACAGACCATTCCATGGTGATGAACACCGAATTGGTCACCGCAATTTATCTCGAGGGCATGATTGCTTTGGCTGAGGCAATAATCAGCTCAGAGGAATAGCATGAGCGATTCCGATCCGAGCATTTTCACTCTCATTATTCAAGGAGATATTCCCTGTCATAAGGTGTACGAGGATGAGGACGTATTCGCTTTCCTTGACATTAATCCAGCCAGCATAGGGCACACCCTAGTTGTCCCGAAGGAGCAGAGCACTACACTGGACGGACTATCGGAAGAGGCCTCTGCTGCTGTCGGAAGAGTTCTTCCAAAGATTTCCAGAGCCGTCCTTGCGGCTTCGGGGGCTACCGATTTCAATGTCCTACAGAATAATGGCGAGGCCGCATTTCAATCAGTCTTCCACGTTCATTTTCACATCATCCCCAAACACGATGATGGCAGCGGCTTGACCTGGCCATTCGCTACCACACAACTCGATCCCGATGAGGGTGCAATGCTAGCCAAGCGCATTCGTAGCCATCTGAACTGACCCGGTGCGTTCTCAACCACTAACCCCGTGGGTATACTATGGCTGATTCCGAGAATGCACCCGACGAGCTCCCTAGCCTGTCAAGCAGCGCTACTAGGATCAATGTCAGGAAACTTGAGAATCTGCCTTGGGATCACACCGGCAAACACCCCGGAAACCGAACTTTCTGGAAGGTCATCCGTCGGGCCGTTGACATAGCCTGGTCTTACATCATCAGAAACTCGGAGATGGACAGCCCGCCTGCGGTCGAGGGCGGCTCTGTGTATGCTTCCACACACATCAACGGCCTCATCGACCCTCTGGCAATCATGCAATCCCAGGATAGGCGTATCATCGCCATCGGTAGGCACGACCTCATGACCATGCCTGTGATAGGATGGATTACGCGCCGAATCGGCTCGCAGCCAGTAATCAGGAGAGCCGAACTGGAGAGAGGAGTTAGTGACCCTGAGTTCGGAAAGAAGATCAACAAGAGGAGTATGCTAACTATGGCTAACTGCATCGCCTCAGGACACGCGGCGATTGTGATGCCCGAAGGTAAATCACACCAAGACACCAAGATGCATGCTATCAGGACCGGTGCTCTCCGGTTCGCCCTCAGTGCTGCCAGCATCGCGCATGCGAGAGAATTACCTCAACCTGTGATTCAACCAGTAGGTCTACATTTTAGATGCCACTTCTGGTTCCGCACCGACGTCTTCGTAGAGTTTGGTGAACCAATCACCATACCACTGATCGAAGACCCCCAACACCACTCAAGCCTCGCTGGGGGTGAGTGGCTTGAGCCGCCCGCAGAACAAGTCCTTCCTCTCCGTGACGAATTGTACGAAAGTCTGACCTACATCACCCCTAATGCACCAGATTGGGAGACATACAGGGCGTGGCACCTACTGGGCCACCTGAGGGCGAATTCATCCGCCTCTCCTCTTAGCTCACTGAAGCAGGAGGTATTAGCAGCCCGTGATATCAGAGAACAACTCATTCTGAACGAGAATAACGATACTCTTGTCGAAGATGCCAAGGAGGCCGCAGACATACTACACTCTGTGGGCCTAGACGCCCGTACGTTGGATGTGAGGGGACGAATCAAGACCGAATCAAGACTGGAAAGAGGGGCATTGGGGGTTCTGGCCATGCTTCTCTCCGCCCCCATCACCATCCCGACGACCGGCCTGCAGGCATTCGTCGGATGGTATGCGGGTGACCACACGGACGAGGGAATTGACTCTAGGACTACACACCATATGATTGGGGCACTCTTCTCTCCTCTGTTCTTTTGGCCACTAATCTCCCTCACGTTCCTCTACTCTTTCTTCGGCGCTACCCTCCTACTCCCAATTTATCTCGCAGTATCCCTCCCCATCATCCATATGTCGAACCTAGTTTTTCTTTGGGGTTATGATATGTTGAATGATTTCAACGACTCTCGAACAAGAAGGAGACTAGCTTCCTCGGCAACCGGTGGTCGCTTGGAGGAACTTGTAGGCCAACTGATTCCCCGACTCGGCGTTCTCAAATAGGACGGGCACCCCAATCCCCTCATGAACTCCCGCGAGGCCGGCGACAGGGTGCGCGAATGGCTGCAGAGCGAACGCCTCGAAGCCCGAGACGTAGCCGATCAGCAGGCCATGCTCCACCTGCATGTCCGTTACCCCCCCACAAAGCAGGGTCATGTGTTCAACGTCGTCATCCCGAAGAACCGCAATCTGGTTCTGATATACTCAGTCACTCGGGTCGACGACGGTCAGCAGAGCGAAATGACGGAGCACTCAGAGAATGAGACCGGGGATTGGGAGAAATGGCTCCACGATACTAGGATTCACCTTACTCAGGCAGATCTCGATTGGGTGCTTCACGTAGGCAAGAAGAAGAACGATGTGCCTGGCCCTCTGCAGGCATTCAATCTCTCCCGACCTATTTGGTTTGATGGTCTGACACAGAACGAATTCATGCACACGATGCGCCATCTTTGGCTCACAAAACTCGCTCTGATTCATAAGATAAAGTTCGCATACGGGCCCGGCGTGGGTAAGCCCGGGCCGGTTGATGACTGGATTGCCAAGAAGGCCCAGAGTAGAGGCAACCAACCCGAAGTGCATTCAGAAGTGAGCGAGATAGACACCGATGAGACAGGTGGCTTTGGTCGCGACTTCGATCCCTCAGAATGGGTCTGAAACCTATCTCTACACTCGCGCACCCTCACGCGCGCAGGTGACGGCAAAGGGTCGAGGTTAAGTATCGCTGGAAGACAAACTAGGACGATACACAGCTCTGCTGGAGGTTTAGAAATGGAAACTGCAAAAATGAGAAACAGCATAACAATGGTTCTTCTGATGGTTATGAGCACTTTCGCGGCAATCGAAATACCGCAGGCTGAAGCTAGTGAAGTCGTCCTGACTGATGCGATTCAGATTGTCAACGGGGGCTCAGCTAACGATAAGATGGTGGCTACCGATGCCGACTCGATGGGCAACGTACACTTCGTCTGGAGTCGCAACACCCAGCACTTGTGGTATCAAATGCACAACCCAAGAGGCGATGTGCTGATTTCCGAGACCCAGATATCTAACCCCGGTGCACATCGGGCTTGGCACCCTGATGTTAGTGTTGATAGTGATGACAACGTGCATATCACCTGGACCGATAAAGCCGCTCAGTGGACTATCTTTTACACCATGCTTGATCCATCTCAGGATGATCAGAGTGGCGACTCAGCTATCGACAACGTGATTTCGATCATCGATGACTTCGAGGTTTCGGTTCACACACAGAACCGCGACTGGCCAGCCATTGATACCGATTCTGAGAACAACGCCCACATTGTCTGGGAAGACTCGTTTGAGCCGCTTGACAAGTTCTACCAACAACCCCAGATTTACTACTCCATGATTGAACCCGACCTACAGTCCCGTGAGGCTATAGTCGCAGTGGGCGAGACCCTCCTCACTCCAATCATCGGTCACAAAGGGCACCCCGATGTCGCTGTCGATGCCGATGACTTCGTTCAGATTGTATGGGATGACACCCGTGGCGGCAAAGTTGAGATGGTTGCCCCGATAGACACCTCCGGCTCGATGAACACCGAGTGGGCTGACATGTGTGTGGTCTTCTATGGCGGCTATTTCGCCAGCGGCGGCTACTTCGAGGGACTAAAGCCAATGCTCTTGCGAGCCAACATGACGGTCTACGAGACCCTATATGCTCTCAGCGGCAACTGGCCGAGCGCGGCTACCAGCGGCAATTGCGCCGCTGCATACCAGACCGGTGGCTCAGGAAGCCAAGGTCCTCGAGCCACCCCTCTAGGCATAAATCCAGGAGATGACTCAGGTGGCATCAGAGAACTCACCGAGGTTGTTTACAACAACGGCGCAGTCAACTTGCCGCAAGACGGAGGATACTACAGTGAATTTTGGGGCCCCGGCTCCACTTGGGCTTGCCTGTCTTGGCGAGATGCTGCCGGCAACGTCCCCGGTAATCCACCAACTCAGTTGGACCACCACTGGAACCCCAACGCGACCAAGATTATCATCCCAATTTCAGACGAGGGCCCCTATGGGGGGGACCCCGCTCAACAGTCTGATGATACTCAGAGTATCAATGAGGCCCACGACGCCTGTGTTATTGCAGGAATCATCCCGGTCCCCTTGCTTGCAGCTGGGTTCGGCTCCGGCTCCAGCAGCGTCGGATCTCACATGATGGACCTCGCCCAGTGCCCCAACGGATTCGTCAGTCTGAACACAAGAACCTGCCCGGGTACAAACACCCGCCTGACCGATGCGGAGGGTCAGATGTACAGTTTCCCGACTACTTCCGCGAACTCGGCTGAATTACAACTAATGGTTGAGGCCATGGTCTACCTATCCACAAACAATTCACGTGAAATCTACATGTCCATACTTGACCCTCTTTCGCTGTTGGAGAATCCTCCTCCAACCTGGCAGAAGGGAGATTCAGGGACTTTTATCGACACCACGGCCGACAGGTACATCGAGGATCTCGGACCCTCTATTGACGGCCTAGGATACGGTAATCTCGTAGTGGTCAACGACACCAGAATCACACTCAACGATGCATACAGCCTACATCCTGCAATCTCTGTAGACACCTCTGGTAACACCCATCTAGCTTGGATGGATGGTCGCGCTTATGGATTCGACATCGATGTCAACTACGAGATTTACTACACCAGACTCCGACTCAGAGGAGCGGGCGAGTGGGACGGAGCTCCTGACGGGTTACCTACTTACGGAATCAAGCAGATTGTCGACTCAGCTGTCTCAGAAGTCGAAGGCATCGAAGGAATTCCTACCGATCGGCCCTTCGGCGCTAATTCACACATGCCAGCCATCCTCACCGATTCTTTCGATAACGTGCACCTGTCATGGGTGGACAACTACAACGGAACCCAAGGAGAGACCGTGGTTTACACTAGACTGAATCACACCAACGACGACTATCCCGAGGGCTTCCCTCTCAATTCGCTCGCCGCAGGGATTCTCGACCCGTGGGAAGTAATCCCAATTACTGAGTGGCAGTCCGACAAACTCGGTCCGAACTCACCTGCGGTCCCCGATTTGGGCCAACCACCAGCATTTGCAAATGATCTCGGGAGTGGTGCCCATATCGCTTGGTCCGACACTAACAAGTGCAGCGATGTCAGCAATGGCGGTTCCTACACACTGTGCTACGTCCACGTCCTGACTGGACTAGTCGAGGTCGCACTCACAGAGACTGAGACCTACTACCACACCATTGAGCCTGGCGAGCAGACCACCTACAACATGACAATCTCGAATCCCACACCTGGGCCCGCTGAACTCGTGGCCGACACCTTCACCGTGACTATGGAAGGCGTCCCAAACAACTGGACAGCCACACTGTTCTTCACCACTAATCACACACCAATATTCGACTCGACCCCGGTATTCCTGCGTGGTGGCGATGTGGTTTCGATGTACATGCGCGTCCGCGCCCCTTCGATATACCAAGCCCATGCAGACGAATTGGCCTCGATTACCGTGACTGCAGTATCCTACAAAGACCCGGCTATCAGGGACGACAGAATTACTTTGACGTTGATGGATGTTGTCCACGGGATTAACTTGGACACCAGTCACTTCCAGGTAGACGTTGAACAGGGTGAGTCGGCATTCTTCTCGATAACGGTTACTAATACGGGCAACGTATACGATACGTTCGCGTTTTACGATCCATCCACCTTAGAGGGACAGGTCGAATGGGCCCTGCCGTTCGGCTGGGGTCTAACATTCCCAACGGCGCTATCATTAGACCCTGGGCAGTCAGTGACTAGGAATCTACAGGTCAGCGTCCCAACATCACAGGACCCCGGGACCTTTGTGATCTACCTGAAGGGTTGGTCCACCGGTGAGCCAGTGCTCTCCATCGATCAAGGTACCTTCGATGTTCTTGAACTCTGGATTAACGTCTCAATCAAGAGCACGGGTAACATTGTCTTCAATCTTGGAGACACGACACAGTACGTCCTGCCCGGCGAATGCTCTGAGTTCGATATTGAGGTCACCAAGCACTTCACACCCGGTCACCTGATATTTACGACTCCAGGCGGTCCCGAGCAGAGACCTCCTGAGATTTCTGAGCAGACATGGAGGTTCGATCACTGGACGGTGGATTTGGATTTCTCTGAAGCCCCTGGAGGGAATGGAATCTCAGATAACGCTCCGCGTTACTGGTCGATTATTGACACCCCCTACACCGTCACTGCCATCATGTGTGCACCATACAACGCTACTGCCGGACTAGGTGACTCTGTCACCGTCAAGGCACATCTGGAGGGAGCACAGCGTGTCAGAGATTCCGTGGTCCTTCTGACAAACGTCATTCAAGAATATGACTTGGAAGGTAGCGTACCTGAAACTATTCTATCAATGCATCCAGGACAGTTGTTCCAGTTGGATACCACAGTCTCCAACAAAGGAAACGGTGCTGATAGATACGACATAACAGTGAACTCGATTGAGGACACATTCGGTGCATCGCACGTCTGGGACATCGAAATTCCTCGAATCCTATTTTCTGAGTTAGATCGTGACGAGTCGCAGACCGTACCTATCCTTCTCAACGTGCCCGAGAGAACCCACGCCGGCCAATACACCGTAATCCTACACGTGCTAAGCGAGGAGTCCTACGAGGGAACCAGACTGAGGGATGTCATTGAGCTACAGATTGAGATTGTTGAGTTCCATGATATGCGCATAGAGGTCGACCCGATGGTTGAGAGCCGAATCAAATCCACAGCCCCTGGTAGGATTGTCCGATTCATCATGAACATCACCAACCACGGCAATGTGAACGATCAGCCGACAATCCACAACCACACCCTCTATGACAGCGATGACCGGTATTCATGGCAGACGTCCCCTACGTTGGGGCCCCTGCTGGGTAATTGGGAGATTAGCTATGCATTGCTCGAGGACTTCGACACCGAATATCCGATTGAGAGACCATGTGTGGGACAAACTCTGGGTGAAGACCCACCTGCTGAGGGCTGTTACCTATCCGCCCAAACCAATGCAATCACCATGCCAGTGATGGAGGCCTACTCGACTCTGCAGATTGTCGTAATCATCCAGATTGACCCAGCCGCTTCACTAAACGACCGAGAGATTGGAATCAAGGTCGTATCGGAATTCGGCTCCTCGGAAGCGGGCGGCGACCACGATGAGACTCCGGTGTGGGATGATTCTTGCACTCTCGACGCGAATGGAGACGGTTTACCAGATAACTACCGACCCAACTGCGACACCAACGAACAAGTCGTCGAACTAAGACTCAGAGCACCAGACCTCTTCATCCTCGATGTCTTCTCTGCGGTCTACACAGGAGATGTCGGGGAAATGCTCTCTGTCAATGTACAAGTCCTCAACAAGGGCAACTCCCATGCCACCGACGTTAACATCATCCTGTGCGTAGACCAGACTGAATCTGACATTAAGAAGAATGGGTGCGACGAGGAGAACATTGTTTACCGGCAAATAGTCGAGGCGATAATGCCCTGTGACGACCCTTCTAGCTCATGTTCCGGCGAGGATCCACCCACAATCGCTTTACTGTATATGGTTGAGGCTGGAAGCCACAACGTCGTTGTCGTCTTAGATCCAGACAATATAATTGTCGAGACCGATGAGAACAACAATATCCGAGCGGTCTCACAGAAGATGGGTTCGAACTTAGGTATTCTCGATGTCGGAATCGAAGTCATTGCCCAATACACAGTGCCGACAATAATCCTCGGTGCGACATTCGCTCTAGTAGGAGTGGTCGCAGTGGTTATGTGGGGACGCAGGGAGGAGGCAAAAATCCGCTACGCCGAGAAGTCCAGCATGATTTCTAACCTTGATGATGAGGACATGGTCTTCTGATTAGCGTGCTAGCCACCATGGCAATGGTGTACCTTCACGCGCCGCGACGAGGCGACCACGACTAGCTGCAAAATCGCGCATCAGACGCTCGCGCAGAGCATCCATCATCTCTTCAGCATCCATTGACTGAATCCTCAGTCCTTGCGAGAAGGCATCCAAATCAAGTGGTCTGCGGGGTTGGTTCATGATAGCGTGGGCCAACTGCCTCTCCTCATAGGATTCAGATTGCTCAGAGATACTTGGTGAGACCTTCCTCATCACCTGCTGATGGAGGGCTATCACAGCGTCACGATGCTCATCTATCCGCTCAAGAGCAGAATCCAACTCCGAGAGCACTCCCATGGCCTCTACCATTGGGAGCTTCCGACGAGTCCCTAGCCGATCGACTACTCCATTCAGTTCAGGCGGCAATCTGTTGGAGAGGCGCATCGGCCCCCCAGCCGGTATCTTCCTGTGTTCTGCGCGGAACAAATCGGGCCCAAGGTCGAGACGCAGGGAGAAGGATTGGTTGACCTTGTACATCTTCTTCGGCGGCCCTCCTTTCTCAGATGGCACACGTTCGGAATCTACGAACCCCGATTCTTCTAGCACCTTGAGGTGTTTGACCACCGCTTGCTGACTTACATTCAGTAACTCAGAGAGTTGCAGAGGGTAGTGAGGTTCCTTGACCAGTTTCCTGAGAATCTGACGCCTAGTGGGGTTTTCGAGTATCGAGAGCGCCTCATCGAAACCCACCATTTACTTACCAACCTGAGGTTGGGTAGTGGAGGCCTTCTAAAAACCCAACTTGAGCATAGAATAATATCTATCGAACTAGTGAAACAGCTATGGGAACCGGGAAGACCGTACTAGTCACAATACTAGCCATCGCTGGATTGCTGATGCTGGCTTTGTCGTTTGTTGCTTCAATAGTAGTAGATACCATTGATCAGAGGATTACCGATGAATGCGAAGACGAGACAGGTACAATTGGAGAAATCATAGGTGCTGATGAGGGCCAGTGTCAAGACGGTCGTGATATGAGAGATAGAGTCGATTCAATTGGTCAGGTAATTGGCTACCTAGGTGCTGCAATTCTTGTGGTATCAGTAATCATGGTAGCAACCGGAAAAAGACAGTAATCAACCTTCGTCCCAGCCCCGCCAATCCCGTTCGTCTTCGGTCTGCCGGGATTCCTCACCAACCTCTGTCTGACCAGGGAATGGATCCGCTATCAGATCCTCTTCCTCTACTTCCGGGAGGCCGCGGTACTGTCTATACAACTCATCGGTTGTCGGCAATCTACCATCTTTGGACATGACCACGGGTCCTCCAGATTTCTTACGTTGCCCTCGTCCCGCGAGGAACAGTATGAGTGCGACGACGCCCAATGGCAATCCGAGGCAACACCCGAAGAACATCATTACGAACCAACCATTCCCGAACAGTGCTTTCTGTGCAGATATATCATCCACGAACCAGAGGGTAGTGTTTCCATCATTGTGTAGGGTGTATTCTCCGGCCTGAGCTGATCTGAAGACCCTCACAGGGACATACAAAGTCCCGTCCTCACCAGGTCTCTCAAGATCTAGAACCGTGGGCCCCGAACCACTTTCCTCAGACCCCATTGCATCAATAAGCCTGAGTTCAGCAGCTTGCGAATCATCCACCGAGACTCGAAGAGCAGCATATTCATGAAATTGTTCTAAATTGATTTCCCCACTCTCTCCTGGTTCCAATTCGAGAAGATGTCGCTGGGATGGGTCCAACTCATCGAACATTGCTGGCATGGCATATGCATAGGATACTAACCCAATCAGCACCAGTAGTAGTGAGGCTCCTGAGAGCCTCTTGGCCCAGAGCGTAACATCTGCCACGGCCCGAGGTGATGGTTCCGTGCTATCAGACTTCTCAATCAATAGGCGAGACCGACATCCGGGTGGGCCAACTTCTCAGGGAGATAAGTATCTGTCACGAAATCCAGCCCGTACTTGGCTAGGGACTGCTGCTCAGCTTTCTTCCCGAGCTCTTGCATCAGCTCAATCTGCTGCTGCCACCACCCTGTAGAGAATCTAGGGTCGGACAATTCGGCCTGCAGAGCGCCCAAGTCTTGTTTTGAGAGGTCATCACTAGGTAGGTCATAAGCGAGGATATCGTCTGCAGTAATCCCGAGATATATCGCACCCTTGCTCGCTAAGTACTCTGAGATGTGAGCAGTCTTGATGGCCCCATATGCGATACTAGCAAAGATTCTGAACGACCATGGGTCACAGTCAGCGAATACCACGATTGGCTTTTTCCACTCGTCACTCATTCGTCGCATAATTCGACGAGTGGAGCGTGCAGGTTGCCCCTTGAGATGGATCAGCGCGCACCGCGCCTCCTCATCGAAACCATTCTCAATCAATCGATCAAACATCCCGCCAGTCTCTATTGCCATGATGAAATCTATGTCTTCATCAATGAGTCTGAGTTTCTCTGACTCGACGTTGTAAGGGACTCCGTATCCAGAGTCGCCGACGTCGTCGCGACAGTTTATCCTCATCCAGTCACCACGTCGATTACGCTCTTCAAAAGTCACATTCCCGATTATTCTCGCTCCATCCTCCTCTGGCCTCAGACGGAAATCCTCTCGTAGACACTTGGTGACAATCTCAAGGTCCTCAGCTAGGTTATTGCTTTCGTTCTGCGAGTGAAACTTGCCGTTGCCCCAGGCTTCGGAGATGTAGTACATCTCTCTCAGGGTTGAGGACTTACCGTTGTTGATCATCTCCTCGATGAATTCGGTGACGTGTAGTGAGCGCAGCAACTGTTTAGCGGAACCTAGGTTGGTCGCGTCGCGAACTGTCCTTTTCTTGCCATATTTGTAGACTCCCAACCGCTGGTCGAAGCCGATGTTGCTCTTAGAGCGGACAGGCAGTGTCATCGTCGGGGGATTGCCCTTGGACATCTTGTCATGCATCTCTGAAGCCACATTATGGAGGGCTTGAATCACCTCGTCCTTGGATTTCTCTCTGCTTATGCTCATTCATCTACCCCCTGATCTGGAGTCAATGACCCCATGTCGATTACGCCCTCGTCATTTGGGACTTGAACCGACTCTTCGGCTCTCTCAGCAAGATTCTCAATCATAGGATCTTTCTTGATGCGTACCTCTTCCACAGCGGCATCAAGAGCCTCCTTGTTCCTCATCTCATCGAGTAGCTTCTCGTCTATTTTGGTGGCTCCGATGATGTCACCATTGCCCCTGAAAAAGATCTCCATGTCCGTCCAATCACCCTTGCTGAGGCCGGAAACGGTGAACGAGATTACCGCCGAGGAGCCAGGATCCAGCGTGTCCAATCGCCAAGCCCACAGACCGTGAGTCTCCTTACGGCCCCCGAGAGGGTTGTCCACCATGGCGACAGTTTCGCTCTCGGGCCATTTGGCCAAGATTGTGTACGCACGTGCTCGAGCTGTGTAGTTGAACACAGTGATATCACAGGTCGTCAGTTTCCTCGTTGTGTCCCATCCAAGAGCCTCTTCGCAGAAAACCGCATTCATAATCTGGGTTATTATCGGCGCTAAATCAGGCTCTTCCCTGCCCAATAATTGCGAGGTTTTCTGGGATATCTCAGGGAGAATGACGTTTATCAGCTCAAACTTCTCTCGAGCCTTTTTCCTCTGCGAACTTTTCTTGAGATGGTTTTTCAGGCCCTTACCTACTTCCATCAAAGCCCTCCTGATTTCCCCTAATACCTCCTCATTACCAGCAACGGCTTCCTTCGCCTCACTGGTGAACTGGACGTTAGTAGAGGCGAGGTGAATGAGAACGGCCGCTGGTCCCTTTGGTATCCCTCTACCGCCCGGTTGATCTAGGCCGTAGCGCTTCCAGTCGACAGACTCAACTGCCTTCGTGAGCAGACATCCACCCTGCTGGTACATCAGAGGCACCCTATTAGCGAATCGAAGAATCTCAATTGGACTGTCCGAGGCTAGGTCGCCACCGAAAACCAGGCCGACTTCGATTTGGAAGGGGTTGCCTTGAGTGACTCGTGTATCCCTAGTAACAGTCGAGGCGAAGCGAGAATCAATCGCCTTCGATAGACCCTTCTTGATTAACAGGTCCTCGATGGGGGAAAGACAGTCAGTAGGTGGATTCAGGAGTTTGACCTTCTGGAATGAATCGAGCACAGCCTGAGCCTCCTCGGCCCTGATTCTGCGGGGTTGCCTACTCTCCTCAAGCCCCGCCTTTCCGAGAATCTCCCGGGCCGCTCTCATGCTGACTCCGGAGAAGTTGTGCCTCAGGAAAGAAGTCATCTTCCTCTCCTCGGCTTCACGCAGCATTCTCTGCAATGTACCGAGGTGGATGCCGTGTGGATGGGGCTTAATTTCCTCTACCACCCTAGGGAGCCGGCCGGTGGTACGAGGCCAGTGACCTTCTTCGATTAATTCTCCATCGCGGTCCTTTACGGCTAGGCTGATGGTCGCGTGTGGATTGACAATCGAAGTCATCCTGAGGTACTGGTAGACCGATTGCCTACCTCGTTGGTACTTGGCCTTCATCTCGGTCCGTATCTTCAAGCCGTGCTTGATTTCTTCACCCGTGATATCGTCAATCCAAATATCCCTACTCTCGCCACTCTTGATCGCTTTGTTCTTCCTTGTATCAATACCGAGATCAACCCGGACCGCTGAAGAATCCTCTTTGACCTTTGAAATAACAGTGGTCTTCGAGCCTGTGGTGAGTTGGCCGTACATCACTACTCCAGTAATTCCAATTCCCTGCTGACCACGGGTCTGTCTGATTGCGTGAAACCTAGATCCGAGGAGGAACTTTCCGAAGACGTGCTCGATAGCTCCTCTTGGTATGCCCGGCCCGTTGTCTTGTGATATCAACTCTATTCGGTCACCCTCAAGTCGGTTAATTTCAACTCTAATATCAGGGAGTATCCGTTCCTCCTCACAGGCGTCGAGAGAATTGTCGACGGCCTCCTTGACAGCCGTGATGATAGATCTCTGTAGGGAGTCGAAGCCTAGGAAATGCTTGTTCTTCTCGAAGAATTCGCTTATCGCAATCTGCTTTTGTTTCCCGGCTAGTGGTTTTTCTTCGCTCATTCGCAAACCTCCGGCAGGTCCTCCCGATGCCCGAATGGCACGGGGCCTCTTTTGGATAGAAGTCTCCGACCGAGGAACGCTCTTAACCCTGTGCAAAGATATCTGGATGCCACGCCGTAATCTTCCCGACAAAGGCGCTGGCCATCACAGTCAGGGGGCTTGCTAGATACAACTTACCTGGTCCGGAGCGACCCTGATAATTACGATTAATCGCAGAGATTGTAACCTGCTCCGCATCATCGCTAATACCAGGACCTGCTCCTATACAGGCACCACATCCGGGGTCAATTAGCTTGACACCAGCGCGTTCGAACATCTCGCTCCAGCCGTTCTTCTCGGACAAACTCTTCACCGTCTTTGAGCCGAACTGGATGTAACAGTCGACATCTTCGGGAATTGCCAGACCTGCTTCAAGAGCCGCTTCGGTGACTTGCGCGTAGTAGGCGAAATCATCATCCTTGCCAGCAGTGCACGAACCCGCATAGGCGATATCTATCCTCACCTCGCCAATTTCGTCTATGTAAGCACCATTTGTAGGATCGGAGGGAATTCCCTCGTCGGGCTTGCCAGGATGTGCGACCATCGGACGAATCTGTGTCAAGTCGATGGTATGTACTCCTCCGTGATACTCCGCCCCCTCATCCGGTAGTACGAAGGCGCTGCGCACCTCTGCCTCACTCAGTCCTAATCTACGATTCATCAACCAATCTACAGTGATACTGTCTGGTTCACATATCCCAGTCTTAGCACTACATTCAGTAGCCATGTTGCATAGAGTAGCCCTCTCGTCCATCGACAAACCGGCAAGTCCGGGACCACCGAATTCCATGCTACGGTCAAGTGTCTCGGACTCAGCGGCATACTTCCAAAGGATATGGAGTATGACATCCTTGGCTGTGCACCCAGGGTCTAGGTTACCTACCAACTCGAATCGTATGCTTTCTGGGACTTGGACGAAGGCAAATTGATTGTGCACGAGGTTGGCGTACTCGGTAGAGCCGACACCGTAGGCCAGTGCGTTCGTGGCACCTCCCATACAGGTGTGTGAATCCGTCGCTTGAATGAAATCTCCAACATCGATGAATTCCTCTCTTGCGACTTGATGGCAGATACCAGGGCTGACACCATCCTCAGCAGAATAGTCACGCACTCCGGTGTGCTGCTGGAACACGTTCTGCATGTCTCTCAGAGTCTGAATCTTCTCTGTGAAGCGACCAAATCTCGGCACCCCGGTGGCGTACAGCAAATGGTCCTCGAAGACTGCGTACTTTGATGGGTTGGGAAGCGAGTAATCGTTGCCATATTCCTGCTTGAGGAATTCGTGGACCTGTGCTGTTGTGAACTCATGCGAGTAGCCACCATCGACCTGTGAGAGCACAGCATCACCAGGCTTGACATAGCGCGCCGTGCCATTCTGACCCAGCAGCTTGTTCGCAATCATCTTCTCGACCATAGTCATCGGTCGCGGTTCGGTCTTCAACTCAGGGAGACTGATATCCCCTTCTTTGAGAATCTTCGCGAACGGCAGAATACCACCATTTTCAATAATCAATCTGGTCACCGGGTCGTAATCAGCGGTGAACTCATTCAATGAGATACTTTCACCAGATTGCAGCCTCTCCAACATCCCGTAGTCACCCATCAATTGCCCAAGGTTGATGTTGTTCCGCTCGTGAATCGGTGCGAAGGACGCCGCGATAACAATCCTAATTCCCGACCAACGCTCACACTGAGCAGCAGTCTCGCGACTTGACCCAGTACCCTTACGATGTCCAGATACTATGGCTTCAAAGCCACCGTCTAACAATGCACGAGGTTCGAACACGCGCCTCCCCTCGTGAACTAGGCCGGCGTAGGCATTCTCGGCTATGACTGCCGGATCGTGGTCGAAACAGACCCAAGCCGGAGTCATGACGTCGGTGTTGATATCATCGAGCAAATCACCGACCTTGAGATCCACCATGCGTAAATCGAGGCCCTCGTAGAGCTGCCTGCGTATCAGTTCGAGATCCTTGGTGAGGAAGAGCACTCTCTTACCAGGGGTCAGCGCTATCTGTGCCGGGGGCCACTGTTTGGACAAGGTTACACCTCCTCTTTCGATTAACGTCAACGTCGCGCTCTATTTCATCATTCTCAATGGTCGTATTACCTTACACAGCCGCCCAGTAAGGCGATTGTTACTTTTTTCCTCTACTATCACTCTTAAATAAGATGGTCTGTCGGGATTTACTACCTTTCAAGCAAAGGTGGAGTGAGGGAATGGCAGACGAAGGATACCTAGTGGAAGACACTGTGAAGTGCAGCGAGTGCGGTAGCAGGAACCTGAATAGAGACGAAACCAGAGGAGAAGTCGTGTGTGAAGACTGCGGTTTGGTCTTAGAAGACAACGTAATCGACCAAGGCGCTGAGTGGCGTGTGTTCAGTCCAGAGCAGGGCGACCAGCGCGCGCGTACGGGAGCACCTATGACGGTGATGCTGCACGACAAGGGTCTGTCTACAGATATTGACTGGCAGAACAAAGACTACTCTGGAAAGGCAATCTCAAGTCGCTACCGAAGCCAGTTCTATCGCATGAGGAAGTGGCAAAAACGCTCTCGCGTAAGCAACGCCACCGAGCGAAACCTCGCCATGGCTCTGGCTGAACTCGACCGTATGGCCAGCCGCCTCGATCTACCAAAGTCGATTCGTGAGTCGGCTGCTGTGAACTACAAGAAAGCCGTTGAGGCTAGGCTCATCCGCGGACGTTCTATCGAAGGAGTCGCTGCAGCCAGCCTCTACGCCGCGTGCAGGCAATGCAACAATCCTCGAACCCTTGACGAAATTGGGGAGGCCAGCCGAACTGGTCGCAAGGAGATTGGTCGGACCTACCGCTTCATGGTTCGCGAACTCAAGATGAAGATACCACCTACCAAGCCGGAGGACTACATACCGAGATTCTGTTCTGGCCTGCACTTGGATGCTGAAGTCCAGTCAAAGGCGTACGAACTAATCGCCGCTGCTCAGGAAAAGGAACTCACGAGTGGACGAGGTCCAACTGGAATAGCAGCCTCAATCATCTACATTGCTAGCGTTCTGTGTGGTAAGCGCAGAACCCAGCGTGAGGTTGCTGAGGTAGCTGGTGTGACTGAGGTTACAATCAGGAACCGCTACAAGGAACTGATACAGAATCTCAACATCGAACTTGAGATTTGAGTAATGCTCACGAGCAACCGGTTGTAGAGCCGCAGGCGTTGCATTTCAAACAGGTCCCGTTACGCACCATCTGGCTACTTCCACAGTCATCGCAAATGTCTCCGGTAAAACCTCTCTCTCGTGCCGCCTGCCGCGCACGGGCCTCAGCATCCTTCTCTTGCAGTGGAGCGACCGCAGCATCAAGGGTCATCTGAACCTCCCTCTTCTCGCCTTCAGTTCGCATCACTCCCTGTTCGGTAATCTCAGGCTTACTAATTGAGAACTGATCGAAGTCCTCGGCAGCAACATGCGCGAGGTCATCCCGGCCAGCGTAATCAATGGCCAACTCCCTGAAGATCCAGTCAACCAGACTTGAAGCCATCTTGACTCGCCCACTACCGCCTTCAACCGGTCCACTAGGCTCGAACTTCTGGAAGGTGAACACCTTGATGAAAGCCTCCAGTGGCACACCATGCTGGAGAGCGATGGAGACCGCTATTGCGAACTGATTGAGCATGGCTCTCCAAGCGGCACCCTCCTTGGAGGTAACCAGAATAATCTCTCCTAGTTTCCCATCAGGATACTCCCCTGTGATTAGACGCACGCTGTGCCCACCTATCCTGGCCTTGGTTGAGGTCGCCCTCTTCCTGTCTGGTAGTGAGCGTCTGGTTGCGATGAACTTCACGAATGACTCGGCCACTGGTTGAGCCACGGGTTCTGGGAGGGGCAGCGCCTTGACAGTCTCCTTGACCATTTTCTTGACCAACTCTTCCTCTTCAGTAACCTCTTCGGCCAATTCGGTGTCCTCGACGAGCTGGTTCATCAGGGGTTGCGATAATTTTGAACAATCGCGGTAAACCGCACATGCCTTGTTCATAGTAGTGTGACTGAGGTTGTAAGCTTCTCTGACATCATCTACTGTTGAATTAGATGGCATGTTAATGGTCTTGGAAATCGCTCCTGAGATGAATGGCTGTGCAGAAGCCATCATCTTCACATGAGCAGGCCATGCGATTGACCTCGTTCCTTTCGCCCCACATGGAGTGGCACAGTCGAACACGGCCAGATGTTCTTCCTTGAGTCCAGGTGCTCCTTCGATGGTCAGATTCCCGAAGATATGAGATTGGGCAGCTTCAATCTCTTCAGAGGTGAAGCCGAGGAAGTCTAGGGTATCGAAGAATGAATCCTCATATTGCTCCTCTGACATTCCGAGGGCTCCGGTGCACAGCTCCTTTCCAAGTAGAGTCGGTGCGAAGGCCGAGCGCAAATCGAACACATCACCCATTTTATTCTCTACAGCAGCGAGATCCTCAGTACTGAAGCCAACTTCCTTCATACGATTCATTGGTAGTGTGGGGCATCCGCTGAGCCGTCCAGTGCCTATGATATACTCCTCAATCGTCTTGCATTTGCTATCGGAGTAGCCAAGTCGACGAAGAGCACTCGGTACACCCTTGTTGACAATCCTCAGCGAACCACCTCCGGCTAGCGTCTTGAACTGCACAAGTGAGAACTGAGGTTCGACACCGGTGGTGTCCGCGCCCATCACCAGACCGATGGTACCAGTGGGTGCGATGACTGTGGTCTGCGCGTTCCTGTATCCATGCTCCTCTCCATCTCTGACCGCACGGTCCCAGGATTCCCTCGCCGCCTCTAGTAGGTCCTTCGGGCATTTCTTCGAGTTAATTCCCATAGGTGGAACAGTGAGTCCCTCATATTCGTCCACTGGCGAATCGTATGCAGCCCTCCTATGATTTCTCATCACTCTCAGCATGTGCTCGGAGTTTCTCTCGTAGTCAGAAAAGGCCCCGAGTATCGAAGCCATCTCCGCACTAGTCGAGTAGGTCTCTCCGCACATGATAGAGGTGATTGCGCCACAGATTGCATAGGCCCGCTCATCATCATAGGGGATACCCATATGCATCAACAGAGAGCCTATGTTGCAGTAGCCCAGACCTAGAGTACGATATTCGTATGACTTGCGCGCTATCTCCTCAGAGGGAAACTGCGCCATTAGAACGCTAATCTCAAGGGTCGTAGTCCAAAGCCTGACACTATGTCTGAAGTCGTCTATCTGGAAAGTCTGAGTATCGAGGTCGTAGTAGTGTAGTAGGTTGATACTGGCTAAATTGCAGGCAGTGTCATCGAGGAACATGTACTCGGAGCAAGGGTTGGAGCCGTTGATTCTCCCTCCCTCAGGGCAGGTGTGCCACTCGTTGATTGTGGTGTCATATTGGACACCTGGGTCAGCACAAGCCCAAGCAGTGTACGCCACCTTGTCCCACAATTCTCCTGCATCAAGAGTCTTGCATGGTTCAGGATCCCTCCCTTCTGCCTCCGAACTATCCAGTTCGGTCCTCCAGTAAAGATTCCAATCACCACCCTCCTTGACCGATTCCATGAACCGATTCGGGACGCGGACTGAGTTGTTGCTGTTCTGACCAGATACAGTAAGGTAAGCCTCACCCTGCCAGTTAGTATCCAGAACCTCGAAATCGACACCTTTCCATCCCTGCTTTGCAAGGTCTAGTATCCTCTGGATATGGGGTTGTGGAACATGTTCTCCGATGGCTCGCACCATGGCTCTACGCAGACCAAGGTTGGTGTTCTGATCGAATCGGCCCTCGTCGTCAGCATACTCCCAAATCGCGTCCATTAGGATATTAGCGTGCTTCTGCAGAATATTACTCCCTATCACTAGTGCTGAGACCTTTTCCTCCTCACTCGACTTCCAGTCTATGTATTCCTCAATATCAGGATGGTCAAGATCTAGAGTGACCATCTTGGCTGCTCTTCTGGTGGTGCCGCCGGACTTTATCGCCCCGGCGGCCCTATCACCTATCTTGAGGAAGGACAGCAATCCACTCGAGCTGCCGCCTCCCGAGAGAGGCTCACCCGCTCCTCGAATTCTGGAGAAGTTCGAGCCGGTTCCTGAGCCGTACTTGAATAGCAACGCCTCTCGGTTCCACAGGCCCATAATTGACTCCGAGCCACCGACCAGAGAGTCGGATACTGATTGGATGAAGCAGGCATGGGGTTGGGGGTGCTCGTAAGCGTTAGTGGAGTACTCCAGTTCGCCACTGGCAGGGTCGATGAACGAGTGGCCCTGAGCTGGCCCCTCGATGCCATAGGCCCAATGTAGTCCGGTGTTGAACCACTGGGGGCTGTTAGGTGCCGAGCGCTGGCTTGCGATCAAGTAACACATTTCATCGAAGTAGGCGCGAGCATCAGCCTCGCTGGCGAAGTAGCCGTACTTCCAGCCCCAGTAGGTCCAGGTCCCTGCGAGTCGACGGAAGAGATTCCTCCCGTCAGCCTCCCCACCCATTCTCTCTTCGGCCTCTACAGTCTGAAGCCTCTCGTGATCTGGTACACTCCGCTGCAACCAGATGGGAACATTATCTTCCGGCACCTTTCGCAGGTACTTCGGAACGCCGGCCTTTCGCAGGTACTTCTGTCCTAACACCTTTCCAGGTACGCCAGTGAAGCCCGAGGGAAGTTTCACCCCCTCGACAGCATCTGCCATGGAACCGTCTGGATTCCTAATTTCAACATCCATTTCTATCCAGTCGAAGGCGTCGAATGGGTCATCACCGACGGTGGTGAATCGGCGCTCTATAACCATCCCAGATTCTGCAATCCCGGCATCGGTATCTGCTTTGACTCTAGTCTGCATACCCTCTCCCTCCTTCCTCGCTTCCGACCCGATTTGTCCTTGCGCGGCGCAAGGGATTCACTCTTCCGAATGGAGGGTGTTTAATGATTGAGGAAATCTTCAGTCACCACAGAGGCGAATCAAGGAATTATTCCCTGCTTCCATAGAACACCAATTGTTAGATTATTGATTCTATCAAGATCTCATATCAAGTGACCAATCCAACGATGCCCCCGAACGAGTAATCATTATCCCGATTCTACAATATTTCTCGTGACTACTCTCAATGAGTCGTTGGACAAGAGCTTCGGGAACATCACCTTTGATGATGTAATTCATGTTAACAGATGTGAAAACCTTGGGAGCCTTTTCCGCCATCTCGACCTCAATTTCTACTGTCGCATATTCCACATTTGCTGCTCTATGTTTCAGACCATCAATTACGTCGATCAAAGAGCAAGCAGCGTGTGCATGAATCACCATCTCTGTAGGACTAGGGGAAGAGTCACCATAGATTCCAAAGCTCTT
>NTJT01000011.1 GCA_002457605.1 Marine Group II euryarchaeote MED-G34 | reverse complement strand
GGAGAGGTTTGATGACTCCCGGTGCTTCGCACCGGTTCCGTGTCTAAGCGAAGCGACCCCGAACCTTGCCGAGAACAAGACCTCGGCCTATTCGAGGTAATCGCTCGGGATGGTGCTGCGAGGATAGGGCGACTACACACCGCACACGGTTCGATGAATACACCAGCTCTGCTCCCAGTCGTTAACCCCAATCTCCGGACAATAGAACCGCGTGAGATGTGGGAGAGGTACGGTGTCGAAGCCCTAATTACCAACTCATACGTTATCTGGAAGCACGACGATTTGAGAGAGAGGGCGCTGGACGAAGGCGTACACTCAATGCTCGACTTCCCAGGTGTAATAGTCACTGATTCGGGTACCTTCCAGTCCTATGTCTACGGCGATGTCGAAGTAGGAGTCTCGGAGATAGTAGAATTCCAGCGCGATATCGGTGTTGATATTGGTACCATGCTCGATGTTTTTGGGCGCCCTGACATGAGCCGCGAAGAGCTCGAGAAATGTGTTGATGAAACAGCCCTGAGGGCCAAGCAATCACTCGAATCAGCAGGAGCCACCTTGCTTCTAAATGGGCCAGTCCAAGGGGGCCTGTATGAAGATCTGAGGGCTAAGGCCGGCAACCTGATGGGCAAAACCGAGGGGGAGTTCAGGGGCTTTACTATCCACCCGGTGGGTGGCATCGTCCCTTTGATGGAGAATCAGCGCTACAGAGAGCTGTTCCAGATTCTGCTTGCCGTTAGATCGACCACTCCTCCCGACCGCCCAGTACACCTGTTTGGCTGCGGCCATCCGATGCTGTTTCCTTTGGCCATTGCTCTAGGTGCTGACTTATTCGACAGCGCGGCCTACGCAATATTCGCTCGAGATGACCGAATCTTGTCTCCTCATGGCACTGTCAGACTGAAAGATCTCAATGAGTGGCCGATTCACTCCGCAGCCCTATTCGGCCTTACCCCCGAGGAGGTTCGCAACATGGATTCCGAGAAACGCTCGGTCCTACTTGCCCACCACAACCTCGAGGTTACTCAGGCCGAGTTGGCACGTTGCCGCGAGGCGATTCGCGACGGCTCGATTTGGCAGCTTGCAGAACAACGTAGTCACGTATCACCGCAACTCAGAGATGCCTTCACTTGGGTGCTGGAGCAACTGGAAGAAATTCCAGACGGGCCCGTCGGCGTCTCGGTCCTCAATCTCATGGCTTCCACAGACCCTGTGAGGGGTGGCGGTGAGAAACTCAGTGTCGACATTGGGGCAAGGCCCCACATCCTGCATTTACACGCCCTCCTCTCTATGAGATGGAGATTACCAGGGTCTTGGTGGGATGGCTCCGACTCTGATCCTGAGAGGGTTGTGCTGATTGAAGGGACAACTCCGCCGTGGCGTGATTCCGCACTCGGAGCGGTGGTATCGGCACTTCTTGAAGAACCTAGGAGTGTCATCATGCTCTCGACTCCCCTTGGCCCCATCCCATTCACCTTGGAGGACGTCTCCCCTTGGTGCCACCTCGATTGTCCCGATGATGTTTGGTTAGATTCGTATGAGGAGGAGGAGATTGCCGAAGGACTAGCCGAACTAGGTCTCGCCGAATTCCCCCTAGTTCGCGCCGAGCAATGTACTATGCCCGAAGAAAAACAAGTCGCCGATGTGAGGGATTGGCTCGACCGCTGCGCAGTGGTCGACAAGCTCACAGTACTGTGCGGAGTCTCACCGAGCCACGGCTGCAGTCTGACTGAGGGCATGAGCTCTCGTCGTTCTCGCACAGATCGGATGGTCAACGTACTGCTGGAGGATGAACACATTCTCTCGCCGCGTCTGTCTGATGGCGGCATCAGTCTCGCCCTCGACGGCGCCCGGCGCCTCAATGCTCTCAATCCCGGCCCACCCAGTCGCTTCGGCGAGCCGGCCGATGACGGCTCAGACCACCCCGGGATGCCACGTGTCTGGCTGCTTGATGATGCCATTCCGTTTGTTGGCAGGGGTCGCAACGTGATGCAGGGCTACGTGCTTGGTGCAGACCCTCATCTGACCCCGGGCCAGCCCTGCCTAGTAGTCGACGGAAACGGTGGGCTGATTGCTCATGGCACTGCTATGGCAACCACACGGGAGATGGCTCATCTCAAGAAGGGAATCGCAGTCAGGGTGCGCGACGGTGCGTTGAGGGACGATTAGACTCTTCCTCCGGTCTTGCCGGGGATTAATTCAAGTGGCGCACTTACTAGCGTAGTCCGACTCCCCTAAGGGAGTCGGGGTTGAAAAATGGGTGAAGAATGGGATGGCAAATCTGTCATCACAGCGCGTAATCTGCGCAAGATGTACGGTCCGCACCTCGCGCTGGACGACGTCAATCTTGAGATTCCTTCAGGAGCAGTCGGTGTTCTCGGTCCTAATGGGGCCGGAAAATCGACCCTGTTCAAGTGCTTACTCGGACTGATTACTACTACTTCTGGCGATGGCACCGTCCTCGGTTACGACATCAGGACAGAGGGAGACAAAATTCGCTCCCGTATCGGCTACATGCCAGAGTATGACGCCCTCGACCCTGGTCTCTCTGCGATCGACCAGGTCAGGTACGCTGGCGAGTTGCTAGGAATGAATCCAGCACACGCGACCCGCAGGGCCCACGAGGTGCTTGAGTACGTCGGCCTGAAGGATCAGCGATACAGAAAGATTGAGACCTACAGCACCGGGATGAAGCAGGCCGCCAAACTGGCCTGCGCCTTGGTTCACGATCCTGATGTTCTGATATGCGATGAGCCCACGAATGGACTCGACCAGAGGGCCCGTGAATTCATGCTACAAACTCTTCGCCGCACGGTCTCGGAGGGAAACCGCTCCGTTCTGATGAGCAGCCACGTGATGGACGATGTGCAGGAGGTCTGCGATAGGATAGTGATGATTCACAATGGCAAAATCGTGGTGCAGCGTCGAATCGAGGATCTCGCTAGGCAGATTGAGCGCGAGATCGAAATCTCCGTGTGGGGTGGTGCTAGTAGAATGCAGCAGGAATTAGAGTCCAGAGGCTTCGTGGTGCGACGTCTGGGGAGGGTGCTCCGAGTAGATAGGGCCGATGATAGCACCTCAAGAAAAATCCTCGAGGCCGCTGTCTCCGCTGACGTGCAAGTCAGGCAGATGCAGGAGTACGTGCCGGACCTTGAGGACATCTTCCTGCTCATCATGGAAAAACTCGGTGCTGAAGTCAGGGGCACTTCGGATCTAATGACAGCAGCGCACACAGGAGATGATCGCGATGAGTAATGATGGCATAGACATCGAGGGAGGCAAGACTCGGATGGAGGTGGCCTACGGTGCCGGCGATGGCGACGACGAAGCCAAGGCCATCGTTGCCAGTAAGGAGGCCGAACTGGGAACTATCTTTGAGCAATCTTATCGGCCTTGGGATGGTGAACTGGGTCCCAGATGGACAAGGAACTACGCGATTTTCAGACACCACGTCTACGGCATGTTTCGAAGTACTGGGCACCGGCACTACCATCCGATGGTCAGACTAACTATCTTCGTCATACTCCTGTTCTCATTGATGCCCGTGCTGATGCTGTTCCTCGCCTCCCTCACCGGTGACGGTTACATGGCCGACGTCTTCTCGAGGATGTGGGGCATCAATCGTTACAACCTGTGGGGACAGGTCCTTGGGTACTTCCCTCGTAATTTGTGTTGCTGGCCTCTACTGACCGCTCTGGTAGTGGGAGGGATGATTTCGGATGACCGCAAGAACGGCACCAGTGCTATCTACTTCTCGCGTCCCGTGACAAGGCTTGACTACACTGCGATGAAGTATCTCAGCGTCGCTGTGGTACTGGGCTTCGTCATCGTGTTGTCCTACTTCATCTACTACACTTCTGCAATCGTATTCAACGGCGAGGGCTGGGCCTATCTCGTTGACACGCTGCCAATGTTTGCTGGTGGGCTGATTGCTGGAATCCTCGTGGTCATCACCTACACCTCGATAGGCCTCGCCCTCTCAAGCATCAGCCAGAGTCGCTTTTTCGCTGCAATCGCGTTCCTCAGCGTAATCTACGGAACCAAGCTGCTGGCGCTGTTAATAGAAACCCAGTTCGACACCTCAATACTCTATGTCCTCAGCCCTTACGACTGTCTGGCCCAAATAGGTCAGTGGTTGCTAGGCATTGATTCCAATTACAATCACCCGTTGGCCTTCTCACTAGTATCAATCATCACAATCAATGCGGCCTGCATAGCACTTCTGGCCGCACGTGTCAGCTCTCTGGAGGTGACTAGAGAATGAGCGACAAAACACCTGCCGTTCTCGTCGATCAGGCCTCGAAGTGGTACGGAGAAGTCATTGGAATCAACGATGTGTCCTTGGCCATAGATGGTGGCGTCACCGGCGTGCTTGGCCCCAATGGGGCCGGTAAATCGACTCTGTTCAAACTCCTGATGGGTCGACTCAAGCCAAGCCAAGGAAGCGTCAGGCTGTTCGGTATCGACCCGTGGACTAACACCTCACCTTACCGACGGGTCGGATATGTCAGCGAGTCCGAGAGGATGTACGACTGGATGACTGCTCTGGACTTTGTCACAACCCTTGCGAGGCTGCATGGGATGACTCGCGAGGAGGCTACAGCGAGAGCCGAGCACGTGCTTGATTTCGTAGGCCTGTCCGATGTTCAGAACAAGGAGGTAGGCAAGTACAGCAAGGGTATGAGGCAGCGTGTGAAGATAGCCCACGCACTGGTTCATGATCCTGATCTCATCATCCTCGATGAGCCGCTGCACGGCTGTGATCCGATAGCTCGGACAAGCATCATGAGCGTAATCAGGGAACTCGGCTCACAGGGCAAGACCGTCATCATCTCGAGCCATATTCTCGAGGAGATAGAGCGCATCACCGAGCAGATTGTCATACTCCACAATGGCAGATTGCTGGCGCTTGGAAACTTGCATGCCATCAGGGCCCTTCTCGACAAGCACCCTCATCGCATCCTGCTCACCTGTGAAAACCCGCGACACCTCGCTTCCGAGTTCATCTCTGAAGACCCAGTCTATGGAGTCCGTTTCCCCGAAGAAGGCAAACTAGAGATTCAGACCAACGATCTGTCAGCCGCCCACGCTATCCTACCGCGCGTCATCGTGGATTCGGGGACAGATGTCTCGGCAATCGAGAACCCCGACGACAATCTTGAGTCACTACTCGGATATCTGATAGGAGGTGATTCGTGATGGATCCCAAGGGAAGGGAGCTCAGCGAGACCGTCTGGACACGTTTGGACCGCAAGGCCGGGGCCATCACCGAACTTACAATCAGGCAGCTCAGGCATCGCATATCTACCTGGGTCGTCCTCGCTGTCGGCGCTCTCGTCATGGCTCTGCTCTTGGCATTCTACGTCGATGCCATTAGGGACGACTTCGAACCAGTAGACAACGACGGAGATTCAGTTGACTGGGACAAAGATGGGTATCCACAGGGCCAAGAGAATAAGTACGGTACCAGCGACTGGGATGGACAGGAGTATCCTGGCTCGGGATACTATGTCATGACCGGAGAGATTGACTGGAATGACAATCCGAGATCTCACAGTGGAAATCACACTTGGGAGGGGCAGGGCTATCTTGATGCCGAGTGGGTAGACCTTGACTACACTGGAAGTAGGTGGTCCGGACTCATTGACTGGGGCGATACGAACTCCTGTCAGGAAGGCGATGCGTTCGATGATTGGTATCTCGAATGGGGTGAGGCTTGCATCTACGACGATGGATCCTACGCATTCTCGGGCAAGTTCAGGGCATCTGGATCAGTGAGTGTTCCCGAAAGCCTCTACCTGCAGTGGGGCCACATGACACTAGCGTCCTATGTGGAGCCGGAACCTGCTTCGATGTACATAGATGAGGATGGCATACTATGGGACGGCGAAGACGTCTCTGAGATTGGCACCGAAGTGGATGATGACGGCGACTGCTTGGCAAATCCGAATGACGATAATCGCGACGGCATTCCTTGTAACGTGATTTGGATACTCGACGCTGACGGAAATGAAATCATCGAGATTCGTGCGGATTACAATGTCAACGAGGACCCCGAGGAGAGCAAATATCTCGGAGAGTCATCCCATAGGACATTCATTATCGGCACCGGTAAGATGGCCTTTGTCATGATGCTTGGTATCTTCATACCGCTTTTCCTTGCTCTCGGACTGGTCAGGGATGAGACCGAGAACGGCACTTTACACTACTTGCTGTCGAAGCCCATACATCGTGCTGAGTTCATCCTCTACAGGCTGCTTGGATACCTGCTGTTGGCGGGAACTTACATCCTTGTGCTGGTTTTGCTGATGGCTCTAGTCACCTCGCTGATAGGCCCGGGAGATAGTCTAATCAGACTCTCGGACTTCCCGGTGTGGCTCGGCATAGGCCTTGCCACAGTCTTAGTGCTCGCCGCATATGGGGCGCTGTATAACACTCTGGGCCTGATTGCGCCTAAGTACGGAGTCTATTTCTGTATTATTCTCGGGATATGGGAGTTCATCATGGGGATGTTCACCATGACCTTGCCTGAAGCCTCAGTGCCGATGTTATCGATTTCTCACTGGGCCCTTCAACTGATAGACGCCATCGTACTAATCGCTTGGCCCGATACTCTACAATATGCCCAAATCACCTCAGCCTTCGGTATCGACTCCGGACTCCCCTTCTTTTGGCAGCCCCCGGTGCACACTCTGGGCACACAGAGTCCTGTAGCAGCCCTCCTAGTGAGCATCACCGTCTTGTTACTAATCACCGTCGCGATGATAGGGATAGGTCAGGCCAGCTTCAAGAACCGAGAGATTATGTGAGGCAGAAATAATGCGCTCTATGGAAAAGTTCGTTGGAGACCTGTCGTTGCTGTGGCGACTCGACGTGATGCCTCCTATTCCACGCCTGTCTTGGTGGTGGTACTGGGTAATCATGTTCGTGCCGGACCCAGACAACCCAGGTCGCTCGCGTCAATTAATGGTCCTGTGGTCGACCAAGGAGACTCCCGCCATCCGGGTAAGCGGGCACTGGTGGAAACCAGGCTCAAGGATGTCGATAGACGAGGATGGCGGACACGTCATTCCGGGGATGGTTTGCGCGTGGTGGTACGACGGCAAGCGGATGTTTGAGCCGCTTGTCATCAAAGAGTGCCGGATGGCTTTGGTCAACGATGGGCACCCCCTATGGCCGGCGGACGGTTCAGGTGAGGGCACCGGGGCCATCGTCCCGATTCTTGATGAGGACTTCTCGCTCGGGATGCGGCCCGGCAACAAGGGCTTCTGGCTTTGTCTCACAAGCGATCCAGAGGCTCGAGCCGAGGGGGCGCCAACATCGTTCGAGGCCGAACTCACTCCGTGGTGGGGCCCCCCGAGTACTCTGACATACAGAAACAACGTCTTTGGTTTAGACATGGGATACGACATACTGAGACTACAGGGCACCAAACTGAATCTCAAGGTAGACGGTGAGGAGTTCGAGGGTACCGCCTACTTCCAGAAGGTCTCTGTACAGGCTCCTTCATTTCCATGGTTCTGGGGCATGCTGCACTTCAACGACGGCTCATACATCGACTGGTTCAAGCCCCACGCTACTCCGGGGATGACTTCGATGGACGACAAGCCGTGGCGTCGCCGGGATTTCCTCAGGACACCTGCCATAGGAACTGGCATTTTCCATGACGCTAACCGAGGTAGGACTGAGAATTTCAAGCGCTGCGAGGTCGAGGTCTCAGAGCCCGATGGCGAGGAGCCACTGAGGGACGAGCAGGGAAATGCCCTGCCGAAGTTCAGAATCAGGATATGGAACGGCCGCACGCAGATATCGATAGATGTCCGTGCGTGCAGCCGGGCGCGCTGGACCTTCGATCAACCAACGCGAGCGGGCATGGTGAGCCATCTGACCTACAACGAATACCCGCTCGAGGTGGAGAAGATTGCTATCCTCGACGAGCAGGGCCTCAGGACAATCGACGACTACGAGTGGATTATGGGCAACGCAGAGCATACTTGGGGTGTCTTGCATTAGAGTGGCAGGCAAGCACCCCTTCCGCACCGTTCATAACAGTGGGCCCACCAAGTCATGACCGAGGCGATGGAATGAGTGAGGAGGACTTGGTGACAAGAGCTGCCCAACATATCACACAGGGCGATTTCATGGGGGCAATGGCACTTTTCGAGTCCCATGTCGATACTAATCCGGACGACCCACTGGGATACCATGGTTGGGCCGAGGCAGCACTTTTCGAAATTCAGCAGAACGGCAATATCGATGACAATGGCAAGGACCGTATCAATGAAGGGCAGGTTGCAGCATACTTCCGCAAGGCGTCCGGACTCGCTCCCGATAACTCCGAGTATCTAGCCGCGCACGCCAACGCTCTACTGGAGTTTGACCGCATACCAATGGCCGTGCGCGAGTTCCAGAAGTTGCGTGACCTCGGGGCCTCGGACGACGAGGTCGATGTCTCCTTCCACCTTTACGAAGCTGCTCGGATGCTAATCGATGCAGTCGACCTCAAGACCGACTTCGACCGCAGCCACTCTTTTGCTAGGCAATACGTCCCGGTCGCCATAGAGTTCGCCCTGCTTGGTCTCGGTTTCCCATCTGCTAATGAGGCGACGGAGTACCTCGCTGAGGATTGAGGGGTGGCAGGCCCTTGGACAGCGACCGCGTGATGGTCGCGCTCGGCTACCACGGCGACGCCTTCCACGGTTCTCAAGTCCAGCCCGATATCCGAACCGTCGAGGGCGCTCTTATCCGGGCGCTTGAGCGACTGGACTGGTGGAGAGAGGGCTGCTTAGAAATATCAAGTCGGACCGACGCTGGAGTCAGTGTCAGGATGAATCTGGCCCGAATCGATCTCCCTGCCGAGGTCGCTCGCTCCATTGAGGAGACGAATCTCCTGAGGGCGATGAACGACAATCTTCCCATCGGGATGGTGGTTTGGAGTGCGAGGGGCATACCCGAGAAGGCCCACATCAGGTACCCTACTTCGCGCCATTACCTGTTTCGCACCGAGGTCATGCACGATTGGCCACACGAGGTCGATGCCGAGATCTTTGCCGAGGCATGCTCCCTGTTTGAGGGAGAGCATAACTTCACCAACATGTGTAGGCTGGAGGAGGGAAAAGATCCGATGAGGATAATTGACGAGTGCAGTCCATGGCTCTCCTCCAACGGCAGGGTAATCGGTATCTCGGTGAGGTCCCGCGCATTCCTCTGGAATCAAGTGCGTAGGATAGCCAGCGCAATCTCAGGAGTAGTATCAGGCAGGAACACACTGGATGATATCCGAACCGCCCTCGACAATCCCGAAGACCCCATCGATCTCGGCCGCTCGCCTTCAGATGGACTCGTCCTGTGGTCGATAGAGAACCCACATTCAGATGGGATGACTAACGGCTTGTTGCCTGACACAAGTTGGTTCTCCGAGCCACCGAGTGACATGAGAGGGCACACTAGGTGGCTTGCACTTGCCCGTCTCGAGATGGCTACGCTACTGGAGCGGGAGTGGCTGAAGCGGCTCAAATGAGCCTGATGGAAATCTCGTCGCCATCCTCGCATGGCAATGCCTCACGCAGGAACGAGGCCGAAATCACCTCGGCTGTTTGGGTGTGTCGGGTCAGGTCCGGGATGAGGATGGCGCAGGATATCCAATCGTCTCCGCCTCTGCTGATTTCAGCCCTGAACGCAGTCGCACCTCCGAACGAGCGACCCGACCGCTCGAAACCCTGTATCCTAATCGGTTCCGCACTCTCGGCACTCTCGCCTTCCTCAAGACCTGCTAGGACCCTCAGTCCTTTGTAGTTGGATAGATTATCTCCATACAGGTCGATGTTCAGAGTGCCCGGCCAAGCACCAGTGCCCAAGACGCCCTTGAACTGATTCTGGTAGTGCGGTTGTGCCATGAAGACATGGGCTCTGCCCAACCCGCTCGATACAATCCCACTCAGATACACGGCCCTGCCCCGCGGCGACCGCTCATAATATTCCTCATTGTGAATCAAAGAGTAAACTGTTGCCCCTGTGCTGAAACCTGCCAACCTAAGTCTGTCAACTCCTCAACCTCTGGCCCCTGGCCTAGAAGAGGGTTGGAGTGATTCAGGTGGATGAAGTGTATCTCGACATCGCCCTCAACTCGTTCACCCAGTCTTGCTAGGGTCTCGGTTACGGTCGGGTGAGGTACCTCGGACATATCACGATTGGGCAACTCGCTCGAGTCCCAGAACGAACCGTCGAGCAAGGCAATGTCGACATCGAGGTCCGACAACCACTGACGAATCGAGTTAGCGCCATGTCTGTTAAGAGTCTGAGCCCAGTCATCGTGGTCCGGCAGGAAGAGTACGGAGTGAGAAGGTCCCCTGATTATCACGGCGTGTGTGTCGGCGTGCTCATCCCTGTGTGGGACGGGTACGAACTCCATCTCGAAGCCACAGTTCACGCTTGGGCTAAATCGCTCCATCGGCACTGCCTCCGTAGCCTCGAATGGCCCCAACATCTCTCTCTTGGCCAACTCCTCCAAGACAGATGCACTAGCGAACAGCGGCAGTTCTGAGCACCCCATCACCTCGTTTCCAAACTGCCCTAGCCCGTCTATGTGCCCTAGATGAATATGAGTCAGGCTGACGCTGTCCGGACGTGCAACTCCCTCGGCACCCATCGCCTCTGCCCATAGCCACATCTGATCAGGCAGAGAACGGCTCGCCTCGACGAGATGCAGACTACCATCACTTCCGCGAATTCCGCACGCTACAGGGTGTCGGCGGAGCGAAGGATCGCGATGCGCCGCCATACATCGCACGCACGAGCAGCCTGCATGCGGTACGCCTCCGTCCTGCGCAATTCCGAGAAGTACCAGAGTCACTTCCATGATTCGCGGTAGCGGTATCAGAAATGAAGCACTCGGATACCGAAACTGTGTTGGCTGTTCCGATGGAGCCATGAACCTCACCGGCATTTGCGGAGCATGGCGGCCGACCTGTCGTGGATGCGTGAGCGCTACGAGCAACTGCACTCTCAGGGTCTTGACTGGGACCCGCCGGCCCTACAATCGGCCAGCGAACCGCGCTGCATGGTTGACGGTAGGGAGATGATATTGCTCTCAGCCAACAACTACCTCAACTTGACAACTCACCCCAAGGTTGTCGAAGCAGCCGTGGAAGCCACTCGCAAGTATGGGGCCGGTTCGGGTTCGGTGCGCGCAATAGCCGGAACTCTCGATCTACATCTTGAGGCCGAACGAGTATGCGCCCGCTTCAAAGAGGTCGAGGCAGCGCTGATTTACTCAGCTGGCTACACTGCCAATGTGGGCCTCATCCCTACTCTCGTTCGCGGCTCTGAGGATGTCATAATCTCAGATGAGTTGAACCACGGTTCCATCATCGACGGAGTCAGACTGACCAAGGCATCTAGGGCGGTGTACCAGCATAACGACATGGCTGCGCTTGAACAGGTCCTGAAGGAGCACTCGAGTAGCGAGAGGAAACTGATCATCACCGATGGCGTGTTCAGCATGGATGGTGACATTGCACCGCTGGACGAGATTACCGAACTCGCCGAGCAGCACGACGCTATGGTGTTCGTCGACGACTGCCACGGCGAAGGCGTTCTGGGAAACGGTCGAGGGATAGTCGCGCACTTCGGATTGCAGGGACGAGTAACCTTTGAGATTGGCTCTTATTCCAAGGCACTGGGTGTCCAAGGCGGCATTGTCGCAGGCTCGGAGGACGTCCGAAGGCACGCACTTAACCACAGCCGCTCGTGGCTGCTCTCGGGCAGCCAGCCACCCGGAGTGGCTGCTGCACAGAAGGCGGCCATAGAGGTCCTGATGTCCGAGCCGCAACACGTCCGTAGGCTATGGGACAACACCGAATACTTCCGGGGAGAACTAGACTCCTTGGGCTTCGACACGGGCGTGAGTGAGACTCCTATTATTCCGGTGATGTGTGAAGAGAGCCGATTGGCGCAGGACCTGTCTACTGCATTGAGGGAGGAAGGAGTACTGGTGGGCGCCATTGTTTTCCCCATGGTAGCTCGTGACAAGGCACGAGTGCGGACACAGATGTCTGCCGGACTTACTCGTGATGATTTGCAGGTGGTTTTGAGTAAGTTCGAAACCTGTGGACGGGAACTTGGATTGATTTGAGGAGATAAGATGGCCACACAGACAACTGAGAATAGGGAAAAACTGCTTGTGGTGTGGCTAATCGCATCAGCTTTCGGTATAATGTTCGCCGTACTATCTTGGATGCAGGAATCGGGAGTCCTACCTCCTGCCGAGGAACTGGGGGCATGGAAAGGACTGCTCGCTGTGTTTACTGGATTGGCTCTGTATTGGATAGTCGCCCGTAATATACCGGGAGGTCCAGGTGATGAGTGAGTTGGGCCGCTGGCCAATCAGTTGTGAGATTCCTGTACAGTGGGGTGAGATGGACGCCCTCAATCATGTCAACCACACCGTGTTCATCAGGTGGATGGAAACTGCTCGCATGCACTACTTCATCGCCTGTGGCTTCACTGACCTGTTTGATTCTGAGGGAATCGGACCTATTCTCGCCGGGCTTAAAGTGGATTACAGTTCCCCTGTTGGATTCCCAGATACCGTAACTGTCCACACCACTGTCACTCGTATAGGCAACGCGTCGTTTGAGATGGGATACCGAATCACTAGCTCTGTCAAGGGTGATGAAACCGTCGCTACTGGTACTGTCTCAGGCGTCGTCTTCGACTACAATTCCAACTCTAGCACACCTATGCCTGATTCCTTGAGGGCCAGTATTCTACAACTCGAAGCCACCGGGGGCGACTAGAAGGAAGCCTCGACGACTTCCTCAAGATCTCCATCATCCGCTTCCACAGGCTCGTCCGAAGACCCCTCGTCAATCGTTCTGCGCATCCCCTCGAATGGTGCGAGGCCTCGATCGAGCCTGTCGAGTATCCTCCATCTGGGCGCGTACGAAAGGTGGATGTAGAGGGGACCAGGGTAGACGAAGCAGAACCAACCCGCCCAAGTCGCATACTCAGGAACCTCGTTCATCATCGAGACAGAGAGCACCGCCAAGCCAATGAAAGGGAATGGGAACAGGTATCTGCGACGGTTCTCAAGGCGAATCGGAGGACGCTTTACTACCGATGCCAGTATTGAGGAGAAACCGCCGAGAAAAGCCGTCAGGGTGATGAGAATCAGTGTCTGCAGGCCCCAATCTCTGAGGATCTCCTCTACTGCCTGATCCTCGATATTTCCTATGTAGCCATATGGCAGAAGCAGAGTCAAGCCTATCAAAAGCCCGTAGAACCCACCAACGAAAACCGGATGCGAAACCGTCAGGGGATAACGCAGAAACATCTGGCTGAGCGAACCGCCCTCGAGCATGTACCTATGCTCTGAATCCAACTCATCGAGCCTATCACGCCAACCTGACACGACCCTGCCCGCAGACCTCCTCGCTATCACCGTTACGGGTGCTTTTCGGCGGTTTCCTATGCGCTGATATCGATACACCCGCACTCTTGTGAGTCCTCAGGCTTTGCTGATTTCAATGTCGGAGGAGTTATCATGTGACCCTCTATACGTTGGTTGCTGAGGGATAACATGGGTGACGAGGAGACAATATTCACAATCACCGAAGCCAATCTCGACTCAGGCCTCAGGGGAGTACCAGTGGGCACCTGTAAGACCTCTTTTGTCGACCCCATAGAGGGAGTCCACTACGTCGGCTATCCAGTAGGCGACCTAGCCAATCTCGAAGAAGAGGACGTAATTTACCTTCTGATGCACAAGCGCCTCCCTAGTCCTGAGGAATCCGAGGCCTTCCACGCTGAACTTGCACACAGGGCCGAGGAAATACCCACTGGGGCGCTCCGAGTACTGGAGTCTCTGACTCCAGGGAGTGGCCATCCGATGGACTGGCTGGCTATCGGTATCATGGCACTAGGGGCGGCAGACTCAACGGGCGATGCTCGCGCTGACTCGATGAATCTCATCGCTAGAATGCCCGAACTGATGGCTAGACTATTCCTGCTTCGTGGCGGAAAACCGGAGAACCTAATGCCTCGCAAGCCCGAACTCGGACTGGTCGAAAACTTCGTCCACATGCTCGGAGTCAAAGGCGAAGAGGCCGAACGCATGGAGCGCATGCTACGATTCTTCTTCATCCTGCACATGGACCACGGAGGTGGAAACCTCTCGACATTCTCTGGCAAAGCAGTTGCTTCTGGACGCGCATCAATCTACGCATCGATTGCCAGCGCGATGAATGCACTGTCGGGCCCCCTGCACGGCCGCGCCAATCAGGCCTGCTTGGAGTTCGTGCAGAGGATTGGGTCATCGGATCGCGACGAGATCGAGACTTTCGTCCGCTCCGAACTGGCCGCGAGGCGACCTATCTACGGATTCGGCCATGGCGTTCTCCGTGCTGAAGACCCACGCGCGAGATTACTTATCGAACTTGGTAGTGAGATATGTCCGGATGACGAGAATTTCAGGACAGTCACTACCCTGCGAGAGGTCGTTCCACCAATCCTCAAGGAGATTCCGAAGATTAGTAATCCGTATCCAAATGTGGATTTGGCCAGTGGCAGTCTGCTACACTCGGTTGGCTTCCGTAAGCCGGACTATTACACGACCTTCTTCGGTTGGGCCCGTGTTGCCGGGATTTGTGCACAGATACTGGACGAGCGCAGTGCACGTGAAGGCAGGGGCACACCGATTTACAGGCCCAAATACATCCCACGCGACCAGCCGCACCAGCGACTTGAGTGATTAGCCAGACCCATAGGTCTTGCCAGCGCCTCTGTGCCCAATCACCCTTGAGGCTTCCCAGGGCATACTGGTCTCTGACGCCTCAGACATTAGGACATCAACACTCCTCTCCCAGAGCCACTTCTTTCTCCAGCCCTCGATGAAAACTCTTCTCTCGGTATCTGAGATCTCTGACCATGGTGCAACTTCCCTCTGGAGTTGTCGAATTGCGTCTGCATGTCCACCTATGGGAGTCGAATCCAAATCTTCTCTCATCTCGTCGTTTAGGGGTTGGGTAGCAGGCCTCAACCATCGTGGCTCACCCGTCGGAAGTGTTGTGACATCCGGAGAGAGCTCGTCGGATATCGCCGTTAGTCCGGCATCTAGAATTGCTCTTTCCACACGCAGTTTAGCCGGCCAGACATAGACAGGGAAACCCTTCCGTTTTCTTGTTAGATTGGTAAGTTGGCGGCCGTGCAGACCTACAGTAGTGCCTATCGTTAGGTGGCGCTTGCTACCGTCCAGATAATCCAGAGCTGCAGGCAGCATCGGCGCACCGGCTCTCCGCTGCATTGCCATTAATCGGGGCAACGAGAGTCCGATGAAATAGGGAGAGGCAAATACTCTCTTGACAAAACTACTCCCCCACGGCCTGAGATATGGCACCAGTCTGGCGAATCGAAGTTTGCTGCTGGTCCTAGCAGCGGCTTTGAGCAGTCGAGGCTCGAATGAATAGACCACTGCCCCAGAAGAACTGAGTTCCAGGGGAAGAATCGACTCGTCGACAATCTCTATCATTCTCCTCATGTGGTCGATTTTCATTTCTCCTGAGAACATCCCCCCCACTTTTCCACTACTGGGGTGAGGTATCTTGAGTTCGATACACGCAAACTTCCCCTCATTCACCCAAGGTTCTACGAATCTAGGCTCGGCTAGAAGATCATCTAAGTTGCATACGTAATCAGGCATTGATGATGCTTCTTCACACTCAGGATAGCGTCCGTCGGCGGTCTGCGTATCGTGATAAACAACCAGTTCATCATCGGCAGACAGTCGCAGATCAAACTCAACTCCATCAGATGTTTGCATCCCATGGACCAAGGACTCTAGGGAGTTCTCAGGTGGCTGCTCCCAACTCATCTGGATGATTCGAAGGGCAATAGGCCCAAGAATGCACGGACTGGTTTCCTTCGATGCCTCCCCAATGCTCAAACCCTTGTTCCCTCACCGCCGCGTAGGTATTACCATGTCAGAGACAGTAGAATTGGACCGCGCGTCGGACCCACAAGCAGTCAAAGGGTACGCATTCTATGATTGGGGAAAGTCGGCTTTTGAGACCAGCGTCACAGTAGCAATACTGCCTGCTTGGTATGCATATCTGTTCCTAGAGGCTAACGGACTTACCACCACTATTGGGTCTATTCAGTTGACGGGAGATGCTGTCTGGGCTTATGCTGTGGCTGCTGCCACCCTATTGGTGGCTATTCTAGCTCCAGCTTTTGGTGTAATGGCAGATAAAAAACCGATCAAAATGAAGTGGCTCAGATATTTGACCTATATCGGAGCAGGCGCAACTTTCCTTATCGGATTTGACTTCCTTTATGGGGGATCTGAATGGATTTGGCTAATGGTCTTCTTCGTTCTTGCTAACATAGGTCTGAATGGAGCTGGTGTGTTCTACAACGCCATGCTACCTCACATGGGTACCGATGATGAGATGGACGACATTTCCAATCGTGCTTTCGCATATGGGTACCTTGGAGGGGGCATTCTTCTTCTGGTACACTTCATCCTTGTCTTGGGGATTGGTGGTGACTTCGTCATTCGTCTTTGTCTAGCATCTGCTGGAATTTGGTGGTATGGATTCGCGCTATTGACCTTCAAGTACGTACCCGAGCCACCTCTGGAAGCAGAGGAAGAAGCCATTGCTTTGGGAGATGCTTACAGGCAGGTAGTCCAGACTCTCAAAGAAGTAAGCAAGTTCCGCACACTTTTCATCTACATGCTAGCCTTTTTCTTCTTCATAGATGGGATTAACACTGTTACAGCAATGGGTGGTGTATTCGGCTCCACTGTATTGGGAGTTACAACCACGGAGCTAATGATAACCATTCTAGCCATACAATTCGTAGCATGGCCAAGCGCGCTTGGATTCACCAGACTGGCAAATAAATGGGGAACAAAAAAGGCTCTGAACGCTTCTTTAGTCGGATGGGTAGTCCTATGCTTTGCCGCATGTGCGTTCGCACCTCTATCTTTTGACTCCCACGATCAACACGATGTTCTGTTTGAGTGGGATTCAGACGGCGATGGCATCGCCGATTCTTATGATGACGACGTGGACGGAGATTGGTTCAGTAATCTAGAAGAAATTGAGGCTGGAACAGACCCTCTTGATTACATGGACAGCCCATCTGAACTTCCTCAGAGTTGGCTCCAAGAGAGATTGAGCACGGCTGGCTCTTATGTTTCATACATGAATTACAACTTTGACTATCAGATAGCCCAGAAGACCGATTTTTCCGAAGATGAATTCAACGAGCAAGAATGGGCTCAGACACACTCGAGCATATTACCCGTAACTATTGGCGAACATAGTGGAATCTACAAGTGGTCGTGGGGTAACTCAGCCGATGATCCCTACACGGTAAAGGCAGAAAACCAATCTCTTATCCAGGACTTCCTAGTTTCAGTAGATGATACTAGGTTCAGTGCTAGTGTACAAGGGGGGCCACTTGACTCATCCAATGCAGTAGGTGTCGACCACCCTACAAATCTTGGAGATGGCCCACTGGATGGAATTCCTATAGTAGTTAGGGACAAAGTATGGGCGCCATTGGGACTCTCAGTAGGCCTGCAGTTCCTTATTCTCGGTTGCGGAATGGGGACCCTTCTGGGAGGTTCACAAGGTCTCTCTAGGAGTATGTTCGGCCAGATGGTACCAGAGACGAGGAGCGCTGAATTCTTCGGATTCTTCGGATTCTTCGGTAAGGTTGCAGCGATGATTGGACCTCTTCTTTATGGTACTCTCACAGTCATGTATGATAGCAGAGTTGGAGTATTCAGTATATCATTACTGATTCTGATTGGGGCACTCATGATGAGGATGGTTGACTTAGAAGCTGGCAGAGAAGATGCTCGGGCCGAAGACGCCCGCAACCGTGGTATCAGCCTCGATTAGTCAGTCGATCGATTATCAGAGCAACCTCTAGGAGGATCAGCATAGGGCCGCCGACGAGGAAGAGTGAAAGCGGGTCTGGAGGAGATAGTAATGCTCCTAAGAGCAGTGCTGAGAACCATAGAATCTCCCTATTATCAGTGATACTCGAGCGTTCAATCACATCATATCGAAGCATTAGGAGTACTGCCAGTGGCACTTGGAAGCCGACTACGGATGCGAAGTACAAGCCAACAATGAATCCAATCCACGATTGTAGCTGCCAGGTTGATTCAAGCCCCGCAGCAGCAGCGTCCTCGGACAGATACTCAAGAAGCATCGGTACCAGTATCTCATGCGCATACATTCCTCCTCCTGCACCGAGGCCAAGAGCGCAAACAAGAACAAAGAGCAGAGCAACGAGCCCCCCTCCCATAGGAACGAACTTCCTGCGGTAGGCATCGGATAGGATTTTGCGACCGTTATAGCCCATGTCGCAGAGAACCACTAGAACCACAAGTGCGATACCGAGATTTGTTGCAATCCTGAGTCTCAATAGTACAACCTCCATCGGCTGTAAAATGATTACCTGCACACCATCGGGACGGTAACCATCGGCCTGTAGGAGCCACTCTATGGCATCACCAGCGGCAGGGTATCCGCCGATGAGGCCGATTACGAATACTGCCACGAGCAGATACAACCTTCTAGCCATATGCTCGATGAGTCCGCGAACGGCGGCACGGGGTAGTACATCGGCTGAACCCTCGGCCATGCTGTGGGTAGGCGTCCTGTTCCTGAATACATCGCAACACAGACTAGTCCCACGGATTTATTTCCGTGTAATAATTGTCAGTAGATCGTCGTCTTTGAGGACATGATCCAACCCGACTCTCTGCCAATCGAACTTTGCACTCGGACCCTTGACTCTGGCGTATCTGAACTTGCGTACAAAATCACGGTGCAACTTGGCGCAGACATCGCGAACCGTTGAGGTGTCCTTGACTATTAGAGGTTCGATTAGGTCCGCTTCTTTACTCTGTGGCTTGAGGTATATCGACATGAAGTGCAGGTGGTCGAAGATGAAGTCCTTCATCTGGTCGATACCTTCACCTGTCTTCGCTGAGACCTCTAGCACTGGCCACCCCTCTGGCAACATCGACCTAGCTCGCTCAAGATCGTTCTCGGTAGCTAGGTCAATCTTGTTGAGGACCACGACTGCGCGACTGTAGACACGACTCCCAGCCAATGTGTCGACGATGTGGTCGTCGGTAACATCGGTGCGCAGGGTAACCGTGGCAGAGACAATTCCGAAACTACGGACTATCTCTCGAATCTCCTCTTCGGTCAGATTGGTCTGCTCAAGTGTCGACCGTACGACAATCCCTCCTCGTTTTGTCCTCGTGATGAAGACCTGTGGCGGCTGTTGGTTGAGCCTCATCCCTGACTTCCATAGTTCTTGGTCCAATATCTCGAAGTGCGCCTCTTGGAACGGATCCATCACATACAGTACCATGTCAGTGCTGCGAATTACATTGAGAATCTCGCGACCCCTGCCTTTTCCTTCAGCTGCTCCCTTGATTAGTCCAGGCAGATCGAGAATCTGGATCTTAGCCCCTCGGTGCTCCATCAGTCCTGGGATACATGTCAGCGTGGTGAATGCAAAATCTCCGATATTCGATTCTGCATCTGTCAACTGGGAGATTAGACTTGACTTACCGACGCTTGGGAAACCGACCAGTGCGACTGATGCGTCACCGGATTTCTTGACCTCGAACCCCGGTCCTCCGCCACTGGACTTGGCATGCGCCTGAGCCTTCTCTTTACGAGCTCTGAGGGCGGCGATCTTGGCCTTGAGCTTACCAATGTGGCCTTGAGTTGCCTTGTTGTACTTGGTCTTGCCAATCTCCTCTTCGAGGGACTTGATTTGCTCTTCTATGGTGGCCAATGCAATCCCTCAGCGCCCATTCGGACGCCACCCACGCCCCGCCCCGAGTTCTTGAATCCGGTGGCGTTACAGCGCTCGCCGTAGGCGAGCGAGGGTTCTTTGCGTACCACCGAGTGGTGTGTATGGGGCGAGTACTTTGGCCGATGTCATCCTCCTTCTAGTCGATAGAGAGGGCTTCGATAGTCTCTGTTTGAAGCCTCTTGGCGAATTGTTGGATGGCATGGAGGGCCGTGCCCTCAGGGCACTGCGACCGGAGCCAGATGCGCGCTTCCACAGGAGCTTCGATGTAGATATCGAGGGAGATGTGTTGGAGTGGTCGGACGCAAAGGCCAATTTGGATCTGACCAAACCACTCGCTGAACAGGGATTGGATTCCAACTCATCCTGCGAACTGGCACTAGCATTGGCACGCTGGTGCTCGTTTGGAGAGTGGAGTTGCTGGGATGCCAGACTGTTTCTGTACATCGAGCCTCTTCTGGGTAGAAATCTGTCTGTCGAGGAGTTTCTGCAACAGCAGGTCTGGTCAGAGTTCTCAGAGTCTCTTTCTAGTATTGACAGGATATCTTACTCGGAGTCAGTGGTGCTTGACTGGATGACGCGTCGACAGAGTTTGGGCGAGACAATGGAGCCTTCTGAGGATCCTCGTATACTACCCACTATGGAGTCCCATCGCAGTGCCAGCAAATTGCTGTTCGACTTCGTCTACAGGGCACGTAGCGAGGGATTGCCGATACTAATCGGCAGAGAGTTCCTTGAACCGGAACTTTGGAATCTCGACTCTCAGAGTCTGGGTGAGGTGGTGGGGGTGGCAGCATGACTAATCTTCCAATTCACCCGGAGCCACCGGCATCGCCGCCAAATCCTAGCCTAGTGGTCCTGGGAAGGTTCCAGCCGTTTCACCGCGGTCATGCACAATTAATCAAGGCCGCAGAAGAGTGGCGCAAACTCAATGCCTCAGAGATGCCACTGGTCATCGTGATAGGATCTTCTAACAGGCCAGAATCAATGCAAAATCCGTGGAGTTCAGAAGAGAGAATTGCAATGCTCAATACATGGTTGGAGGCAGAGGGTATTGTTGATGTTAGCATAGTCTCGGTCCCGGATATCGAGGATCCTCCTAATTGGGTAGTTCACGCTGAAATGTATCACGGAGTAGCCGGCGTCTTCTTCACCAGCGACATCCCTTCAGCAGAGCTCTACGAAAATGCTGGTTGGCCTGTTGTAATGTCGTCACTAGAGCAGCGAGACAACTTCGAGGGGTGGAGGGTCAGAGAGACAGCGAGGATGATGTCGACCGTGGATGATGAGGAAGCAGTTCGCAGTGTCCTTTCTCACTCCGTCCCGTCAGTGATTGTGGACCATCTCATCAGTAGCAACGGATTGAGACGTCTTGCCTTCCTCGGCGAAGGCGGCGAGCCAGTAGGCTAATCACCATGTACCTTCGAAATAGCACTCGCCCGAACACGTGTCGGCAACTACTCCTGTCAACAGGTATTCATTGGCGAGATTAACCGCTGAATCTTGACCGAGTACCTGATTGTGGGCTAACGAATGGTATTCCATCGGACCCTGAATATTTCCT
Source organism: Marine Group II euryarchaeote MED-G34 (assembly GCA_002457605.1). Taxonomy (GTDB): domain Archaea; phylum Thermoplasmatota; class Poseidoniia; order Poseidoniales; family Thalassarchaeaceae; genus Thalassarchaeum. The sequence continues at coordinate 15,248 of NTJT01000011.1, read as the reverse complement.
GCTGGAACTTCTGGAAAACCACCATCGAAATACACAATGCCAGAACCGTCAATCGGTGCTTGTGCTACTCCGATTCCGTAGGGGTGATAAGTTGAGTTGTCGATAACAGGTATGCCCGACGTCCTAGCTGCCCGATCGGCAGACAATATGGTAACCTGAGCATCGTTAATCGAAACGATGTACAACATTTCGTATGCGTTTAGTTGCCCATTCAAACCACCTTCTCTGAACGCAAGATAGGTTTCCGCCTCAGTAGAATCCCACATGGACTGCATTAGGGAGAGTAGTATGGACCTGTCATTGGTGGACGGATAAGCCAAATCATTTCCAAAAAGAAGTTCGAACTGTGTGTATTGCGTAGATCTCTCTGCGATGAAGCTGAAGGATGATCCGGCAACAAATAGTACTCCTCTGTTTAGTTCAGGTATCAGAGATAGCATCGACGGACCTCTGATGCCGCCCAATGATACTCCAAGATAATTCAAATCGCCACTCGAATCAACGAGATTCACTCCCTCATTGTGGAATTCGGGTAAATCAGAACAAACACCCTTTATCGTCCTAATCATTGCTAAGTGATTGATTACAGATTGCTGAAGCCTCTCAGCCTGATGCTGAAGATAGTTTACGTTCATCAGTCCGAATGTAATAGCATCGAAATCACCATCCGAACTCCAGCCTTTGAAGTCGGTACCAATTGTGGCGTATCCATGTTCGTTCGCCCATCCTCTGAATCCGGAGACCATACCTTCTCCGTTACCAAGGAAGCCGTGTCCAAGTACCACTAGTGGAACCGGATTCCCCGAGGTTGCGGCTGATTGAGGGATCAACAGAGTGAATACAACCTCGCTATTGAAGGTGAAAAGTGGAGTTCCATCGGAATCTCTACTCATCAGAGTTGGAGGGAAAATTGACTCGATATAGTGAGGGGTTGTAATCGTACCTCTGACTCTCCTAAAGGTGGTGTTGTCGTTTTGGTAGTTTTCATCCACAGATGTGACATTGCAACCTATTCCGCCCTCTCCTAGTCGTGCCGAAGCATCATCACGCATAGTAATCAAGTCACTAGTGATAGATTCAGTAGATGCAGTATGGAACCACCAAGCAGATTGCAAAGTCGTTCGCTCGAAACCTATGGCATCCAATGCATCAAACATTACGTCGTAACCTCCTCTACGATTCTCAATATCTGGAGAGTCAGTAATTGCTCCATCTCTTAGTGCCATGAAAGCTAAGGAAGGATTAATTTCCGTCCCAGTTTCATCACTCAGATTTCTGAAGGCTACCGCATACTGAGTGTTGTGCTCCAATCCCTTGATTGATCGAATATGGACTAGGGGCGCCTCGTCATCTTGAGTTCTTGAAGAGACTTCTACCCAGTGAGGGACTATTTGACCAGAATCCATGTTGAGCAATACTGTTCCGTGACTTGCATCAAGTGATAGTGCAATATCATACTGTGAAGCGAGGTCAGAGATATCAGGAGTTCGTTCAAATGTAGTGAAGATTTGAGAAGAGGGTGAATTACCGTCTTTGAGATTAAAAATCGTGAAAGATTCAGATACGGCAGACCCAGAATCAGGAATTGCGCTACCCTCTATGTTCAGTCTGAATCCCGTAACAGTAGTCGAATCCTCTACCAAGAAGGCACCCGATGGGAAAGGAAGGAGGCAGTGATCAGGATTGGTGTTGTCACAATCATCAGTATGTGGTACCGCGATTACTTCTGGCCCAGGTTCTGGCTCAGGTTCGGAATATACGCAGGACCTGTCAGATACAGTTGCGTCGGGATTGAAGTTTTCCGCCGCCTCGTCGGTACACCCGGCGATTTCCTGAGGCGCAATCTCAGTTTCCCCTCCGCTACAACCGGAAAGCAATATGGAAATCACAAGTAAAATTGCTATTCTAGTCTTAGAGTCACTATTCATCCTACCTTGTGAGGCTCTGATTAGTTATGAACTGTCGTTAGGATGCAAGCATCCTGTGGAAGTGGTGAACACCCGTCTCTTTTGTAGGGGAATATCGTCCCCTATCATACACTCTTGATGCCACTCCTCTCTGTGTAGCCTCGACGATTCCCTGGTCCTCACTCTCCACCTTGTCAAGATCCCCTCCTGCTCCCATTCCAAGCTTCGAATGGTCCCATACGAAGCCATGGTAAACTATTCTTGTGCGGTCTACTGAGAGAGGGGTGACGATATTGACAGACAGCCCCCAAGGATAGAAGTTCAGCATCACACCCGGGTAGAGCCAGTAGTAGTAGGCGGCAATTCGCTGTCCATAATCGGGTGATGAATCAGGTAGTTCGAAGCATGTCTCGTTACTGCGGGCAATACCAATCTGCAGAACGCCTCCTTCGAAAAGCTCAGTCCGGTATGAGTCATAGTCGAGTTCCTCATGCAAATCACCATGGACGTAAGGAATGTGAAATCCCTCGAGGTAGTTGTCAACATAGAGTGCCCAATTCGCATCGATGTCGTAAGACCGGTGACGCGAAAGGTCATGCTGGAATGACTCAATGGGCATCCATCCAATTCGCGACTCCAGTTCTTCAAGACAATCTTCGAAGCGATGCGGCTTGGTTCCGGCGAAGAGAAGCCCCTTCCATCGCTTCATGGCAAAAGCAGAGAGGTTGTCTGAAGGGCTAGGAAAATCTTCCACTTCATCGAACTCCGGCATGTTTCGGAAGCAGCCGTCTAGGCCGAATGTGCGGCCGTGGTAACCGCAGCGAAGAGTCGAGGCGCTGCACGCCTCAGTGGCCACTAACATCCCGCGATGAGTACAGACGTTGGAAAGACACCTGATTGCATCATCACGGGAGAGTAACATCGGTTCTCCCACAAGGCTCTCCATGTGTTCGAGAGGGAGCACGTTGTGCTTATCCAATTGACTCTCGTGAGCGGCGAAGTGCCAGCACTCTGCGAATCCATCTACTATCTTTGAGAAAACTTTCTCATCGGCGTAGTAACGCGAGGGAAGCGTCCTCGCTTTCCTGATATCAGGGTCAATCAATCCACTGTCTGGCATCATTCACCCTCGGCCACTATCACTCTAGCGGCGCGGAGGACGCGGTCATGGTACATGTAACCGACCTCGATAACTTCGATGACACTACCCGGCCCGCTGCCCTCTGGGACTGGAACTGTTGCAATCGCCTCCATCATCGTCGGGTCGAATGAAGATTCGACCTCGATCTGGCTCACTCCCTCAGCCTCCAGAGCCGACTTGGCCCCTTCGAGAGTGAGTCTGACTCCTTCGCTGAGAGCATCTGAATCATCTCCGTTTGCAGCTTCTAAGGCCTTCTCAAGACTGTCAACAAGAGGCAACATCCTCAGTGCCATCGACATGCCGCCGTAACGCAATGCCTCAGATCTCTCCTTTGCTGCCCTCTGCCTTACATTGACCATTTCTGCAGCAGAGTACTGGAGCTCTTTCTCGAGTTCTGCTACTCTGGCCTCCAGATCCTCAATCGGATCGGACTCCTCGTCTTGCTCGACGGTCTCCTCTCCAGCCTCGTCTGTCACGCTAATGCGTCTTATGGCTCATTCAATAATCCAATGGTATTCTATTCAGCATAGAAGTACTCTCCCTTGGCCTTCTGTTCTCTATCCTTGACACTCCCGGGCTTGTTTATTCGGGGCCTGTGGGAGTCATGATCACGACGGAAGGTGACGTCCACGTCAGACAAGAAGCGATTCATCCCTTTGCGTAGACTGAGCGGGCCCACGGCGTCGCCGTTGCGGCCACCTTCACCCTCAAAGACCAGAAGAGAATCACTGACGATGTCGATGAAGTAGATGTCATGGTCAATTACCATGGCGGCCTTCTCATTGCTCTCCATGGTCCTACGAATGGCCTTCGCTGTCTCCATCCTAGCGTTGGCATCTAGGTGCGCGCTAGGCTCGTCGAGTAAGTATAGATCCGCCTCCTTGCCGAGGCAGATAGTGATGCTTACTGCCTGGAGCTCACCACCAGAGAGTTTCTTGGCCTGTAACTCTAGCATTTTGTCTACCTGTAGAGTTCGAACTACCTGCGTGTGGAACTCTCCAGTTCGCCACTTGTTGCCCAGTTCGGTGTCGAGCCAGTCTTGAACAGTCCCATCAAAGTCGGCGCTGACATGCTGGGGTTTGTAGGACACCTTTGCATCCATCGTGCACCATCCTTCGTCAGGGTCCATCTCGCCAGCGATGATTCTGACCATCGTGGTCTTCCCGGTGGCGTTGGGCCCTACAACACCTACCACTTCGGCCGATTTGACTTCACCCTCGCCGGTCTTGAGGTGGAAATCACCAAGCGTCTTCTCGATACCACCCCATTTCAGAATCGGTGCACCGACCTCTTCTCCTCTAGTACGTCCCCGTAAGAACTGTATCGGCTTATCACGAATCCTGATGTTCTCTTCAGGAAGGAAACCGTCTAGGTAGGCGTTGATTGCAGTACGTGTCGAGCGTGGAGGCGTGAAAATTCCGTAGGCTGCACGCTCACCGTAAACCACGTGCAGCAGGTCGCACAACACGTCGAGTATTGCAAGGTCATGCTCGACGACTAGGACGCGCTTGCCGCGCTCGGCCAGATTCTGAATTATCCTGACCATCCTCATCCTCTCATGGATGTCTAGGTACGAGGACGGCTCGTCAAAGAAGTAGACATCAGCCTCCTTGAGAAGCGTAGCACATAGTGCCACGCGCTGTAATTCTCCTCCTGACAGAGCGCCGAGCTTGCGGTCGAGCACGTGATCAATCGCTAAGAGGGTAGTATAATCCACCAGCTCACCGCGGTCATCTACCCTCTCAAGCAACTCGCGCACATCACCTTCGAAAATCTTCGGCAGTTTGTCGATGTACTGTGGCTTTACAGCGACCGACACTCCCTCTTCAGCGACCATACCGAGGTAATCACGCAATTCTCCACGCGGAAATGATTCGAGAACCTCGAACCAGTCTCGAGAGTCCACAGTCCAGTCACCTAGATTTGGCTGGATGGTTCCTGCGAGTAGGTTTACCGCGGTCGATTTCCCCATCCCGTTGGGACCTAGAATTCCTACCACCTGCTCCTCTCGAGGAGCGGGCAACCTGAACAGACGGAAACCATTCTCACCGTAGCGATGTGTCATCTCGCCGTCGAGTTCCTCGGGCAGGTTGGTGATAATGAGAGCGTCAAATGGACACTTGACGACGCAGATGCCACAACCTATGCACAGGGCTTCCGAGACCAGCGGCTTACCATTGGAATCATCGAGGACAATGCATTCGATACCGTTGCGTACTGGTGGGCAGAATGCCCAACATTCGGCGTTGCACTTCTTCGGCTGGCAACGATCCTCCAGTAGAACTGCTACCCTCATACTACTTCCCCCGTTGCGAATCGCTCAATACTTCTTCTATGTGGCTTGCCATAGGCAGCCGCTTCTACTCAGAGTACGAGGAAGCGGTAGCGCACGTACACGTACGCGGCGAAGACCATCTTCTCGGTCTTGCTTAGTTGGATTCTCTCGGTGAAGACATCGCCATCCTTCTTCTGAATCTTCTTGAGGATGGACTGGTAGAATGTCGCCATTGCAGCAGGTGAATAGCGAGATGACCGGTCAAGCATTGGAAATAGTTTGAACGCCTTTTCGCGGTACCTATCGCACCTCTCGATGTACTCATCTACGAAAGGCTTCCATCCAGGGTGCTTGAGTAGCTCCTTACCGCTCTTCACATCCTCCTCAGTGATGCCAAAGCGGGCAAGGTCGTCGAGAGGGAGGTAGATTCTGTCTCGTTCGGCATCCTCGGCGACGTCGCGCAGGATGTTGGTAAGTTGCATGAAGACCCCCCATGACTCAGCATACTCACGGGCCCTCTGGTCGTCGTAGCCGTAGATCTCGATGCACACGAGACCGACAGTAGAGGCGACCCTGTAGCAATATGAGTAGAGGTCCTCGAAGGTCTGGTAGCGGTTGCGGTGAAAATCGTCTTCCATCCCGCTGACCATATCATCGAGCAATTGCCGAGGAATCCCAAAGGTCTCGACGGTGTCTTTCATCGCCATGAAAATTGGGTCAGTTGAGGTAATCTCTCCGTACGCAGTGGAGAGCTTCTTCCTGTAGTAGAACAACTGTGACATCTTGTCGTTGTAGGCTGATCTGTCTACGACTGGTCTGCCTGGACTGAGCAGTTCGATCTTGGATCTGTAGTCAACCGACTCAGGCTCGTCCGATGAACCGCCTGGGAATACATCCACGTAGTCTCCGTCGGCGATGTCATCAGCACGCCGGCAGAACGCATAGTAGGCCATTATGGACCGACGCTCAAGATTTGGCAGGTACTTGAACGAGTGGTAGAAGTTGCCCGCCTCTCTCCTAGTGAGTTCCTCGCAGTAGTCGTAAGCAGTCTCTGTCATCTCTTCAGGAACATCCGGTTCGGTCCATATTGCCGCGTCGATGTGCCTGAACGGATTTACTAACTCGCCACGAGTTCCGATGACTCCCATGAAGATGGCCCCCTCTCTCACTGCCTCAAGGGCGGTGATGCTGATTGCTCGGGCTGCCTCCTTGGTCAGACTGACGGCCGAGCGTACCCTCTCGATACCCCTTGCTGGCTCGTCAGCCTCGTACAGGGATATGCTCTGCTCGGCGCCGTATTCGGCGGTTATGGCCGATTCTGAATCCTGACGCTGAGTCATGCTATTCCCGAGTCGAGCGACCGCAGCCTGCCTTTGAACCTCTCCCTCGTGCGCGCGGGCCGCGCGTCATGCGGTCCTTAGGACCGCAGTGAAGCGTTTTCTCAAATTCTTAGGAATCACGATATTCGTTCAGTAGTCTCTTGCTACTCCCGGCGAAGGGAATTGCGAAAGCAACCTTCTTCAGAAGCGCATTGATATCCGATCTAGTAATCTTGATTCTACTACTCTCATCAAGCACGTTACTCCCTCTCAGAAGCTTCAGGGTACGCTGTCCGATAAGCACGGGCAGCATGCAGGATCCACGAAGCCGAAACTGGCTGTGCGGTAGCATTTCGATGTAGCTCACGGCCGCATCGAGATGGGACTCAGCTACGTCGATGTAAGAGTCGAATAACGGTCTGAAACGCTCCATGTTGCCCTTGTCTAGAAGATCGTAGGGATCCAAGCCGTGAGCCGACAGTGAACTGCTTGGGATGTAGCATCTGCCCATTCGTAAGTCTACGGGGATGTCACGTAGGATGTTGATCATCTGCAGTGCCTTGCCGAAGCGAACTCCCTTCTCGAAAAGATCCGCTTCGACCTCGGAATCGGCGTCGAACAGATGGTCTAGGGCCATCCTTGTCCAGAACTCTCCAACGCTACCCGCGACCCTGTATGCATAGTCGTCCAGTTCATTATCCTCTGACAGGGCTACCACTTTTTCTTCCGTTGCACCGAAGAAACGCTGCAGATCGAGGATCTGCCCTCCTACGATAACGTCGAGGCAGTGACGGATATGGAGTTGGTCGGAGTCAGAGAACTGGTCGATACACGCCACTGTGGCTGGCATGCTCTCCAGCAATTTCCTCTCGGAATCGATTCTCTGTAGGCGAGCGAGTTCAGAGAGGTCTGGCAGCGAGTCCGAGCGGCCCTGCGCGTATTCATTGTAATGTTCCAGTACTACAAGCCTACTCTCAACAGATCCTTGCTCTGAGTCTGCTATGGTGTCGGAGGTTCGGGCCAGAAGGTAGAGTAGACCAACTTGCGAACGTACGCCTGAAGGCAACTCTTTGAGACTGAGATAGAATGAGCGCGAGGTGCCCTCTAGTATTGCATCCAACTCCGTGTCCAGTAGGTCTGCCATAGCAATCCCTCGGTCCGACTCAGTCAATCCCTCATCTAAGACTCTCGCAGCCCTGCTTCGATAAGCACCCCACGCAAAACCTCTCCAATCGCCGAAGGGTCTCTGGCGACGTGGATGCCGGCGGCTTCGAATGCTGCGAACTTCTCCTCAGCGGTTCCCTTACCGCCTGAGATGATGGCCCCCGCGTGTCCCATTCTCTTGCCCGGAGGTGCAGTGGCACCGGCGACGAAGCCTACGATGGGCTTGCTGAAGTTATCCGCAGCCCATGCAGCTGCATCTTCCTCGGCGGTGCCGCCAATCTCTCCTATCAGAACCACTGCCTCGGTATCCGAATCCTCTTCGAAGGCGGCTAGGCAGTCAATGAAACCAGTCCCGCTGACCGGATCGCCACCGATACCGATGCAAGTGGTCTGCCCCTCGCCTATGCTCATTGTCTGAGCCACTGCTTCGTAGGTCAACGTGCCCGACTTGGAGATGATTCCTATCCTGCCCTTGGCGTGGATATACCCTGGCATGATTCCAACCTTGCAACCGCCTTGATCTCCAGGTGTGATTATTCCTGGGCAGTTTGGGCCAATCAGCCGAACTCCGGGTTTGTCGGCGATGTGACCAATCGAGCGCACCATGTCTAGGGTTGGAATGCCCTCTGTGATACACACAATCATGCCGCCATCGTTGAGTTCATGGAAGGCTTCGGCAGCTTCGATGATGGCTGAGGCGGCGAACCTGGCTGGCACGTAAATCACGCTGACGTCTGCACCAGTATCCGAGACTGCCTCAGCCATGCTATCGTAGACAGGTACTGAGCGACCGGGCAAGTCCACTGTCTGGCCACCCTTTCCGGGAGTGACTCCGCCGACGATATCGGTGCCATACTCAATCATCCGAGTGGCGTGAAAGGTTCCCTGACTGCCGGTGATGCCCTGCACGAGGACCTTACTATCTTCGTGGACCCAGATGCTCATGAGTTCCCACCTCCGATTGCACTGACTATTGCCTCAGCACCATCAGCGAGGGTACTGGTCGTGATTACGTCCAAGTCGCTTGACTCGAGAACTTCCTTGCCTTCCTTGTGATTGGTTCCGGAGAATCTGACCACAAGCGGAACCTCAAGACCAACTTCTCTAGAGGCGTCTATGATGCTGCGAGCGACCATATCGCAGCGGATGATACCACCGAAGATGTTGACGAGGATTCCTTCGACATTAGGATCTTCGAGAATGATGCCAAAGGCGGTTGTGATGGACTCCTTGTTGGCTCCACCGCCAATATCGAGGAAGTTCGCCGGCTCGCCGCCGTACAGTTTGATGACATCCATCGAGGCCATAGCGAGGCCAGCGCCGTTGACCAAGCAGCCGATATTACCGTCGAGTTTGACATAGGAAAGACCGGATTGATTCGCTCTGACCTCAGTCTCCTCTTCCTCAGATAGGTCACGTAATTCGGCCCTCCAAGGGTGTCTGAAAGATGCATTATCATCGAAACTGACCTTTGAGTCCAGTGCGACCATGATGCCTCCCTCGGTCCTGACGAGCGGGTTAATCTCAATCATGGAGCAGTCCCGCTCGACAAACATCCTCTCTAGTTGCCCAATCATCTCGACGAAGGAGTCGTGGGCCGTTCCTGTAAGTCCCAGTGAGTCAGCGAGAGAATTTTTCTGTTCGTTCTGCAAGCCCTCCCTAGGGTCCACCCATTCCTTGTGGATAGCCTCGGGAGTGTTCTCTGCCACTTCCTCGATATCCACGCCGCCCTCGGTCGATGCCATAATCAAGACAGAGTCTGCCTCTCGATCGACCAGTAGGGCGAGGTAGTACTCGTGAGCGATGGCACAGCCAGCCTCGATGTACAGATTGTTGACCATCTTACCAGCGGGACCAGTCTGCTTGGTGACTAACCTATGCCCGAGAATGTTTGAGGCGTAGTTCTCGACCTCTTTGCGCGAAAACGCAATCTTCACGCCGCCCTCCATCACTAGCTCGCCAGTGTCCGAAGCGTACAGGCTGCCTTTGCCCCTGCCTCCGGCGTGAATCTGACTCTTGACCGCGACCACCTCAGAGCCCAGCGAATCGTAGGCTGCGAGGGCCTGCTCAACGCTGGTGCAGTGGACTCCGTCCTGAACGGCGATACCCGACTCTCTGAACAGGGCTTTGCCCTGAAACTCGTGGATGTTCACGGCCCGGCCACCTCAACCCTGTCTTTCAACGATGCGCATGCGCGCCGTGCGTGGCGCGGACGCGAAGCGCTCAAACGCGGCCGCACGCCCGACAGGGTATGGACGTCATAGTTCTGGCCGGTGGCTTCGGCACAAGGCTGCGACCGTGGACAGAGGGACGGGCCAAGCCGCTGCTACCGCTACTCGACAAGACCCTTCTGGAGCGCGTGATTGAAGCAGTTCCCTCTGAGATGGTCGACCGAGTGGTTGTCGCCGCAGGCTATGGGATCGCCGAGATGAAGTCGTTCCTCGCGGGTGCGAACCTACCCTATGAGACCATACTGTCCGTCGAGCATGAGGCCATGGAGACAGGCGGTGCGGTGGCGTTGGCGCGGCAGCACCTGAGCGGGCAGGGCCCAGTTCTCGTGCTCAATGGAGACCTAATCTCAAGCGTCGATGTGGCCGCTCTTGCCGCTCACCATACGGCAACAGGTGCCAAGGCCACTCTGTCCCTATGGGAGGTTGAGGACCCGAGTCGCTTCGGGGTCTGCGACCTCGATGAGTCAGGCATGATTGGTAGATTCCAAGAGAAGCCAGAGCCGGGCACAGAGTTCTCCAATCTAATCAACGCAGGCTGCTACTTGATTGAGCGCGACGTGTTGAATGGTCTTTCCAGCGACAAGCACAGCATGGAGCGCGAGGTCTTCCCAGGCCTCGCCGAGGCAGGAGGGATGGCAGGACTCGCGTTCACCGGTTACTTCGTCGATGCTGGCACTCCAGACTCGTTCATCGAGGCCGCACAGGTATGCATAGCCAATGGCCGCTATGATAGCGGCCGTGTCGAGGGTGGCTCATGGTTCGGCGAAGGCTCCAACTGCTTTGGCACAGTACACTCCTCATCCATCGGTTCGGAATCCAACATCGCGCAGGGCACTTCGCTTTCCGATTGCGTCGTCTTGTCGGGGGCCAACATAGGGACAGGGGCCCGACTCGATGGTTGCCTAGTGGGCCAGGGTGCCAATGTAGCCCCCGACTCGAATTATTCTGGTCTTGTGATAGGCCACGGTGCATCTGTTTAGGCCGGGAAAAACCGCAAATACCGGACTGATTGAGGGCAGTAGGATGCCTGGCTTCGGAAATATCGGTTTTTCGGGCAAATTGCGTCCTTCACAAGTAGCCTCATCGCAGATAATCGAAAACCAACTCTCGACCGGAGAGAAGAAACTCCTGGTGGTGGCCCCACCCGGCTCTGGCAAGACCGTCCTCGGCCTGTATGTCTGGTCCGACTTGATTAGGAAACCCACTCTGGTCCTCAGTCCAAACTCCGCCATCCAAGCACAATGGATAGCGCGTGCGAAGGAACTCTTCGAGTTGGATGGCAGGGAAGCCGAAATTGGGACCAATCCGAAGGACCCTGGCATTCTGACCTCACTGACCTATCAATCAGTGACAATGCCATCCAAAGGAGGTGATAATTTGGACGAGGCAGCAATCGACATCTGGAAGGCCAAGCTAATGGAGCCGGATAAATCCGGAATCAGCCAAGCCGAGGACGCGGAATCTGCGATAGCCTGGATTGATGACCTCCGGGACAAGAACCCAGAGTATTACTCAGAGAGATTAGGATTCTACCGCAAGAAGGTTCGAGATGATTTAGCCCAGCACGGCAATGCACTGTGGATACTCCATGAGTCATCGAAGGAGAACCTCAGGAGATTATCGGAAGTGGGCATCGGCCTGATTATCCTAGACGAGTGCCATCATCTGATGGAGCACTGGGGCAGGGTCCTAGTTGAGATGAGGGAGTTATTTGGAGACCCCGTGATACTCGGCCTCACAGCGACCCCCCCAGATGTGGATTCCGCCAGCACATCGTCTGCAGACATGTACTCGGAGTTCTTCGGTGAAGTCGACTATGAGGTACCGGTTCCTGCTTTGGTCCGTGATGGTAATCTGGCCCCCTATCAGGATCTCGCCTACTTCGTCCGTCCGACTCAGGACGAACTGAGATACATCGCCAATGTAGATGACGAATTCAACGAACTAGTCAGCCAGATTAGTTTGGGTTCCGGTGAAGAAAAGAAAGGAAGAACCCCTCCTCTGGAAGTCTGGCTGGCTCAGACCTTGGACGAACTCCGCCTCCCAAGCGGACCTGCGAAAGATTGGGGCTCCTTCAGCAGAAGGGACCCTGCTCTATCTCGACTGGCTCCGCTCTATCTATCCTACAAGGGACTCAGCCTACCTTCTGGAGTCCCGGCCCCAATCGAGTCAGGTATTGAGCAGTGGAACCAGCACGACCTGATCCCTCTGCTTGACAGGTACATCAGGAACGGCTTGATGCGCTCGAAGAGCAAGAAGGACCACGCTCTCGCCGATGACGCCAAGCAAAAACTCAGGATGCTGGGAGTCCAAATCACCGAGTCTGGGGCTAGAGCATGCGCCTCTCCGGTTGGCAGAGTGATGGCATACGCCAATGCGAAGTACGATGCCCTCAGGGACGTCCTCACTGCCGAGATGCAGGCACTGGGTTCTGACATCAGGGCAGTTGTAGTGACTGATTTCGAGAAGACATCGGCAACCGCCATCGTCGAAGGCGTACTAGACAAGGGAGCAGGGGGGGCCGTAGCGGCCTATCGGGCCATTCTTGAATCCGATTCGACCGACATCCTAGATCCCGTTCTGATGACCGGTTCCACCGTGCTTGTGGATGACGACCTCTTGGAGAGGATATTTCCCAGATTTGAGCAATGGGTAGGGGAGCGCAACCTTGACATCAAATTCAATTCCATCGAACGTGATGGCTTCATGGAAATCCGTGGGAGCGGTGAGCACTGGCAGCCCCGATATTACACGATGATGATTACCGAACTCTTCCAAGAAGGAGTTACCAAGTGCATCGTCGGGACTAGGGGTTTGCTCGGCGAGGGTTGGGATGCCAGTCGAATCAACGTCCTGATTGACCTGACTACGGTGACAACAAGCATGAGCATCAACCAACTGAGGGGACGATCCTTCAGGTTGGATAAGGAATGGCCTGAGAAGGTCGCAAACAACTGGGACATCGTCTGTTTGGCAGAGGAGTTCAGTAAGGGGTTCGATGACTATGACCGATTCAAGCAGAAGCACAGGCAGTTGTATGGCGTCTGCGACGACGGGGCCATAGAGAAGGGTGTGGGGCATGTTCACGCGGCCTTCACCGAAGTTCGCCCAGAGGGAATTTCGGAGAATTTAGCGGCCTTCAACGAGGATATGATTAGGAGGGCGAGGAACAGGCCTCGTTCCAGAGATCTGTGGAATGTTGGGGTGCCCTTCAACGCGGTCCCGAAGGAAGCATTAGAGGTGAAGATGGGAGGGGGACTTGGAGGGGGATTCCCTCCTGTGAGGAACATAGGTTCGGCCCAGTGGACTGATGAGTCATTGATTATGGCGATTGCAGACGCCGTCGCCTCATCGTTGATGGAGGTCAAAGAGATTAGCCCTGTTGCATCAAGAGTAGCAGGTGGGAGCCGTTCGGGAGGATGGGTCAGGACCTATTTGGAAGGCTCCTCAGAGGAGGACTCGGAGGTCTTTGCCAAAGCAATGCAAGAGGTTTTGGGGCCGCTCGACAACCCACGTTACATCATATCGAGAGATGTCAAGTACATCACCGATAACTGGCTGAGCAACCTGCTTCCCGAAGTACTGGCCAAGTACTTCAGGGGTACGAAGAATGAGTTAGTCATGTTTCACACTGTACCCAAGCTAATGTCTAGGAACAAGGAGAGGGTCGCAGTATTCCAGAGATACTGGAACCTGAAGGTCAGTCCCGGAGAGGTGGTCTATGGGCACAGCCAATCAGGTAAGGAAAGGGTCGACCTCGTTAAGAGAGCAGGGTATTCTCCACCATCGGTGAACTTCCACAGTAAGAGCGTCTTCGTGTGAGTCAAGACTCGCAATTGCTACAGTGCACCGAAGAGCCAGCATGGCTCTGGCAGAACCTCTTCCTGCAGGTGAAGCACCTGAAGTCGAATGCAGTCACAGAAGTGGAGCACCCCGCTTCTCCACAGGCATCCTCAGAGCCCACCTCTATCGTCGAGGGAGCGGGCGAGGAATCCATCTCAACGACCGTCTTGGGACTAGCGTCACTTGTTCCCTCATCGCCAGAATATCCCTTTTCCCACCAATCATCTCCAACAATCTCGTTCTCTTTACTGGGCTCCTCAAGTCCAAGTGTCTTGATTACGTAGGGACTGTCGAAGAATCGCCCTACATCCGATTCAGGGACTCCCCAAATTTCTGAGAGCCTTTGCCTTCCATCTTCTCGAGATTTTATTGCACCTCCACTAAACTGAATATATTCAATCAACCTGTCATAAGCTCTAATGTAACTGGGTGCAAGTGTTCGGTTGAGATCCAGTGGCTTCCGAGACTTGGAGTGATGCCCTCCTCCCAAGGCAGCCTGCCATTCGTCTGACTCGCTTTTGATGAAAAACCAGTAGAACAAGGCGAGGATGATAATTGTCGGAACCGGATAGTTTACCAAACCCCAAATTATTGCCCCACAGATGTAGAATATGGCTTCGATATCACTTGTCAACTAGCACAACTCCTTCGAATGACCCCGGCGCTGTCCCGGCGCCGGGGTCGGGTGAGGTACCAAAGCGATTGGTGCGGCACGCACCTGCAGTCATTGCCCATTGGGCTCCTTCTTCGGGACAATACGGGGTTGGCCCCTCGGACGATAAACTCAGCGCCGGACAGCGACTCTGATTGATGGCTCGGAACCGCCCGCAACATCCCCTCCGCCCTGTCTGATGGGCAGCCCGAGGCGCTTGCACAGCTCGAGGTGCGATGCCGACCACGGGTGCGAGCAGCGCTCGCTGGTCTCGTAGCCGAGCACGGTGATGGGCTCAAGCTCACCTTCCCAGCCATCATCATCCATCTTCCCAGTGATTCTGACCCATGAGTGGTCGAACCGCCTAATCTCATGAGATAGTTGGTGCAGTCCCGCGCGGGGCAGGCGGGCCATCAGAAAATCTCGCGGGATTGCCCGCGGCACGATGGCAAGCCCCCTTTCCCCGTCGTGCAGGTAGGCCACCGGTCCGATGTCCATCGCATCGAATGCCACTTGGGCTTTCTCGATGGACTCCGCCACGTCTCCCCACTTACTGGGCAACCAAGCCACCACTGCTGAACGATCCTTGGTACCTGCCACATGACTGCTCACCTCCAAACTCGCGTATTCCGGGCCATGGTCAGCTTGTTTCCTGGGTCGTTTTTTCCTTCTTCCGGGCAGACTGAGTCTCGGCAGCGAGATTGGTGGCCGAGCGG
>NTJT01000010.1 GCA_002457605.1 Marine Group II euryarchaeote MED-G34 | reverse complement strand
CCTTGGAAACTTCAACCTCAAACTCCTGGCCGTCTTTTTCGACGGTTACCTCGTAGACTTGCTGGCCATCTTCCATCTCAAGTTCGGCTTCTGTTATATCGCCGCCAGGTACAGCAGCTTCAACGGCTTGCTTGATGATATCTGGAAGTTCATCAACGGGGACATCAATTTCGTCATCTTCATCTTCCTCTTCCTCCCCATCTCCGACTATCTTCAAATTGTAGATTTTCGAGAACCATGCTCTGGATTCTTCTGGACCAACACGATGGCTGGCAGAAACTTTTCTTGACTGCTGCCTCCTTCTGGAGACTCTGTGACCGGGCCTTTCCAGGACTACATTGACGTCCATTCCAAAAATTCCTATGTCTGGATCATATTTCTGACCTGGGAAGTCTGTGTAGTCGGAAATTCCAAAGGACAAGTTTCCCGAAGAGTCAAAGTTGTAAGAAGGAAGTGTGTTTTGGCGGACCCAAAATGCGTCTTTGAGGAACTTCTTGATTTCCTCTTCGCCACGGATGGTGACCTTGCATCCTATTGGAGAACCTCTGCGTGTGCCGAGGTCGCGGTTGGTCTGAGTAGCCAAGGTGCGCACGGGTTTCATGCCAGTGAGGACCTCGAGGACCCTTTCGGCGAGTTGTAGCCTCTGGCCGCCCTCGCCGACACCGATGTTGATGGTTACCTTGATGATGGAAGGAGCCAGCATCACATTGGCCTCCTCACTCATGATTCAGCCCCCGGAATGTCTGACTCAGAGCCGATGATGAAGACATAGTCTGCAATGGTCAGGAAATCGTCGAACTGGACCTCGTTCGCCTTGGAAGAGCGTTTGACATCGTGTCCACGAACTGTAGCAATCTCGCCAATGTGGCTGCCACCCGTCAGGTATGACTGAGCACCTTCAGTGAAAGGAAGGTGAGAGGTAATCTGTTGGTCCGGAAGGGAGATGACGACGCTGTCGCCGCTCTTGTAGGCCGAAGCGTCGTCCATCAGCAGGTTCCTGCCGTCGTGCAGGTGCAACTGTGTCTTCGCACCTCGAATAGTAGTCTTGCCAGTTACACGGCAGATCTTGCTGCCGACCGTATTCTTTGGAATAGGGCGGTATCGCAGCTTGCCGTTGGTGTCAAGTACACAGCGGAAGTTCTTCTCGCCTACCGATAGAACGTCCATCAAACCAACTCCTCGGCCATCGTCGGTCTCGATGCGACCATCTACCATGACTTGGCGAGAATGCAGGATACGCTTGGCCTCGCGTCGGGTGTGTGCAACACCAAGGACGTCGCGCAGGACGAGAGCTAGTGGCATGCAGTTCTCGATGGAGTGACCTCCGGGGTTGGGCTTCTGCACCCAAATGGAGGACTTGCGAGGCAGAGGCCAACTGCGTGGCATGACCAGGCGCTTGATGTGGCTCCTACTCATCGATGTCACCTCCTGACCTCTCCATCAGTCTCTTGATTCTCAACGGATCGCCCTCAAACAGAGAGGTTACTACAAGGTTTGAGGGCCTGATTGGAATGCCCTCTTCCTTGCCGTCAGCAGTGGAGGAGGTGATTCCGTCAACGAATACCATTCCCCTCTCGGTATCCACACCGGCCACCTTGGCCTTGGTTCCGGCGCGGCCCCTAGATTGACCTAGGCGCTTGCCGCTTGAGTCCGGCTTGACACTGTTTGGATTGCCGAAGTCGCCGCGTAATACCTCGACCTCGTCTCCCACTCGCACAGTGACGGTTCGGATGGCCTGCAGTTCTGGATCATCAGTCAACAGGCGAGCTCGTAGTCGCTTGCGCTGGACATGCAAGGCAGCCTTGCTGCTTGTTCGACGCTGCTTTCCGGGATTCTTGCTCACCATTCTTCTCACCTCACACTATCTGCTTCGCAGTGGCAGCTATTCGCGGCCACCGCTCGGCCGCCTCTCGACTTACAGGGCCTTTGATATCGGAGCCCTGCACCTCACCGCGTCTATTCGTAATCACGCATGCATTGTCCTCGAACTGGACCCAAGTTCCGTCGACACGCCTGAATGGGCGTGCCTGTCGAACGATGACGGCATCGAATATCTGGCGACGTGTTTCCGGAGTACCGCGCCTTACGGTGACGCGAATCATGTCGCCCACTCCAGCGGCAGGGTAGCGGCGTGCCACGCCGCCCTTCTTCAGGACGGTAATCAGTTGCACGACCTTCGCGCCAGTGTTGTCCACGCAGTCTAGGCGTGCCTGCGTGGGCAGGCCCGATGTGACGCGTCCGGCTATTCCTCTCATTCAGACGCCTCCTTCTCGATGACGCAGAACTTGACGGTCTTCGACAGTGGTCTGCACTCCATGATGCGGACCCTGTCGCCCCTACTAACGCCGCCTATGCAAGTAGGCAAATGGGCGGCGTAGCGTCGGGTGCGCTTCTCATAGCGCTCGTACTTCTTCATGTAGCGCGAGGTCTCCCTCTCAACTACGATGGAATCGGTCATCCCCAATGCAGACACGGTGCACTCGATAATCTGACCGCGCACCCTCAGGCTGCCAAAGAAGGGGCAGTTATCACTGCCGTCCCACTCTCCCTCAGGGGTTCTGACGTCTACACCGATATCCCTCATCTCAGTGCCCCCTGTACCTGCGGTTGATTCGATCCTCGGGGCGTTGTGTCACGGCTGAGCCGTCGATAACCCTCCCTGAATCGATAGTGAATGTGATGACATCCTTCGCGAGTCGGACGCGTCCGTTCTCGGTAAGGACGCGTATGGTTCTGCGAGTCTCGTCTAATACGGTACCTCTGAGGCCGACCAGAGAAGGGTCCGGCGAACCAACCACCGTAATGGTGCGGGACAACCATGGCATGTGCATCAAATCTCCCATCTAGCGCACCTCCACCTGGTATCCATTCTGCTCGAGCACCTTGGCAGCCCTCTTCTTGTGATCTCCTTGCAGTTCTATGGTTCGTCCTTTGACGGTGCCGCCGCTCGCGCACGCGCCCTTGAGAATCTTGGCGAGTTGCCCCAGATCGATGGCAGTGTCCTCTATTCCCTCGACGATTGTGACCATTTTTCCGTACCTCCTCCTTACTACTGAAATTGTCGCCTTCTGCTGTTCCTTCGCTATTTCTTGGCATATGCACAGTTCATCCGGTAGTCCACATAAGTTGCATATCCCAGCCATCTACCCTACTCCTGCTTCTGATTGATACGAGTCAGCATCCGCGCTATGCTCCTACGCGTCTGCTTGTATGCTCCTGAGTTTGATACTGAGCCTCCCAGAGCTAGTTGAGCGCGGAGCTGCAGTAATTCCTCGCGGAGTTCCTCCAGCATTTCCTCTCGCTTCTCCGGACTCATCGTCTCGATGTCCCTTGATCTGATATGCGACATTTACTCCTCCTCCTTCGTCTGCTCAATTCCAGCCATCATGTCGACAACCGAATCGACCACACCCTCGGCGTCGGCCTTGGGCTCCTCGATAGTGGCAGACAGTTCCTCGTCGGCCTCCTCGTCGGAGACTTCGAAGATAGCAACCTCGGCCAGAGGTGGTAGGCCTGAATCGGCGCGCTCGGTGATGATTATCTCGTGCGGTAGTTTGGCATCAGGTCGCATTATCTTGACTGTGCAGCCAATCGTACCCAACTTCTTGACAGCGGTCGAAAAACCGGTGTCCATGAACTCAAGGGCGGTCTCACCGCAGAATTTGATGTGTCCCTGCTGGAACTTCTCGACTCGGTGGCGGGCACCTGTGATTTTACCACTGAGGATGACTAGACATCCACGCGCGCCTGCATCCATTATCTGCTGAGCAGTGCCATGTCCAGCGCGGCGGAAGAACCAACCACGCTCAAGGGAGCTAGACATACGACTGGCCATTATCTGAGCATTGAGGCGGGGTTCAGTGACCTCTTCGACGTCAAGGTGAGGACGGTCTAGGAAGAAGTCGTTCTTCAAGCGGTTGCCAAGTTCGTGGATGACCTTACCTCGGCGACCAATTACGCGACCGACCTGTTCTGCCCGTAGACTAATCTTAGTACCATCTGGAGTGCGGTTGAAAGTCAGGCCGCCAAAACCAGCACGCTCGGTCTCCCTCAGCAAGAACTCGCGGACGAGCTGTCGCTCGACATTGCGGCCGATGAGGGTCCTTATGGTACTCTGCTGCTTCACATAATCACCTCAGAATACGTCCTCTCCCTCTCCAGCACCGAAATGCTCGAGGAAAATCTCGAGATTGACTTGGTAGTGGTTGCTGGGTGTGGCGCGCCCCATTGCTCGAGGGCGCCAGTTGGTAGCAACTTGGCCGCGGTGTGCAGCTACGTGCGTAATCATCATGTCCTCAGCATCGAGAGTGTCGAAGCGCTGACGCGCGTTGTCCATGGCGCTGTTGATGAGCTTGATGAACACCTTCGATGCCTTGTTCGGATACTTTCCAGGACCCATCTTGCCCTTTCGATGCCCTGCCATCGTATTGCCGCCGCGACCCCTGCGGGAGCGACGGGTGTAGGGAATGGCTCGCTTCTTAGCGATGACATCCTCAAGGTACCCTACTGCGTCTGCGGCATTCATGCCGCGAATTGCCTTTGCGATGTGGTAGCAGTGCTTGTGGTGGCAGTCTACGTTGACTGCGCGAGCGGAGACTAGGTTGGAACCCTCTAGCAACTGGGTGTATCCGGACTGTGGTTGACCTGCTCTCCTGCTCATCATTCTCACCTCACTTCAGTGCCACGTGCTGTGACGAACGGGTTGCTCCGACACCAGGGCCGGTGTGCGTGACCGACTTGCGCGTATGGGCGAACTCGCCCAGCGCGTGACCGATCATCTCTGGAACTATCTCGACTCTGACGAAGTCCTTGCCGTTGTGGATTCCGACTGTCGTCCCGACCATCTCGGGAAGGATGTACATGCCGCGGCAGTGAGTTCTGACGACCTTGCCGTCATTGGAGCGGATGCTCTCGAGTAGATTCTGGCACTCCAGATTGAGTCCGCGCGAGAGTGAACGCTTTGCGCGTGAGGGCATCAGAGTGGCTATGCAAATAGCTTCCATATCATCCTCAGGAGGGTACAGAGGTAACTCAAGGAGTTGTTCCATGTTGTAACCACGCCAGAGGAACTCCTTCTTGCGGCGCTCGGAAATCATCGAACGTCGCTTACGAGCCTGACGCCTCGCCAACTTGGGCGAGCGGAATACTTTCTTCGACCTGCGGCGAGCCATTCTAATCAGTCTCCTGTTCCCTTACTCTTCCGCGTCCAGTCCGACGCGGTGCGATGTTTCCGACCTTCTTGCCCGGAGGGGCATTCCGGCTCACCGAACTCGGGCCGTGCACGGCCTGGTGGTTGCCACCGCCATGAGGGTGATCGACTGGGTTCATCGCCACTCCGCTTACAGTCGGGTAGAGTTTACCGCGCGCCTTGGCGCGGTAGTGAGCAGCGCCAGCCTTCATCAGCGGCTTCTCAGTCCTTCCATGGCCCGACAAAACACCGATGGTAGCACGGCAGTTTGCTGGCAAATCCTTGACGCGTCCGCTCGGTAGACGTACGCGGACCCTTTCATCTATCCTCGCCTCGAGAGTAGCAGAATTGCCCCCCGAGCGAGCGAACTTGCCGCCGTCCCCAGGACGGGCTTCGATGTTGCATATCGGAGTTCCCTCGGGAATCTGAGAGAGCTTGGTAACATTGCCCGGCCTCAGAGACACGTTGTCTCCAAATGATAGGTTCTGTCCCACTGAGATGCCCTCAGGCGCAGCGATGTGACCAATACTTCCGTCAGCGAACTTAATCTTGGCCAAAGGAGCGGTGTGAGCGGGACTATGAACCAAATCCACCACCTCACCAATCTCATCGTTGACACGAGGAATTCTGTTGGACGCGGGGAAGCGGTGGCTCGAGACCTTGTTCTTGGGGCTCGAACCGCGGCGTTGTGAACGTGTGCGCTTACCCATATCTTCACCTCGTTCAGAACGCGCCCAGTTTGAGCGCGGCCTCCTCTGCATCGTAACCTTCGGCAAGGCGCACACTGGCGTGCTTGCCGGTCATCGTAAATCTGGTGTTCACCTTACGAACCTTGACATCGAACATCTGCTCGACGGCTTCTCGAATCTGTTTCTTCGTTGCGTCCTTATGCACAATGAACTCGATCCTGTTGTTGTTCTCCTTGTAGCCGCTCTCCTCGTCTGCAACGCGGCGTGCCTCGAGCGTCTTCTCGGTAATCCAGGGCATGATGATGATATCATACGGGTCAGTCATCGAATCACTCCAGTTCCTCTATCGCAGCCTTCGTCCACACAGTCAGACGTCCGGCATCACCACCGGGAGCTAAGTCCTCGGCGGACAAATCCTTGGTAGATACTGCATCCACACCAGGGACATTTCGGGCCGCCTTGTGGAGGCCGTCCCGATTGGAAACTACGAGTAGTATGCTCTTGGGAGTTCTGTACCGTCGACCCCTCATCTTGCCCTTTCCAGCACGAATGTTCCTACCACTCTTTGCCCTCTCAAGGTCAGCTCCTAGGCCGAGTCCTTCCATCATGGCTACGAACTTGCGTGTCGAGTATTGCAGAGGGATGGATTCAATCTCGTACTTCTCCTCCGAGTCGTTGCGTGACTCGACGTATCCGTCGATGATTACCGGGAAGCGCACACCGTCGTCGAATCTATGACCGCGCGCGGCTACTGATTCGGCATCAGCAGTAGCAGCGATGGCGGAGTCACGGGCCATTCGGCGCTGCTTCGAGTTAATCTTCTGAGACCAATCCTTTGCCACCAGCGGACCATGTGCCCTTCGGCCGCCACGAGTGTGAGGGTTCTGGGCTCCTGTACGCTGACCTGTCTTGCGCATGATTCTCGATACGCCGCGCCCCTTGCCCCACCACTCTACTGAGTGTTTCATACCGGGCTGCGGAGCCCTCTTGCCATCGTGCTCACGGTGACCATACGGCTGTCGGCGATTAGCCCGAGAAGCTAGTACGGTCGAGCGGATGAGATCCTCACGAACATCGGAAGAGAATGCCGAGGGCAGAGTTATGCTCTTGCCATCGTTGGCTTCTACGGAATAGTACTCAGCCAGAAGTCCGGCATCGAGCTCTTCCTGCTCTACGGAATTGACCAGATTGTATGCCTTCATCTTCATGGTATCACGCTCCCTGCTTGCTCGAAGTGCTCACGTAAGTGATGTCGACCTCGGGCTTAGCCGGCCTTGGACGAATGGCATCTCGGAACCTCAGCATTCGCTTGGAAGGCCCGGGTAGACTGCCCTGAATAATCATGTACGGGTTGGTGACCTCACCATATTTGAGGAAACCACCAGCAGGAGTGATATCGGACTCCTCCGGGTTTGAGACCCTCAGGATACGCTTGTTCAATTCTGTACGGTTGTGGTAGCCGACTTGACCCGCCTGACGTATGGTCTTGCGAACATACCGGGTACCGAAGTCTCCCATATTGCCGCCCTGCCGCCTGCGCTTGCTGTTCTTGTGCGAGAGTAGTTTGATTCCCCATCTCTTGATTGAGCCCTGCCAACCCTTGCCCTTGGTGACGCCGACCACATCGATTTCTTGACCTGTCTCGTAAACGTCATCCAGAGATATTGTACCTCCTAGCCTCTCCTCTGCCCAGTCCAGTTTGGATGAGTTATCTCCGCCTGCTAGAGCGACCTCCATGATCTCAGGAGTCTTGGTGGACACACTCTTGACCAGAGCGGGCTGTGTAGAAACGATGAGTCTGACTTCGCAGAGGTCGGCCTCGCGCAAGGCCTCAAGAGCTGCATCCGGCGAGCCTTCTCCCCTAGATGGAATACGTCCAGCACGCTTGGAGGGTTTGCGGCCCTCTTCGGCGTCACGCTCACCGCGGCTCTGGTTAGCCAAGCGGGGAGACAGGCCCTCTGGACCATTGTCCGAATTGGACCAGGCCTCACCAGCAGTCTGCATGCCGTAGGGAGTCATTCTGTAACCCCGGACAGCCAGCACGCTCATTGGAGGCGCCTCGATGACTGTCACGGCCTTGCGGACCTCTTGTCGGGCCGATGGAGAGTTAGGATTGTTGTCACGAACTAAGAGGTGGGTCATACCGGCCTTCCAGCCGGCAAATCCCTGTACCCTAATTTCAGAAGAGTCTGACTCAGGCCAAGAACTGATTCTGCCATACTGGCGATTTGCCCTCTTACGAGGGCTATAGCCCATGCTACCACGGCGGGGTTTGCTGCGGTCGGCCATTTCAATTCCTCCAAGTGTTTACCGTCATCAGACCGCTTAGCGGCCGTCTGCCGGGCCCACTTCGTCAAGGAGGAACCGTGACACCGAGCCCGAGTCGCGAGTGCGGGTCGGGCATGTAGGGTGCTTCAGCAGTGCCTTTTGGTGTCTGGTTCCTCACGTAGTGAGCGGCCTTGCGACTAACATACCCTATTTGAACAAATCGGGGAAGAAGATGCACCACCCCTACGGGGTGTAAGGATAATCCTAGGATTGTGCAACGATTTTGAACCCTGACTTCCAAGATGCGGGTCCATGCAGCACGGAATTCTTCATCCGAGCCTCACGCCGGGGCTAATTGAGGCCCGTGCTTACCAGCTCGAGGCTACAGATGAGGCACTTTCCGGATCGATGATGCTCGTTCTGCCAACCGCTGCTGGTAAGACGGTGGTCGCATGGATGGTAATCGCCGACCGATTAGAGAGCAGTGACGGCTGGATCCTGATGATTGCTCCGACCGTCGCTCTAGTAGAACAGCACCTGCGTGGAATTGAGTCCGTGCTGTCAAGCAATGCTTCAGTCAATCCGATATCCGTGACAGGTCAGAACCCGGTCGCGAAGCGATCTGCTCTTTGGGGCTCGTCCAGACTCATAGTAGCGACCCCGCAGGTTGTCAGGAACGATGTCTCCCGAGGAGTCTTGGACCTCTCTGACTGCTCTCTCCTCATTGTCGATGAGGCGCATCACTCGACGGGAGATCACGCGATGGCTCAAGTCGGGGACTTGTATCTTTCACAGTCAACCGAACCGCTCGTCCTAGCCACTACAGCGAGCCCGGGTTCCAAGACCAATCAGGTCGAGGAAGTCTGCAGCCGATTGGGGATAGGTAGAATCCATCTAAAGACAGGTGCCGACGCGATGGTGGCACAGCACCTAGCAGGATTGGAAATCCAAGAGGTAAAGGTCAGGGTCCCAAATCAGATTAGAGAGCTCGCAGAGCCCCTAGTCATGTGGCAGAGCGGCATCGTCGACCGAGAGAGGAGACTAGGCAGGTACGTCATGCCCGGTGCAATCAGCCATGCTGGGCTGTCCAATGCAATGGAGCGTGCCCAGCAGGCAATTTCTAGGGGTGAATCCAGCGCCTACCAATCGGTTTCTAGAATTGCCACAGCGATGCGTCTGCACCACCTAATCAACCACCTGTTGTGTCAGGGCGTCGCCGCCTCAAGCGAGTTCCTTGAGCGGCTCTCAAGGAGTGAACAGTCTCAGAACAAATCAACTCGAAACTTCCTGAGGGACGGACGGGTTTCGAGCCTACGCAAGAGTCTAACCGAGATGGGGGAAATCCATACCAAGGTCAGCGCGGTCCGAAGACTCGTCTCTGAGAGGCTTCGCAGGAACTCAGATTCGCGCATCATAGTGTTCGCCACCTTCAGAGATACTGTCGCAGCCGTCGAGAAATCCCTAGACAAGTTGGATGGAGCCCGTCCCATACAGTTTGTCGGCCAATCCAGCCGTGCGGGCAGAGAAGGACTGACTCCCAAGCAGCAGATCGAGAGGCTGGATAAGTTTAGATCGGGTTCTGCGAATGTATTGGTCGCGACTTCGGTAGGCGAGGAAGGGCTCGACATCCCTAGCGCCGACCTAGTGATATTCTACGAACCGGTGTCCAGTGAAATACGCACCATACAGAGGCGTGGTAGGACCGGTAGGCACCGAGAGGGAGAGGTTGTTGTTCTGATAGCCGAGGACACGCGCGACGAGGGAGCTATGGCGTCCTCCGAAAGGAGGGAGGAATTCATGCAGCGAGCCGTGCACAGGGTTCGCAGGAAACTCCACCGTAGCCCTCACACGGATCTCTCCAACCTAGATAGATTCCAGATTGATTCAGGTGACGGTACCATATCTGCCTCGGAATTCGTCTCCGGTCAACGCCAGATACATCGGATAGAAATTACCGAGTCGGACGTCACCACAGTACAGGAAAGTAGTGAACCTCCTACACTCCCTCCGGACACATTCAGGGCAAAGGGACAGGCCGGGTTGGAACAGTTTGGAGTTGAGTCCGTCATCGACCCCGAAAATGGCCTTGAGCAGGATACTTAGTCAGTCGCCGATGACTGCAATCCTAGTCCTCAGCTGTGCCAGCCTAGTGTTGTGATGGCCCATGGAGAAAGAAAGCATCTCTGTTAGATGGATAACTGGTATATTGGTAGCAAGTCCGGTCGACCTCGAAGCCTTGCCCTGGTAGATATCGAGGACGCTGTGCGAGAGATTACAAGCACTTACAATGAGTTCTGCTCCCTCAGATTTGGCCTCATGGAGCACTGCAGCAGCCTGCCGCAGCACCGTCGGCTCTTCAGATAACAGCCCTGGAACTCCTACGCTCTGTGTGCGCCCCTCCCACTGTACCGGCTTCCCCCCAATGGCATCGATGACCTGTTCGAGGTAGTCCGGATCGTGGACGTCATCGCCCCCACAGGCTCCGGCCTGCTGTATGTTCGGACCGTAGAATGCAGCGACATCGAAGTCGATGGGATTCAGTATCGCGGCCTCGAGTTTCTCAAGGCCGACCTCATCCACTATCACGTGTAGGAGATGGTGGACCTCGACTCCCCCTGAGAATCTCCTGCCGCAGGTCCTCTCAAGGACCTCGTTCACCTCTCCAAGAAGATTGGGATTCTGTTTGAGAGCGGAGAGATCCTCATGCAGGTTCCCAGCTGTGGCTGCACACGGTGTGATGATATCGAGACCGATTTCCTCTGCCATTGCAAAGGTGCGAGCATTGAGGGTCAACTGCAAACGCCTGCTGGCCTGTCTGATTATCCCGGCTCCACAACTGGTAGCACCACTCATCGGGACCAGTTCAATGCCCAGTGATTGGGCGACTGGTTCCATCGTCTCAGCCACCTCAGTAGCGCTGCTGTGGGCCACATTACCAGGATGATAAGCGTACTTCAGTGGCATCAGAACCTACCATCCACTTCGTTGAATATCGCGACGACCTCGTGGTGGTCGTCAACAGAGGAATTGAACTGCTTCGGCATCTTTCCGATACCGGCAGGTGGGGCCAACATTCCCAACATGCCGTTGAATACATTGCCACCGGTCCTGGTGAATCCGAACACCATGCGGGCAGTCACCCCTGAGAACAAGTTTCCGAGCAGCCCCATAGGACCGAGAACCTGTCTGTAGATTACGGTGTCATTTACTCTACCGCTGCTCTTCACAGACCAGCTGTACCACCAGACATGCTTGCCATGGCGGCCGTTGAATGAACCTCTGCTCAAAGTCGAGGTCCGCGCGTCGAGGAGTGCGTCAGCAATGATTCTCGCCGAGCCATTCTGTCGGCGAATCGAAGCGAGGTCGGTCTCGGCCTTTATCCCCCCATTAGAATCCAATATATCTTGCATCGCAGTTATGCTAGATTCTGAAGAGCGTGGGTCGTTAATGCGTGCCCAGATTCGTGCTAGGACTGCGGGGCCGAGATATTCCTCTGAATGAGGGGTGGCATCAGAGCAAGAATGCAGCAGTGGAGCGCTGCAAAAGTCGGTAATCGAATGCAGCATGTCTGCAGTCGATGGGTCCATGGTCCCCAATACACCCTGAGCTGTATCGGCACCTTCCCTAGTGGCTGCCACCATCCACGGCTTGGAGAACTCTCTGCCTCTCTCGAGAGACCAGTGATCCACAACTAAGTCTCGGACGACATCGAAAGATGGCAGGGGCTCTATGCGCAACCTCAGTCCACCGTCTCGGATAGGGGCTACTGAATCAAGTCTGACACTACCGGGTAGAATCAACCTACCATTGACTGATATCGCAGTGGCTGGGTCATCGCTGGGGCCGTCTCTGAAAGTAAGGGTGCCATCATGAGTCTCCTTCAGCGCCCTCAATGACTCGAGCACTGACATGTGACCGGGCAAGGCACAGACCCAGGTGTCCTTGCCCGCGGTGGCACTGACAGGATCGTACCTGAATATGCTAATCTCAGCTTGAATGACTTCTGCAGCAGTCTCAGGAACGGTGAAGCCGTCTTCACCGGCCGCTCCCGCTGCTGCTGCGCCGCTGACTCGATCCTTGATTGCGTCTAACTGATCTTCATGGAACTGGCCGGTACCGTCGACTGCGGCCATCACTGCAAGTGCATCGATGGCCCAAGCTTCAGCAGAAGAGTCGTAATCCACATCACAGTCAACGCGGTCGAGTAGGCGAGTCGCTCCCAATTGCTGCAGTCGGTCGTCCCAGTCCATACCAGACTGGCAGTAGAACTCGTAGCTGGTATCGCCGAGAGCAAGGATTGAGAAGTTAACATTCGACAGATTGGGTGCTGAGTCTGCACTTGCTTGCAGCCACAGTTCTTCGGCGTTGTCGGGCATTTCGCCCTCGCCCCAAGTCGAGCAGATGATTAGGACTCTCTTCATCCCCGGCAGAGAGGACAGGTCGAATCCATCCATATCGTGCACAGTTGCGTCGAGACCGTAGTCGGTGGCCCGCTTCGCGAATTTGGCAGCCAGTTCCTCGGAGTTTCCTGACTGCGAGCCGAATAGGATGCTCATCGTCCGGTCCCCCATAGTCAGAAGGGACTCAAGGTCGTCACCTGTTATCTCCACGGGCTCCTCGGAGACTATCTCCGCCTCTGGCTGAGAAACTGCTTCATCCTCTACCTCGGGTACTTCCTCTCCAGTGCCCTCAACTACGATGATGACATCGACCGGGCAGGCGTCTGCGGCATCGAAGATATCGTCTGAGAGAGAAGATACTACATCCGGCTTGAGTCCAGATTTGGTAACGTTGCGGTCGTAGCCACCATCGAGTCTAACATTGGGCTTGATGAAGCAGGTGTCTTCGGTGACCTCGAAGATGTCTGGAGCCGCTTCCTCGCAGGCATCGCAGACGATGCAGCCATCATCGATGAAGACGCTGAATATCGTCATGAAGTCCACTCGTGCCTATCGGCAGTCTGGGCACCCTGACACGATTATTGAATCTAGTGCAACCGAGGTCTACGGCCGTAGGCCGTATTCTACCCTAGGCCTCACATCATACCCATGCCGTCGAACTCGCCACCTTCTGGCATAGGGGAGCCTGCTCGGCTAGATATCACGTCGTCGATTCTCAGAATCATAACTGCGGTTTCAGAGGCGCTTTGGATAGCCTGCTCCACGACTCTGCTGGGCTCGAAGACTTGTGCCTCACTCATGTCGACAACTCCGCCTTCGTAGACATTGACCCCGAAGTGCGACTTGCCCTCCGAGTGTGCCTTCCTGAGGTCAATGATGGTGTTGACTGGATCAAGTCCAGCGTTCTCAGCGAGAGTCCGAGGAATTACCTCAAGGGCCCCTGAAAATGCCTCGATAGCCATCTGCTCTCTTCCTCCGATTCCCTCGGCGTAAGAACGTAGGTCACGGCTTATCGCGGCGGCGACCGAGCCACCTCCGGTCAGGACTACTCCGTCCTCGTGAGCCACAGCGACTACGCCAACAGCATCATCGAAGGCTCGGCGAACTTCATCGACCACGTGCTCGGTTCCACCTCTGAGTAGTACCGAGACGCTCTTAGCGTCGGGGCAACCAGTGACGAAGACCATATCTGACTCGCCTATCTTGCGCTCCTCGACCTTCGAAGCGTTACCTAAATCATCGGATGACAGATCGTCTATGTTGGTCACAATCCTACCTCCAGTGGCCTTTGAAAGGGCCTCCATATCGCTCTTCTTGGCTCGGCGAATGGCGAACAATCCAGCCTTTGCCATGTAGTGCTGGGCCATGTCATCAATGCCCTTCTGACATATGATTACACTGGCTCCAGAGGCCTGGATCTTCTCCACTAGGGACTTGAGGTATTGCTCCTCCTCATCAAGGAACTGTGAGAGCATGCTCGGGTCGGTAATCTGAATCTTAGCGTCTACCTCAGTTTTCTTGACCTCGATGGCCGAGTTGATTAGGGCGACCTTTGCATCAGTCACGCTGCGCGGCATGCCACTATGGACACGTTCCTTATCGAGGATGATGCCATCAACTAGAGAGCTATCCTTAATCGATCCACCCTGCTTCTTCTGCACCTTGATGTCATCGAGGTCAACCACTATCTCGCCGTCTGCATCTTGGGCTACAGAGAGGACTGCTCTGACCGAAATATCTGCGAGGAACTCCTTGACTGCGCCTGCACTCTTGCCCGTGAGTGCAGTCTTAGCCACCTCTTCCAGCATATCTTGATTTACAGCGATGGAATGAGCCTCGATGAGTTCTGAAGCCTTGTCGGAGGCGAGTCTGAAGCCCTCACAGATTACTGTTGGATGGACATTCTGCTCGACTAAATCCTCGCTGCGCTTCAGCAGCTCTCCTGCGATTACAACAGCACTTGTGGTGCCATCGTAGCAGTGCTGCTCCTGAGTCTTGGCGATTTCTATGATCATCTTCGCCGCAGGGTGCTCTATATCCATCTCCTTGAGAATGGTAGCACCGTCATTGGTGATGACTACGTCACCCATGCTGTCTACTAGCATCTTATCCATGCCCTTCGGACCTAGAGTAGAACGCACTGAGTCTGCCACTGCCTTGGCAGCAGCGATGTTGTTACTCTGCGCCGAGCGCCCACTGGTACGCTCTGTGCCTTCCTTAAGGATGAAAATAGGTTGTTGACCGCTGTACATAGGAAATCACACTCCGGAATCCGGCGACCAATAGGGGGGTCATAAGGCCTCGCACGGGCGTGTGCGGGTGTGTGTCAGGACACTTATTCGCTGTTCTGTTGATCTAACCAGCGCTGACCGTAGTGAATCCACTGCTCTTGTGACCATCCCTCAGGAAGGCCATTCTCTGGAATCGGTGGCACTCCTGGAGGAAGTTCAAACGAAGGCTCGGGTTCAGGCTCGGGTTCAGGCTCAGGCTCGGGCTCGGGTTCAGGCTCGGGCTCGGGTTCAGGCTCAGGCTCGGGTTCAGGCTCTACGGAAGGAGGAGGGGGCATCTCCGGAGGCTGTTCAAAGATTTCCTTTGCACCTCCGTACATTGAATTAGCCACCTCGTCGTCTGCAGGAAGTTCTGGAGCGTTTGGGATTCCGTCTTGATCTCCCCAGCCGCTACCATCTACGGTCATTTCGTAGGTATCTAGGGTAGAGATCTCCTCCATTGGAGCGGTCGCACTCTTGAATATCCTGAGCGAGGCCACTAGAACCGCGACCACGACTCCCAGTCCGATGAGGAGGAACAGGATATTACCGGCCCACCAAGCTGTCTCCTCGACGTCGACTCCAGTTTCAATGGGATTCAGCTTGTACATGATTACAGACCCGTTCATCGAGACCTTGTCCCTGTCACCGTCGACCTCGAGTACTATTCCGAAGGTCATTTCGTTCTCTAGGAGATTCTCTAGGTTGTCATCGGTCACCGTAAGCCAGACGGTGATGGTCCTAGACTCATTGGCGAGTAGTACAAAGTCCCTGTCGCCCGTATCCACGCGAGCATCGAAGATGTTGAAGAAGATGTCAGAGTTCCTGTCAATGTCGGCCCTCAGGAGTTGGTCATCGGGATATAGGTTGACCACTGTGTAAACAAGAGCGTAGTCATCCCCGCTCTCCACTATCTCCAGTGGTGTGGGCGCTAGAATCTGGAAGAAGCCTTGTGTGCCAACAATGAACTCGGCATTTCCACTACCACTTACTGTGAGTCCATCACTAGCAGCCTCAACGCTGGATGCGGTTAGGGTGATGTCGCGCTCCCCAGAGGCGGAAAAGTCGAACGAATAGCGCACGGTGAGGTTTAGTGACGAACCTGCTGGAATATACGGAGTCCTCCCATTGGTTAGTCCAGTCGCCTGAACCCAGACGTCTGGGTGACTGGTATCAAAATCGATAGTGAAAGCGTCGTTGACGTTGCCGTTGTTCCAGATTTCCCAGTTAACAGTCCTAGCATCGTCCCCTCCCCTGAACACCTCCTCTGTCATATCAAGGTCTTCGACTTCGACCAGATTGGTAACAGGGACTGTGAGCAGAATCCTTACGCTCGATTGGTAGCCCGAGTCATCCTGACTGGCTGCGATTATCCATATCTCATAGGTCTCATTGGTAATCCCATAAGGCATCGGCAGCAGCAGTAAAACGGTGCTGTCCCCCCCGAATGGATCTATCCCAAGGCTCTGCTCCGCATTTAGAGAAACGCCAAGTTTCCAGTCCGACAGTAGAGATAGATCGAATGCCTCCTCTGAGTTCCCATTGTTAACCATCCTGACCTCGATTAGCCTTAGGAAGCCGTCGGCAGAGGCCATCATCTCTGTGGTCTCTGGCTCGAGCACTAGGTCGTGGAATACCGGGACCTCGATGTATATCGTCCAGTCGGCTACGAAATTGGCAGGAGGTCTGCCGCTTGCAAGCAGAGTTATCGCATAGGTGCCCGGTGATATCTCATCGGGTACGATGACAGTTGCTGTGAGTTCGAACTCATCGGTGATGTTCATCGCGAGGCTGGTCACCACCGAACCGTTGGCATCGTGCCAAATCAAGTTCTCATCGCCCCAACGGCTATCACCGAAGGTAGCGCCTAGATTCCAGGTCGCTATCTGGTTCCCGGTGTTCTTCATCACCATCGCCACATCCCCAGTAGTCCCTGGATACAGCACCGCAGCTGGATTTGCAAGGGCCTTCTGATCTAGGGAGATCGAGTACGCGGCAATGACCGATACGGGTAGTTCGATGTACACCTTGGAGAGATTAGTGGTCCCATCGTTAATCCAGACAAACCAGTCCAACTCCTCGACACTGGCGCCCTCGGGAATACTGAGATTGAACCACGTGTTCATTGTATCGAGGGCGCTGATGACCTCAGAGACAACGTAGTTGTCGTGGTCGAACCTGTTGTTGGAGTCAATCCTTAGGGGGTAACCATTCATCCAAGTCTGATTGGAGACTTCAGTGTACAAGCGGAGAGTGATGTCGACGTACCCATTGTTCTTGATTTTGCAGAATAGAGAAGGTGGCCTAGAATCGTCGGGCACCACCATGTAGGCGTTGGGCAACGGATCGTCGCAATCGACGTCGAGGGTGTACTCTGCAACCTTCTCAAATCCGAACATCAAGAAAGAGTCCAGATGGATGCCCTGGTTCGCTAAGGAGCTGTCAGAATCAAATCTGAAGGCGAGAGTGTAGTCGGCGTTGGGATGTATGTCGGTCATGTTCCAGACCAATCGTGACCAGTCGCCGTGGTTCTTCGAGAGGTTTTGTGCAGAGTAGTTGTAATGCTCCAAAGATCCTCCGGCGTCGGCCTCTATTCTGATGGTGTCGCCGGCAGCCATCTCCCCCCATGCGGCAGTCACCAAGTGCATTGATATGAAATCGAACGACCGTACTCTAATCTTGCAGAAATTGTTGCCGTACAGTGCCGAGACTGCTGAGTCTAGAGTCCCGTACTTGAGCCCATGTCCTGGATCGTCGCAGTTGTCGAACGGAGTGAACCAGCCCCACCAGAGCCGGTCATGTCTGTTGCTGGCGTAGTCTGAGCCCGGTGCCGATACCCTCCAGTGCATCTCGCCCTCGTCGCTGGAGGCATTCTCCATCCTCCAGTGCCCGTAGTAGTCAGGGTCCGATGAAAGAGTTCCGTCCGAATCATATCCGGCTCCGACCCATGTCGGTTCGTTGGCGCTGAGTTGGTTGGTGCAGTCGACGACCTGATCGCCGTCCACATCCCCACAGAATCCATTGTCCATAGGGTCCTTCCAGACTGCCACCGGTACTTCTCTATCGAACTCGTTGTTGTCCTCATTGTCATCAGCGAGTCCACCATCAATGGTGCCACGCAGTATGATTCCGCCGTAGAGATTACCCTCTTCATCAATAGCACTGTGAGCAGCGCTCGGAGTCCAGTAGAATGTCTCGGTGGTAGACTGCAGGCCAGACAGTGTCATGTTGACATAGTGTTCCTCCATCAGGAATCCGACGGGATGCCAGACCTGCATCCAACCCTCGGCGTAGGCAGGCTGGCTTGATGTGCCAGCCTGAGTGAATGTGATACTCACCAAAACGGACTCGTCCCGGAGGACGTATTCTAGTGTGGAGTTGTCCGGCTGGTCCCACTGCAGGGATGCAGTCAGAGAGTCGCCGAGCTCGATAGAGGTGACTTCGAAGTCAATCAGTGCCTTTGGAGTGGCTGCACGTTCCTCGGCAGTTGGAAGCATCACTGAGTTTGCAGCCAAAGGGGCCATGCTCATGACGAGCAGTAAAGACACCAGAAAGAAGGGAGGCAGGCTACGCATGTGACGAATCTTCGGTTCTACATACGTGTATGAAGGTTCGCTAGCAACGTTCGCCGCCCGTAGGGCGGATGCGTAGAGGAATGGTGACTCTCAGACGCCTCTCTAACCGCCCGAAGATGGTTCGACCCCAATGAAGGGCTTATGGTGACTTGGTGAGGCGTGTAGGGTGTGGCCGTAGAGGATCTGTATCAGAGGTTCGTCCTCTACATAGTGGTCGTGTTGCAAGTCACTCTGGTTCCTATCGTGGGGTTCTCCTTGACCTATCTGCTTGAGGTAGATCAGGGTAACTTCTCAATCGCCGTTCGCACCGAACTGGTCTACTGGATTGTCGTCGCAGGACTGCTGTACGGATTCTTGTCACTCCTCCTAGCTCTGTTCTTCGGTGGTTACAGGCCAGCTTCAGTCGCTGACAAAGGAGGCTGGGTGCCAATCCTAGGCCTCAGTAGAAGAGCCGGTGATCCAGAGCTCATAGATCGGGCGAGGCTAGCCCTCCAGGCGAGCCCTTACGGAAGGATGGCGAGACTCGTCCACGAGAAGACAAACGGAGAGGGACAGGATTTGATAGCGGTTCACGGAGGGTTGCAGTTGCTGGCTGTCCCGATGCAGGTCCTGCTGATTGCCATCCCTCTGTTAATCATGGAGGGCGTGCCCGAAGAGATAGTCAAGCCAGATCGGGCATTCGAATTGGGCATGGCGGGGTACATGATAGCGCTGTGGATGGCAGTAAGGATTCAGCCGGTTGTGTCCAGTGGACTCGTATCTTACGCAGCGATGTTTAGGAGCGTGTTGTGGAAAATCTCGCGGTTCTCATGGGTACTCCCTATACTGCTCTTCTGGATTATCGCTAGGACTTTTCTAGCTGCTTCCCTAGGCTGGCTGGACGTCGATGTAACACAGTGGAACGAGGTTCAGTTGGAAACTGTTCTTCTGCATGCGGTAGTTCCTGATGCGGTAGTTCCAGAGACTGCAGTCATTGACTTCCTAGTGGCGATATCAGTGCTACCAATGGCGACCTTCACTACCCTGTCCGTACTAGGGGGGACTCACGACATGCCAAATTGGATGAAGGGTCAGGGAAGTGAGCTTGAGAATCTACAGATGGACCTACTGGAGGCACCTGATGAAGACGAAGAAACCGAAGTCTCTCCGATATATGATGCCCCGATACCGGATGAGTCCGAGGGAGAGGCAGAGGGGGACGAGGAGGAGAGTAGAATGATTGACTTGCCATTCAGACTCTTCGATGACTGATTACTGCAGAGGGAAAGATCGGTCTGCAACTTGGTTCAACAGCACCCATCCCGAGCCCATACACAGTCCGAATCCTATTGATGTGGGGCCAAGCAGAGACAAGGAAGCGAGAGAGGTGAACAAAATGGCTGGTGGATATATTCTAGGCTCTATCCTAGAAGCCTCGCTCCCGATAAATAATGATGTGAGGAAGAGTGCAAAGGATGCGAGGGGAGTCATTGGAATCAATCTCCCCTCAGCTCAGCCAACACTGCTTCGACCCGATCCATGCCCTTGTCGATATCTTCCCTACAGATAGTGTAGGCGAAACGGAGGTGGCCCTCGCCCAGCTCACCGAAGGCCGTACCTGGTGAGCATAGCACTCCTCCCTCAAGCAGCGCCATTGAAATCTCCTCACTGTTCATCCCTGGGATATCCACCTTGGGGAACACGTAGAACGCTCCGGTGGGGACGTGGCAGGAGACGCCGGGCATCGCATTGAGTCGTTCGCATACCAAGTCGCGCCTATCCTTGAACTCTGAGCACATCTCCTCCGGGTAATCCGGAGCATTCACGAGGGCCTCAAGGACAGCGTGTTGCATTGCATCGTTACTGCACGCAGTTACGTAGTATTGCATCTTAGTCAGTTGCGACATTGCTTGAGCATCGGGAGACAACAGATATCCAATTCTCCATCCAGTCATAGCGAAAGTCTTGGAGAATGACTGTACCATAATCACCTTGTCATAACCCGCTCCAAGGAATGAGACGTGGGGTCCGTCGTATACGATACGATCGTAGACTTCATCGGTGATTATCCAGAGGTCGTTCTCCATAGCGAAGGTGACCAGTTCATCCCTCTGTGACTCATTGACGTTACCCCCAGTTGGATTACTCGGGAAGTTGTACAGTATGGCTACGGTGTTCTCGTCGACTCTGCTCTGCAGATCCTCTATGGTTGGCACGAAGCCGTTCTCAAAGGTGCAAGGATACAGATTGGGCTCACCACCGCAGATTACTACATCTGGAGGATACAGTGGGAAGTATGGCTCTGGCAAGAGTACATTGTCCCCTGGCTGGACCAGAGCTAGGAAGATGTCGAGGAGACCATTGGTTCCGCTCATCGTGATACAGACGTTGGATTCGTCCAAACTGGGGACGAGGTGATGCCACATCTCGGCTATTTTCGCCCTCAAATCTGGTAGTCCGGCAGTAGTGGTGTACTTGTTCCTACCATCTTCCATCGCCTTGGTAAAAGCCTCAATAGCAATCGGAGGAGGTTGGAAGTCGGGTTCGCCCAAGCCGAACTGAATGGCATCATCCCCTGCCATGTCAAACATCCTGCGAACTCCTGTCGGACGGATGCTATTCGCACGCTCGGAGAACCTCACCATGGCCTGCGGACGAGAGTTCTAGGCTTTGAACAAGGCGCTTCGAATCCTACGGATTCGCTATTCAGGCCCCTGTTCGGGGATTAATTCAGCTTCGAGTACTTCATCAACGACTGAATCATCCTCCTTCCTCAATCTTGAGATTAGGCTGTCAATCTCGCCATCCGAGCGAAGTCGAACTAAAGCCAGAGAGGCTACCCAAATCACGAATACGACGAGGATGCCGACAATGACGATGGGTGGAACTGAGAAGTCGGTGGCGCTGCCAGCGGTGCCGTGCACTGTCACTAGGACAGGGAGTGAGAAGGCGCCTTCAGCCATCGCTCTGACCTCAATCTGATGGCTGCCCTCGCTGAGTTTGGTCGGATTTAGAATCACATGCCACATGAAAGGTGTAAGAGCGCCAATCTCTCCGGGAACAGCGGAGTACGTTGCATCCTGCCATTCTCCTCCGTCGATTCTGAACTCTACTCCCTCAATGCTGCCGAGTTGGCCCCAAGCGTGTCCGGTGACGTTGATTGTTCCATTCGAATCGATTAGATTCAGCAGATGGTTCTGGAGACTGGCATCCACTGCTTCGGTCTGCCCGGTCTCATCGAGATGAAGGGCGAGGGAGACAGCTGCACGTGCGTCGACCATTCCCCATCCGAAGTCGCGATTCCAGTAGGGATCGACTTCTGGGGCACTGGGCTCACCCCTGCGCTCCGCGGTCTGCTTGAGTACTTCCTTAATCTGCAGAGGGGTGAGATTGCCATTGGCCTCGATGACTAAAGCGATGACTCCAGAAACCGCCGGAGTAGCGTAGGAGGTTCCGCTGCCGCGGCCGGTGTAGGTGTTCTGAGACGCGTCGCCCCCGATGAAGTTGTTACACCCGTCGCTTGTCACACAACCCTCGGCTTGTATGATATTGGTGCCTGGGGCGCTGATTTCTGGCTTTAGCTCATCCAGAGGGTTTCCATCGCCATTGTCCCTCCTAGGGCCTCTACTGGAATAGCTGGCAACCGTGTCATCTGAACGGTCAATTGTGTTCATATCATCAGTAGCCCCGACTGTAACTGAAAGCGAAGAAGAACCCATTCCACTTAGTCCATCATTATCTGGTCCGGAGTTACCTGCTGCAACCGAAACAGTGACTCCTTCCTCCATGGCCTCATCGAGAATCCTGCTATGCATATCGGTACCATCGGATCCTCCTGTTTCGTGACTAGTTATCCCCCATGAGAGAGAAATAATGTCTATGCCATAATCCTCCTCCGAAGCGCCCTGCCAAGCATCGTCCTTGTGATCTATTATCCATTGAATACCGTTCATAGCCGATTCATAAAATTCCTGTTCTAGGAGGTAGTTTTCGAATGGTCCCGCCCCTAAGTCAGTCCCTATACGTACATCCACTAGTTTGGCATCTGGTGCTGAGCCTGTGAAGTTAGATTGACTTCCGTCGGGCTCGATTCCGGTTGCGCTAGCCATGCCCATGCATGCAGTTCCGTGCTGATTTCCATCGTCTGGGTCGAAAGTACCGTCAGTGGGCCTGAATCCAAAACCTGCGAGTACGCAATTTGGGTCGGTTGGGTTGTAGCAAACAGCGTCGTATCCAGCTACAAATTTGCCAACTAGGCCCGGATGCTCATTGTCAACTCCGGTGTCTGTCAAGGCTATGTTGACTCCTCTGCCGGTAACTCCTAAGTCCCAGGCTCCGGGGTATAGTGTAGAATTTCTAGCCTTGACCGCTGGAGTCTGAATATCTCCGAAAAGTTCGATTGTACCATATCCTTCGACCATTACGACGCCTTCGACCTGAGATAGAATTGTCAAATCTGAAGATTTCACTTGCCCTAGAAGAACAGCGTCAACCGAGTGTGCCTCCATCTTAACCTCGAAACCCATGGATTTCAACACCTCATGATCAGACATAGTGACTTCTCGGGAATATGAAAGTCCAACCCACACCATGCCAGATTTTTCTTGAAGGGAGTCATGAATCCCATTCCTGTCGATGTCTAGTGAAGTCCATTCCCACCACGGCCCGGGGTTGGCCCAACTGACGGCAACTTGTTCAGGAACCGTAGTCTGCTGACCTTGCCCCATCAGTTGCAGCCCCTCGCTGTCTATTTCGGACAGAGGAGGAGGGGCTACGCTCCCGGCTAGTGGGACCAGTAAGAAAGCGCATAGGACGGCGTTGAGTGCCTTGGTGTCCATCGGGTCACGCGTAATACGCGAAGTCCTTCAACCCAACCTATGCCAGAGTTGCTCGAAATGCTGTACGCAGATGCCGAAATGGTGGGGGCACTGGGATTTGAACCCAGATCAGCGGGTGTCTTCCGCCTAGCGTGCACCCGGAAAGCGCACGCTCTCGGGTTGCGACAGGTCGGTGCTCCAGTTGGTCATCAAAGCCATCAGAAAAACCACTTGTCGTCATTCCCGTGCAACTGGAGCCCGCGGTACTACCAGGTTATACTATACCCCCTAAGGAGTGCATCGTCCTAGGGCCTCGCTCTTATGATAATCTCGGTAGTTGGATAACCATGTGGAAGGCACTCTCTAGTGAGTTGACGAATCATTAGAGACTCACATTGAGCCCAGAATTGGCCCCACTAGAAGAGCGAGTGCGACCCAAGCCCCTAGGATTGCTGTCGCCAGCCCCCACGCGCGCGGGCGTATGCCCGCGCTCAGCCAGCCGAACACCCGTGAGAGTTTTCCGGGTGCTAAGGCGATGAAGCGCGCGAGATTGACAATGACACCGGCCGCGACGAGGAAGGCCAGCATGGCCAAGACAGATAATGGGATGCCCAATAGGTCCGAGCGGGCCACAGCGCCCACTCCTTGGGGAATCAATGCCGGGTTTCGTAGCCATAGTAACCAAGCTAGCCATAGGCCCAGATAGGCATCTTCGGCGAAACTGGCTCGGTCTCGCCATGCACGTAATCCATCAGGTAACCGCAAGTACGCCACTGTGACTAGATGTTCAACCTCAGGAATCCTACCACGTAGGAGGACGGAGAGGCCGTGATACACCATAATCAATGCAAGCAGCAGTTCAATCCAGATCCAGAAGGCTCCGAATCCGAATGCTGCCATCAAGGCCACGGGAAGTGCCCATATTCCGAAGCCGATGGCTGCGGCCACTGCAGTCATGAATGAACCCGCACCTGGGAATAGTAGTTCATCGGGCTCCTTGGGATTCCTGTCCCTTGGCATAGCGAGAACCACCATTGGCAGCAATGCCGTACCAACTATGATTGAGAACAGAGATAATGGGTGGTTCCCCGAGCCCCTAGACGCCGAAGATACGGCCTCGTCTATCTCCAGCGCCGACATAGTACCGGGCTGCCAATCTGTGACGAAACCAGCTGAATCGATTACAATAACAGCGTCGGTAGCACCGCTAGGGAAAGATTTGCCCACTGCAGCATCGGCCTCGTCCATCAGTAGTGGCCATGTCTCGTTAAGAGTCAATGAATAAGTGTCTAGATCGACAGATTGAATCCCCTCTCCCGTGGCAATCTGGATGAAGGCGATGTCCGAGTCACTGATGATTTGCGCCCCTCTGAAATCATCAAACTGCCTGATTGCATTGGGAGATCCGGTTCGAAACAGCCCAGCCACGACAGCGTCGTGTCCTGATATCAAATCGGAAAGTTTGACCAATTCGCCATCATGAGAAAGTAGTGCAAACGAGGGGGCCGCACCCTCTTCCCTAGGAGCGTTGCTATCGATGTCGGGCAAGTACATAGCGGGACCGAGTGCAGTGATTGCGAGCAGAAGCAATATTGCATAGGTCTGTATAGGCAGCATAGCCTCTCTCATAGAGGCCCCAATCCATGCAATTATGCCCAGTGGAACCACAACCGCAGCCCACATCGAAGCCAACATTGGCTTGGAATCTTCTGGGACCTCAAAGCGCAGCACACCTACTGCATCGCACAATTCCCCGGGATCTTGGTCAGTGACTGTGAAACAGGCGTCAATCATGTACCTCCCTGGGATGAGTGGCTTCTCTGAAGACCATGTGAAAATCGTCCTGTTGGCCTCTCCAGTCCTCGTCCCATGAGGGGCCTCGAAATGTTCCATCCGCTGATCCTCTTTTCCAAAGCCGTGGACCATCTCATCCCAGTCTAGTGGCCCGACGATTTCGAGTACTTGGCCATCGAAGTCCCCTGGGCCCCAGGGTGATATCGGTGTGAACTCGACTCTTACCATCCGGTTAGAATCGATGCTGTAGTCCAGCTGCGGATCGATAACCTCTCCATCGAAGATGATTCCCGAGGTCGCGTCATAGGTTCCCCACCACAGCACTCCCTGCTGCAAGCAGTCGTGCTGCACGTCAACTTGCAAGGAGATGAGGTCGCCCGATGAAAGTGAGACATTGACATCGGACGCTTGTACGGTGAATTCGTGGGCCGAGAGGTATGACTCCTCCATCGGCAGTGAATTGGTCTGAACGTTATCTAGAACCACATTACTACCGAGTGACAAAGTCACAGAAAATGAGGTCTCGGCACCCGCAGCCCCAGGCAGCACGTTGGTGAGTCTGCAGCCGTCATTGGTCGAGTCCAGAGATGCGAACAGCCGCACTGTGATGTTGCCTCCGAACCTGAACGACTCTGCCAGAGGAGCGGATTGGATGTCGATGAGGTTGGGGTTAAGGGAGGAACTGGTTCTGGTGAACTCGGCCTTACCCAAGGGCTGACCAGTGTTCGTGGTCCAGTTACGATCTAGAAACGGCTGTTCCTCGGTTCCCTTCAGGTACAGCATGTGACTGTCAGGGAGGTCCCAGTTAATTCCGGGCCCTTCAGTCTCCTCGATATTCTGGGCATTCGCCATCGATACAGCAGAAGTCATCACTAGGAGCAGGGCCAGAGCAATTAGGACACCGGTCCTAGACGCGTTTGCTCCTTCTCCCATGGCCTTGTCTCCATACTGTATAGTAGAAACCCCACGTCTTGATGTTACAGAATCCTGAAAGCCACAACAACGGCCATTGCAACCCCTGAAAGAGTTGCTAGGAAGTTCACTGTGTGCTTTCCAATGTACCCCTTATTCTCGAGAAGTTCTCCGAGTACCGAGTCGACTTGGCAACCTAACCACCCTACAATTGTAACTGTGACGAAGATGCTGATGGCGCTCATGGACTCGCCGAAGACAGGAGCAAGCAAGACTGCCCCTCCTGCGATAATCAGGGCTCCAAGTAACGCTGCCACCGTGCCTGTCGGAGACATTCCTCCATTGGTTCCGGGTGGAACTGCTTCTAGGGTGATGATACTTCGAGTCCTCAAATCGAGGCTGCCTATCTCCGAGGCTAGGGTATCGGACAGCGCCACTGAGACACTGCATGTTACGGCTAGGTAGTACCAATCTCCCTCTCCAAACCAACTCATAATCGCGACCAACGAGGCCGCCGCGCCATTCGCCATCACATTACGCCAACCCCTTGCTCCCTCGTTGGACTCCTGTATCGCTAATGCCCGCTTCTCCTCAAAGCGCCACTTAGTCGCCATGGAGCCGACGAAGAGGAAGAGCACGAGGATTACCAGCCAGGTCCAGTGCCCTAGCAGCGATACGGTGAGCCCGACCACCATGGCAGCGAGCAGTCCGCTCAAGTCGAGCATGTCACGAAGCTTGGATACTAGCAGCAGTGTGGAGACTAGAATGATGGAAATCATCTGGTCGTCGGAAAAATAGGTCGCTACATCCACCATTCTGCTCGTTCATGCTGCCTTATGCGGCGGTCATGAAGGATTCCCTTGTGAGAAGTCCGTTCCTATCGGAACGGAGGTATTCAGTAAACCTGAGCCATACATCATTGTATTACCACGAAGATTCAAGGGTCCTAATCCACTCCCCCACTATATGGAGGATGAGTCCTATAATGGCTCATTTCAAGGAGTTGCTACTGACTTATCTATCAAACAAAAATCCGTCGGTGCCAGTGATAAAACCTGGGTCTCGTGGCTAATAATCATGACATTTCTCATAGTATGGTGGCTACTGACAATTGTTGGTACTTTGGCGCTTTGGTTTGCCTTTTATTGGGCAGGTCTGTCCGATGGTTTGGCATTTTCAATATCCTCACTATTGGTAGAAATCATTCTGATTCCTCTCGTACTCCTATTCATCTATGTCGATGGTAGTTTGGAGCGGATTAAGGAGATGCTGAGATTCGGTTCAGTGAAGAGAGTTGCGGCCCTATTATTGGCAATCCCAATCGTGGTCACAATCATCGATTTTATTCTAAATTTAATTTACGCTGTAGTATGGATTGAGATTCTTGGTGAGCCATCTCCCAATACTGACTTGGGTACTGATTGGGGATCAAATTCTATTGACATCGCTTTCTTGTTTCTATCAGTTGCAATTGTAACTCCGATTGCAGAGGAGTTATTTTTCCGTGGATATCTACTTGATGCAATCAACAGGAAACATGGAGATTGGACATCTATAATATGGAGCTCTATTTTGTTTGGTTTAGTTCATGTCGACCCTTTCGTCATCGGTTCGGCCTTCATGGGCGGAATCATATACGGATGGATTAGAATGAGAACCGGTAGTCTGTTGCCATCTATTGCTTGTCACATGATGTGGAATATGCTTGCACTAGTTGTGACTTATTTGTAGTGCCGCTCAGATCGCCCATCACTCGCGGCGCCCGAAGCACCCGGTGCGGTTCCTCATCACTGCGGCAGGTAGTCGAGGAGGGGGCGGCGTATGGAATGTCGCTCACATGATTGCGCCGCATGCACCACAGTACAGCTCGCTCTTCGTGTTGTCCCTCTGCATACTCCACTTACCACACGCCGGACACGGTGGCAAACCCTTCTCGCTCGCCTTGACACGTGGACCCCTGCGAGGCTTCTTCTTGTCAGGCTTGAACCAGCCCTTCTTGGGTCGCTTCACCTTGGGCACTGCATCACCGTGCGATCCAGAGAGGGTACTGCTCATGAGGTTGCCCCGAGATGGGAACATGTTAGCCGACGCTATCATGAGTGGTGCGGCTATCGCGAGTCATGCACTGCACAGTGGTAGGGGCAGGCGTGTCTGGGCTCTCATGTGCAGTTAGACTGCTTGAAGAAGGGTATGATGTGGAAGTCGTCTCCGATAGATTCAGTCCCGATACAGTCTCAGATGTTGCTGCGGCGATATGGTATCCATTCCTTACCGCCCCTGCTGACAGAGCAGATACGTGGGGCCTAGTGACCTATGCGGAGCTAGAAAGGCTGGCCACGGAGAATCCTGAATCAGGAGTTCGAATGAGAGATGGGAGAGAGTATCTCAGGCAAGAGGTCGAGCCGCCAGCATGGGGGAATAACATAGCTGCCTTCGATATTTTGGACCGAGGAGATATACCCGAAGGGTATGTCTTCGGTTGGCAGTTCAGAGCGCCAGTCATCGAGATGCACCTGTACATGCCATGGCTACGCTCTAGGGTCGAATCCCTTGGAGGCACATTCAGGCAGTCCTTCGTAGAAGACCTCAGCAAGGTTCCTGGTGAAGTGGTGGTCAACTGCGTGGGATTGGGTGCTAGAAAGCTGTGCCAGGATAACGAGGTAAGGCCGGCACGGGGGCAGGTCATTTTCCTCGATCAAGATCCAGGTATCGGGCACTTTGATCAGCAGCCAGAGACTCTGACCTACACGATCCCTCGTAGCGACGTCACCGTCCTCGGAGGGACTGCTCAAGTTGACGACTGGGGGATGGATATCAGGTCTGAGGACAACGCCCTCATTC
The DNA here is from genome assembly GCA_002457605.1 of Marine Group II euryarchaeote MED-G34. GTDB lineage: Archaea > Thermoplasmatota > Poseidoniia > Poseidoniales > Thalassarchaeaceae > Thalassarchaeum. The sequence continues at coordinate 8,903 of NTJT01000010.1, read as the reverse complement.
TAGAAAAGGTGGAGGCACTGTGGCCAGAGTTGGATCGCTCCAAGATAATTGGTGGGGCGGTCGGCCTGCGACCGTCTCGTAGCGAAGTCAGACTGGAGGTCGAGACCATAGATGGGAGGAAGGTGTTCCATAACTACGGTCACGGCGGTGCTGGAGTAACCCTCTCATGGGGATGCGCCGAAGAAGTAGTGGAACTGGTCTCTCAGTCGACGTGACCTGCCCATGCTGCCTCAGCATGCAGAGTCTTCGACTTCACAGGGATTATTTTTCGATACACCTCAGCCGGGCTGACGAGTTCGCCTTCGACTGTAAGCAGTCTCTGCATAGGGATACCAAAGTGCTCCTCGTTTCGCTGCAACATAGGTTCGACGACGACCCAGTCCTCATCTTTCATCTCGGTGAAGGCACCACCATTGAGTTGTGAGTCCGAGAGTCGCTTATGTGGGTCGCGGATGTAAATCGCCCCTCCACTGGCCAGAGAGAACAGGTTTCCACCAGGATACGGAGTCTCCAGTGCTGACATCTCCCCTCGCTGGTCGAATCTCATCCCATTGATAATGACAAACCCCCCTCCTTCAAGCGGATCTCCTGCCATGAAAGACTCAGCCAGATAGTCTAGAGCCGTGCCGTTGATGACAACCTTGGGACTACCCACGGCGTTAATCATCGGCCTTCCAGCAGCGTTACCGAGGACGAACAGTCTGCCTCCCTTGGAACCGTAACCGTAGCACTGGCCAACGTCGCCGTGGACGACAAGTTCCCCTGACTTGTGAATCTGGGCGACTTGATCCTGTGCGTTGCCGTGCATTGTTATCCTCATTCCATCACTGCCACTGCCAAGATAGTCACCAACAGCCCCCAGAACATCTATCTCGACGTCTGAGGTGCTTGGGCCGAAGCCATTACCGATGAAACGATGGCCTCTACAGTGCAACAGGACGAAGCGTTTCCATCCTGCCTTGTGAAGGGCAACTAGCTCGAGTGCTAGAGAGTCGGTGCCCTCTGGAGGGTATGGTCTCGCATCGACAACAATCCTCTGAGTATCTGAAACTGGAGTAGGATGATGTCCGAGAGTAACCTGTCCGACGAAACTGTCGCAAGGCTGGTGCCTCGCCGCCGAAATAGTCCTGATAAGAGATGCCTCTACTGAGTCGAGCCATCGGCTTCGCCTCAACGAACCAGTGTCATACCTCCTGTCTAGAAGCTTGCTTAGGAGATTCCAAGCCCATTCGCGTCCTGCTGACAAAGCGTTTGACTCAATGGCTTCAAGGGTCGCAAGAGCCTCTGGCCATCCCATGTGAGGGAGTGCCTCTAGAACTGATAAGTAAGCGAGTTCCGAATCCATTTTGTCGATTTCCAGTGGTGACTCTTCAGCGGCATCTGCCACTCCGTGCCCACCCGATGGATGGGTGTCCACCACATCTCCGAACTTGTTCGTCATGACTAATTCCTTGCCGCCATCTTCGGTCGGTCTGACATCGAATAGGAAAGCCCCGCCGTCAGTATAGGAACCGCCTCTAGCGTTCCAGTACTCATCAGCGCGACGCCAGAACCTCTTATCCTCTGAGGCGAGGCTATCGAGCACCGCGTCTATGACCTGTTTTTCCGAGCCACAGAATGCTATCCCGACCTCGCCACGCTGGTAGGCGAAGACCTGGGGCCTGAGCATGCTGGTATCGGTGATTCCAATCAGCCTGTGAGTAGTTCCTTCGGACTGTGCGATGATGAAGAACCATGGGCCGTCGGGACTTCCGTGAATATGCGTCCTCTGAATGGCAGAGTATACCTCTTGCTTGTCCTCCGGTAGCATCACGTAGTCGAGCTCACTTGTGGGCGCTAGGCTCTCTATGACGTGCTCCATACTGTATCCGTAGACTCGGCGATGTAGGTCAAATGCCAGTGCTCCAACCTCGGTGTCTGTGAAGAATAGCGGCTCCATCCCTCTCTGTGCAAGGTAGTCCTTTACAGAGACGTAATTCGAGAAGTCACCGTTGTGCACCAGCGCGCAGTCTATGCCCTGTCCGAACGGGTGGGCCCCCCCAGGATGCGTCACCCTCCCTCGGGTAGGATAACGATGGTGTCCAATCCAGACGTGGGCGGTCACGTCATCGAGGCAGTAGAAGCGAATCACATCTTCGGCGTAACCTACTATTTTGAGGATCAGGAGATCCCTGCCATGACTCAGCACGAAGGCATCTGTCCTTCCGTCTTTAGCATAGAACTCGACGTTTAGAGAATGGGTGGTGTGGAAAACAAATTCCTCGGAGGCGGCCTCCCTGTCGTTCGGGTCGATAGTGTCTTGCAGATTGACAGAGATGAACTCGTCGAGAACGTCCTCACGTGGCCTGACAAAGTAGCACACGACGTCGGGCGGACGGGTGTCAAGCGCAGGGAGATCATTTTCCCATGTCTCTAGGGCTGGCATCTCGTGGATGTGGTCGACATGGAAATTAGAATGGATGAAGGTCTCTTCGACTGCATCACGAACTCTGGAGTCTAGGTAGGCAACAGCATAGAGGTATGAGTCGGCCAGAATCGATGCAGTGACTCCGAACTGCTCAGGGTCCAGCCCCACCATGGCCACTCCGCCGCCCTTACCGTTTCCTCGGTTCCTCATCTGCTCAAGCGAGTCAAACAGATGGCGGCCCGCCACAGGAATCTCCGAAGCCAGTCCAACGACTCCGCATCCTCCCTCGGCGGCGTCCTCATCACGGCGCTCGAATTTCGGGTGACTCGCCGTCATCTCGCGGCGGGCCTGAATTATCTTTGAAGGATCAATCATTCACCTGCCTCCTTGCCGATGTACTTCAGCAAATCAGTCCTGCCCCTCAACTCGCGGACGTTACTCAGGCCTAACTTGCGAAGGATATCGCGCAGCCTCCACTGCATTGCCGTATACAAGTTGTCGAGTCTCTTGGCGCCCCAGTCCTGCTGCACCCACTCCTGCAACTCGATATCAGTGGTGGTGAGGCCCCAAGGGCAGCCGCGTCCAGACGGGCCACCTTCACAATTTGAGCACCGGGTGCACCCCATGCCAACCAGATCAGTGGTCCCCAATACGCAGCCGTCGGCACCGAGAGCGATTGCCTTGGCGATGTCGTCAGCCGTCCTGACTCCTCCGCTCGCGATGATGGTGACCTTGTCGCGGACCCCTTCCTTCTGTAGGAACTTGTGGACTTTTGGTATGGCCAATTCAATGGGCATGGCGATATTCTTCTTGGCAATCTCAGGTGCCGCCCCGGTACCGCCGTAACCACCGTCGAGGTGAATTATGTGTGCACCTGCGTAGTACGAGCCGACTGCGACCATGTCTACATCATGAGGAGTGCTGACCTTGACAGAGAGTATTGCCTTCGGATTGACTGTCTCTATCCAATCGAGGTGCTTTGAGTGGTCCTCGACAGAATATGTGGAGTGGAAGGGAAATGGGCTGAACAGGCTGACAAATGGGACCGAGCCGCGTAACTTTGCAACCTCTTCTCCTGCCTTGGCTGCGAGCAGGTGTCCTCCGAGACCCGGTTTGGCGCCCTGCGCGTACTTGAATTCGATAATGGGGGCGGCTTGAATGGTCTCCTCCTCAACGCCAAAGTATCCCGTTGCTACCTGAGTGATGACATTCTCCTTGACCTCATACAACTCAGGCGGGTATCCTCCCTCGCCCGTAGACATGAATGAATTCCATTGTCTGGCGTTCTTCGCCCTTGACATCATCACGTTGACTGAAACAGAACCATACGACATCCCCCCGCCATACCAGGGTATGTCAATCTCAATCTTGTTCTTCTCGTCACCACGGCGGTTCAGCGGCAACTTGGTGTCAATGGCTTCTGAGTGTTCCAGCCAATCACTCTCTGGCAGAAACTGGAAATCGAGTCTGTCAAAACCACCGTCGCTCTTTCCTGTCTTGAAGTTCAGATTATCAGGAACCTCCCCGGTCTCAGCCATGTACCAGGTCGAGAGGATAAGTTCGTCAGTCCATCGAGCATCTCCGAGCGCCTTTGGCTTTTCGTATTCGCCGAACGCCCTCATGTTCATCCCGTCCTGCAGCAGGTGGGTGGTCTTGTGGATCAGAGTCTCGCTGGGCTTCACGATCTTACCTTGGTAAGCGTCGACTATATCCTGGAGCACGGCCATCAGCAATCACCTCCTACATAGCCTGCGATTCCCTCGAAGGCCTCGTCCTCTAGGTGCTTGACTATCATCGAGCGGCCAAACTCTCCTCTCAGTCTGCGAACCTCGCGAATTCCCATCGCTCCGAGTATCTCCAACAGTTGGTCCCTCCATGAGCCACACAGGTTGGTGAGCCTCTGCTCCGCCCAATCCTGATCCAAATGCCTCGGCAGCGTCCCAGCGACCTGTTTTCGCTGCCTGAGCGAGCCATTAGAGCGGCCCTGTAGGGCGAACAGCACCGGCAGATCGAGTGTGACTGCGTCGAGTCCACTGATGATAGCCTTGGGGACATGGTCAGCTCCGACAATACCTCCGCCGCCAAATAGGGTGACGGTGTCCCGGCGACCCTGCTCAATGAGAAGCATGTGGGCCTCCTTGAACAGTTCAGTGACGAAGGTGTCGTCGGATCCGCGGCCGTGCAGATCCGCGAGCAGGTGAATCACCTTGACTCCGGACTCGACTGCCTGAGTCATCCGATTCTGCCAGCCCTCTTCGAAGTGTATTCGGATTCCAATCATCGCGTCGGTGGCCTCGGTGGCGATATCAAAACCAGCAGCGTCCCAGCCCCACGGTCGGTCAGGTGATGATCGCAGCTCAATCAGCCTCGCGTTTGGAAACTCTGAGACCCGAGATGCCTCAGTGTTGTCGAGTACCGGGACGATGTTGGGTGCGTCCAGCCCCAATCTTGCCACAGTGTGGGCATCTAAGCATGCCAGAGTGTCTATTCGCCTACTGGTTGAATCAACCACACTAGCCAACTGCGGTGTGCCGAGGTCGCCCGGCGGGAGGTCAAAAATAAACGGGACCTGAATTGTGAACATCTCAGGTATGCTCCCAGATAGTTTCCCATTGGAATCGAAAGACAGGTGCATCGGCTTGCTACCGATATCCACCGCTGTGCCAATCAGCTCGCGCCCGTGGATTCCGTCCCTACTAGGGCGCACAATCTCTGACATGTCTGTCAGCATGCCATCGAAACCGGGTCCACCGAAGCGTCCTCTGTACCCTTGCCCGCGCACCGGAACCATTCCCTTCTTAGCTTCCTCATCAATGGCCGTGATATGACCGGGAGTCGTGTAGGAATCTCCCAGTGTGAGCAGATCCGGGTTGGGTAGAACCTTCACGAATTCGGGGTGCTGGACTTCGCACCTGAGACAGCCAACGCACAACTTTGGTCTCGGGACGAAGCCACCCACAGGTCCCGAGAACACGCCGTAGGTGCAGGGTCTAGCGAGGATAACGTCGAACTGTCCGAAGTACTTCAGGGCCTCCTTGCCAATGAGCTTAGCCAGCCCGACCTTACCGACCTTTACGAGGAACCTGTGTGGCAGCGGGTCGGCATCATCGACCTCTTCGGTCTCGATGTGGTAGCGGTGATATTCATCGGCTATACTCCTCCCTATCCGGGCCGATTCGGCACCGAACTGGTCTATTGTCAGCGGGCCATCGGTAGCTTGCAGACCAACATGCGTCGCTGATTCTAACATAATGCTCCCCCGGATACGTGCAGGTGTGCGAGGGAGTGCTATAATCATTCGGTCGTTTGTATATTCATTTGATGCAATCCTGTGCTTATATCCACAATAATACTTAATTATTGAACGTATGAACAAAATATTACAATATATTGATAAATTTTAATATCTATGATTTGTGGTCTCGTTCATCTTTGTCCAAGCGTTCATCTGCACCATCTGCCAGTCATCCTGAGGCACGTTGAAATGGCCTGAATCTTGCCATTGATTCATGAGTATGAGAGATGCATGGGGCATCCCCGAGTTCCGCCGTTTACTCATCGGTAACGGTGTCAATATGATGGGCAGCTCAATCTTCATCATCGGGATGAGTTGGACAGTTGCTCAGATTGGTGGACCCAAGGCATTCGGGCTCATCTGGACTGCCTACTTCCTCGGCCACCTGCCCCTCCTACTCTATGGCGGGATGGTGGTAGACAGGATGCCTCGCAGGACCGTCGCCCTGATGGCGGACCTGTCACAGGCAGTACTCGTAAGCCTAGGCATAATTGCGCTTCTGGCCGGCTTCGACGAAATCAAAACATTGCTCGTGGTGACCTTTCTCACAGGTGGAGCCACGGCATTCTCCATACCTGCAATAGGGGCCTTAGTGCCCGATCTCGTCGAGGAGGATCTGCTCCCTCAGGCCAACGCCTTGAGGGGAGTTGCAATGACTACTGCGTGGATGCTAGGGCCCCTAATAGGAGGCTTCACCGTGGGACTATGGGGAATAGAGATCTGTCTTCTGATAGATGTCGTCACGTTCTTGTTTAGCGGAGTGATTTTGTGGACGATATCAGAAGTCCCGGTGGTTCGGGAGGAAGAAGTCGGGGACCTTCGGGAAGAAGTGGTCGAGGCATGGGCCTTCGTCAAGACTCAACCGTGGCTGTTCGCAGGGATACTGATGTTCATGATATGGCACATAGGAGACTCTGCCATCGAGATAGGGGTCCCGTTCATCGTCGAGAATAAGGGACTCGGGGCTAATGAATACGGGCTGTTCGGCGCGGTGGGTGCATTAGGAGCCATGATAGGATCCATTCTCGGTGGAATCCGGCCCATACCTAAGGAGATTAGAGGTAAAGTGTTCTACATTTTCATCGGTGGAATAGCATGGTGTATGCTGATGTGGGCAATGCCGATTCCATTCTGGGCAATACTTGTCTTCGTCTTACTTGAAGGCGTGCTGGGCGGGACCTTGGGGGTGATTTGGAGAACTACAATGTCCGACAGCGTCGACCAGCATCTCAGAGGTAGGGTGAACTCCCTAGATGCCATAGGCTCACTGATATTCATTCCATTTGCCCCTATTCTAGGGGGTGCGATGATTGAAGCAACCAACGTCTTGACGACCTACTCGATTGCAGTGGCGTTCATGGTACTGACAACAACTGCTGGGCTGATTGTTCCCTCATTCAGGCGGTTCGAAAGGATAGACACTGAGCACTTCCCAATCACTGCTGATCAAAATCCATCTCACTGATATCGACGTCGAACCACTTCTCATAGAGATTGTACTGTAACTTGATTGCAACTACCAGCAGGACAGTATAGAGAGTCCAAGCAACTAGGGTCTTGCCCATGCTAACTGGGATTTCCATCAGCACCAAGCCATCAAACAATATGCACGCCGAAATGTACACCACTCTGCCGAGCGTAGTCAGAATCCCCTCGCTCTCCTGAGCCAGAACTCGCTTTACCCTCTCCTCTCTGCTCTTATCAGAGGCCTTCTTCAGCCTCCAGAAGGCAGCTTCGGCCTCCTCCTTCTTGTCGAACATAGGAGGAGGGTTTTCGAGTCGTTCTGATTCAACTTCGTTCTCTTCCATAATTATCCCTCAGAGTACGATTGTGGCCGGCTCGTCGTCATCTTCAGGGCGAATCTTGGTATCTTCTAGGACCGGGAGTTTCATCCCAGGGCCTAGTGGGAAGTGACAGGCCACCCTGTGGCTATCGGAATCGGTGATCTCTAGAGGTGGTTCCTCTACATCGCACAGCCCCTCCACGGCAATCGGGCAGCGAGTGTGGAACCCACACCCAGGAGGAGGGTCGGCTGGACTCGGGACATCGCCGCTCAGCACAATCCTCTCTCTAGAGGCCTTCTCGAGGGACGGTTCCGGAATCGCGGACATTAGGGCATGGGTGTAGGGGTGCGCTGGCTTGTCGAACAGGTCTGCGGTATTGGCGATCTCGACGATCTTGCCCAGATACATCACAGCCACCCTGTCGCTGATGTGATTCACCACGTTCAAGGCGTGGGTGATGAAGACGAAGGTGAGGCCGTGCTTCTCCTGAATCTCCTCTAGCAGGTTTAGCACTTGAGCCTGCACCGAGACGTCGAGGGCGCTGGTTGGCTCATCCAGGAGGATGAACTCGGGGTCAAGTGAGAGTGATCTGGCCAATGCGAGTCTCTGCTTCTGTCCGCCCGAGAACTCGTGTGGGAAGCGATTCATGTGCTCGCGCTTGAGTCCCACCGAGTCAAGCACGTCAGCCACCTTCTGAGTCAGTTCAGCGCCCTCAGCCAATCTGTTAACCTGTAGTGGCTCTCCGACGATGGACCTGACGGACATCCTAGGGTTCATCGAGCCTCCCGGGTCTTGGAAGACGATTTGCATCCTCCTCCTGAGCTCCCTGTCTGGAATTGTCCTGATATCCTCGCCACCATAGAGGACTGAGCCATCAGTAATCGGTATCAAGCCTAGCAAAACCCTGCCCAGCGTAGTCTTGCCGCAACCCGACTCGCCGACGATCCCCAACGTTTCGCCTCGCTTGATTTGCAGGTCAACCCCATCTACAGCCCTGACATAGGTCTTGACGCCGGAGAACATGCCCCCCTTAATCGGGAACCACTTCTTCATGCCCTTGACCTCAATGAGGATCTCCCCGTCCCTGCTCTCCTCGGTCATCTCAGACAGCTCCTTCCAACTCGTATTCAGCAGCGAACCTATCGAATGCGGTTTGCACCTGTGAGACGTTATTTGTCCGATCTGTGTGGTGGCAGGCAGCGAAGTGCCCTGGTTCCACCTCCAACATCGGCGGAGGGGTCGAGATGCACTTCTCATCGGCGAAGGGGCATCTAGGGTGGAACCTGCATCCGTCGAAGTGCAAGTTCGGATCCGGAACTTGCCCCGGGATGATTGGGAGCACGGCTCTTTCAGAACCAGCTTCTATCGTAGGTATGCTGTGAAGAAGGCCGATCGAGTATGGCATCCTAGGTCGAGA
>NTJT01000001.1 GCA_002457605.1 Marine Group II euryarchaeote MED-G34 | reverse complement strand
CTGGTGCCTGCGCTGCAGAGAGCAGTCCCTCTCATTGAGGTGGATACAGTTGCCATGTGAGTCGGCTAGAATCTGGACTTCAATGTGCCTCGCGCCGGTGAGTAATTTTTCGACATAGATAGTGCCGTCACCGAATGCCGTCGAGGCCTCACGCGAGGCAGCCTCATACTCGATTCTGAGCATCTTTGGCTCCTGCACTGCACGCATTCCCTTTCCTCCACCGCCGGCACTGGCCTTGAGGAGCAGAGGATATCCCACTCTAGCAGCACATGCTGCCAATGCTCCGAGGTGGTCTGCTCCATCAGGCACGGTCAGTTCCTCACCCGGGATTACCGGTACGCCTGACTCAATCATCTGAATTCTTGCCGATATCTTGTCACCCATTGTCGAGATAGCCTTTGCCGGAGGGCCAATCCAAACCAGTCCAGCGTCGGTAACAGCGATGGCGAAGTCGCTTCGCTCGGACAGGAAGCCATAGCCGGGATGAATTGCATCAGCGCCGCTGCTAAGGGCAGCGGAGATGATAGCCTCTGAGTTCAGATAGGTATCAGCGAGTGCTTCGCCAGAAAGGTGGACAGCCTCATCGGCCGCCTCGGCGTGGAGTGATCCTGCGTCGGCGTCCGAGTATACGGCGACGCTTCCGAGACCGGCTTCTCTGGCGGCTTGAATCACCCTGACCGCTATTTCGCCCCTGTTTGCAACCAACACAGTGGAGAATGGTCGAGGAGCGTTGCTGAATGGGCCTACTGTCATTCTCAACCGTCCTGATCTTCCGGAGACCAGGCCGGTGGTCGGCGGTCGAGGAATGCTGACAGCCCCTCTTGACCCTCGGGTGATCCTCTCATCTCGCTAGTCTTGTCCAGCGTCCACCGACGCAGGTCCTCATCAGTGCCGCGCCAGTTATCGAGTGTCTGAGTGAGGCTCTTGGCCTCGGTGACTGCCACTGGACCAGTGCTCATGACAGTCGCAATAGTAGCTTCGACCATCTCTGCCGTCTCACCCAATGAAGTGGATACTTGATCAACCATACCGATGTTCAACGCCTCATGCCCGTCGAAGCGCCCTGCGAGCATAGTGAGTCGGCGGAACTGAGCACTGCCCACACGACGGTAGACGTATGGTCCAATCACTGCTGGTAGAATTCCCAACTTCGCCTCAGACAGAGCGATTCTAGAATTGTCTAGGGCGATGACATGGTCTGAACAGGCGATGAGTCCGGCGCCACCTCCAAGTGCAACACCCTGAACCGCTGAGATGGTGAAACAAGGATGTGCCCACAGACTGTTGAACAAGCGATCAAGGCGTTCGGAGCCAACACGGTTCTCTTCAGGACTTTTGACCCCGGCATCGCGCATCATATTGATGTCGGCTCCTGCGCAGAAGTGTCGACCTGCCCCCTGAAGAACCAGCACTCGAAGATACTCGGCGCCATCATGGTCGCGTAAAGAACCAGTTCTGCCAACCGCGCGGTGAGAAGTCCAATCTAAAATATCGATTATTTCGCTGATTAGTTGCACATTGAGGGCGTTGTAGACGTCGTTTCGTTCCAGAGTGAGGGTGGCGACCGAGGCATTGATGCTCAAAGAGCAGAGTTCGGTGGAGGGTTTTACATCGCTCATTCTCATCTTATCACATCCTGAAAACGCCGTAGTCTTGGTCCGGCATAGAGGCATTTAGGCTGGCAGATATGCAAAGTCCGAGCACATCGCGAGTATCTCTCGGATCGATTACCCCGTCGTCCCAGAGTCTGGCTGTAGAGTAGTATGGATTGCTCTCGCTCTCGTACTTCTCGCGTATCTCATCGGGATTAGCATTACCCACTGAGGAGAGCACACTGGCGGCCTGCTCACCACCCATCACGGATATTCTTGCGTTAGGCCACATGAAAAGAAAACGCGGGTCGTAGGCGCGCCCGCACATGCCGTAGTTGCCAGCTCCATGCGAGCCACCGATGATGACTGTGAACTTCGGGACGGGCACGCAAGAGACTGCTGTGACGAGTTTGGCACCGTCCTTGGCGATTCCACCGGCTTCGGCATCACGCCCGACCATGAAGCCTGAGATGTTCTGCAGGAATACCAACGGGATACCGCGCTGGCCGCATAGTTCAACAAAGTGGGTTCCTTTCAGTGCCGACTCAGAGAACAGAATGCCGTTGTTGGCGACGATACCAACTGGGTAGCCGTGAATCCTAGCGAAGCCACATACCAGAGTGTTACCATAGCGCTGCTTGAACTCGTGGAAGCGCGAGCCGTCCACAACTCTGGCTATGACTTCTCTGACATCATAGGGAGTACGGTTGTCAGTGGGTATGATTCCCATCAGGTCTTGTGGGTCGTGTGCAGGCTCTTCTGGTTGCGAAGTATCGAGCCTATGTTTGGGGTCGACGTTTAGGTTCTCAACCACGCTGCGCACCATCCTGAGCGCCTCAGCCTCATCTTCAGCAAAGTGATCGGCCACTCCTGACTCTCTGGTGTGCAGATCGGCCCCCCCGAGGTCTTCAGCCGAGACCTCTTCCCCTGTAGCTGACTTGACCAGAGGAGGGCCGGCGAGGAAGATGGTGCCGTTACCCTTGACAATAATTGACTCGTCGGACATCGCCGGGATGTAAGCGCCGCCGGCTGTACACGAACCCAATACAGCGGCAACCTGCGGAACTCCTTTACTCGATAGGATTGCCTGATTGCGGAAGATACGTCCGAAGTGTAGTTTGTCCGGGAAGACTTCGTCCTGCATGGGAAGGAAGGCTCCTCCAGAGTCCACAAGGTAGATGCAAGGCAGATTGTTCTCCTCGGCTATTTCCTGGGCCCTTACATGCTTCTTGACCGTCATTGGGTAATACGAGCCTCCTTTGACAGTGGCGTCGTTAGCCACGAAGATGCACTCCTTGCCGTGCACCACGCCGATGCCAGTGATGATTCCGGCGGAGTGAGCTTTGCCGTCGTACAGTCCATTGGCGGCTAGTGTCGAAAACTCGAGGAATGGTGTCGCGGCGTCGCAGATTTCCGATATTCGCTCTCTTGGCAAACTCTTGCCGCGCTCTCGGTGGCGATCGACGTACTTTCCTCCTCCACCCTCTTTGGCGGCGTCCACTCTGGCCCTCAGAACTTCGACCAGAGCTAGATTAGCCTCTGTGCGAGACTCGAAATCTTCGCCCCCTCGGTCGATGCGGGTGGTCAGTCGATCCATGCCTCTCGCCCCCCTCAGACGGCGAGCGCGCCTTCAATTGAATGGCCTCGACATCTATGATGTCGAATTTAGACCCCAATTGCGAGCCGTCCGACATCCCTCAATCCCGGTGCCATGCCGACAGTTAGGATGACCATAGCAATGAGTAGTCGGAGATGCTTCTGACGATGCTCGAAGTTGGCTATTGCGAAGAAATACCAAATTAGTCCGCCGAGGGCCATTTTGACTACTGTGAACCCATACGCGTTGCCGAAGAACTCGATAATCTGAGCCGAGAACACGTGCTTCTCGGAGTAGTTGAAGGCCTCTATCCCGATGCCTGTGGCGAGTCCGTCGAGCAGTTGTCCGGCGACTGCAAGAAAAACCAGTGGGGAAGCCAACACCGCCTTTTTCCTCAGACTCTCGATTAGGTCCTTGTCGGAAGATTCTAGCTCATCGTATTGCTCCTCTGTCATCCCTATAGGAAGGATGCCAGCGACGAAGCCATGCTCGGCCAATTCATTGGCTGCTGGAAGACCAGTTTGATACATCTGGTAGACGAGCACTGCCGGCGCACCGATGACTACTGCCAACGGCCATAGTATGACTTGGTCGGGGTTGCTGATACCAAACGAAAGCAGGGGCCCGAAAAGCGCGATTGATCCTCCCAGACCGACTATGAAGACACAGCGCTGGACGAGCGTGAAGCCGAATAACGGTTTATTGATCATCAGAGTAGGTACGAGCAGGGCGACGATGAAGCACACCACCATTGCAGTATCGTCGAAGCCTGCAGAAGAAGTAACTGAACCGGCATCGATAGAGGTGTAGTAGATAACAATCTGTGCGAGAATAAGAATCGTCGCAGCGCTATCAACCTTGGATATCATGTCTTCTTCCGACACAGAATCGCTGTTGGAGATTAGGTATCCGAAAGCCCCAGCGATGATGACCCATGCTGCTGTTTGGAAGTGGATGCCGGGGCTGACGAAATAGGACTCGAGTGAGGCATCGAACATGTTGGCATCCTCCACGATTTCACCGAGAACTGCCCATAGGACATAGGGCAGCAGTGCCAGTATCATAGCATCGCTGTCATCTAACCCCAGATAACGGAGCCATGCAGAGAGGGCAATGGCAAACAAAATGAGCAGGGCCGCATAGGTCATGGTGTTGACTTCGTTGTAGCCGGCATCGCCGCTAGACTCACTGATCACCGGATCGAAGTAGTACTCGTAGAGAAAGTCGGTCAGGGGGTTATCCACGCCTAGGACGTTCAGTGCGACGCCACCGAAGACCAGTCCAGTGACGAGAAACAGGAGTTTTGTGGCCCACTCCTCGTAGTCATACATCTCTTCAAGGGGATTAGACACGGTATTCCGTGAAGTGCGCTACGCTTATGCATGGCGGTGTGAGTCACTCTTCCTCGTAGACAATTTCTTCATCATCTGCGAGATCCAACATGCTGCTGACTTCCTCTTCGTCGTCGGGGTCGACCTGTGAGTCCCTGTAACGACGCTCCCTGCGTCTACGTGCCTCTGCCAGCCCTGGGACCAGTGTTTCGAAGGTGGATGATTCATCAGGACTGTGTTCCTCATAGCTCTCAAGCCTGCGTGAGCGTAGCCTCTGTCGCTTACGATCTTGCTCGAGTCCGTGTAGGATAGTACTGTGCTCAGAGCCGCGCAGTATCCCTTCGATTGCGGGTGCAGCCAGAGCGAGGCCGTCCTCATCTCCAATGACCAGTACAGTAGAGCCATATATCGCCATCTCACAGCTGGAAATCTCCTCTATCAAGCTGCGGATACGGCCGTTCCTGCCAATCAGTCTGCTCCTCATCCTACGGGTCTGATTGGGCTGCCTGCCGGCCCACTCACGGATATCGTACATCTTGAGAAATACTTCGTCCCGAATCAACTGCACGGCTCGCTTAGGAGCCAATCCACGACCGATGGCCACTATGACATCGGGCATCTTCATGCGGACGATTGGGTCTGCACCCTCATCACCCCATTCTGCCATCACTTCACCACTCTTCGAGTCAATTTCGAGGGTCGCCCCACAAGCCTCCTCAATCATACGACGGGTCTCACCGCCCTTGCCTATCAGCACGGCAATGCGGTCCTGCGGGATGCGTGCCAGATACTCCACGACTGCGGCCGACCCGCCGCCCTGTTTTAATCTCCGCCCGAGAGCGAAGGGAGTGAGGGAACCGGGTCGTCGAGCACTCTAGCTAGACTTTCGGCTAGGTCTACGCTGTGTCCCTGTCGATTTATCCAATCGACTAGCCTAGTCACGTCCCTGATTAGGAACTCCTCTGAACTGGGGTGTTGCCGGGTTACGCTTTGGCCGACATCGATGATCCATGGCTCTCCGTCGAGCCAGAGGATGTTGTATTCGCTGAAGTCAGCGTGTACGAGTTCACATGTCTGCCAGTTAATCGCTACGAACTCGAGCAGGTCCTCGAAGACCTCGTATGGCTTATCGATGGTGATGTCCTTGAGTCGGGGGCTGGCGCCCCTATCATCGCCGATATATTCCATTACGAGGACATTCTTCAGACTGTCAATCGGTTCCGGGACACGTAGTCCATGCTTACGCATGCGCTTGAGGTTTCGTAACTCCTTACGCACCCAGATGTTCACCAGTTCGCGGTGCCTGCGTGACAGGCCTGAGAACCTCGGGTCACCGTCGATGTACTTCGCCAGACCCTTGAATACCGCATTGGTTGTGTGGAATATCTTGACGGCCACTGGACCATGATTGGTGGTAGCGTGGAAAACATGCGCCTCCTTGCCTCTAGCTATCGGGTAGTCGATTGTCTCGATTTTTCCCTTCTGCATTAGCTTGTGAACCGCCAGCAGAGTAGAGCGATCGAAGACCTGATCAAAGACTCGTCTATCGACCCACTCGTATCGTCCCTTACCGAGAACTCCTTGCAGGCCATCCTCAATCTCATCGAACATTCGCTTGAAGCGCGGCTCGGACATCCAGTCGTGCTTCTTCTCCGCTCTCATCAGGGCGTCGAGTTCTGGAAAGTCGTCCATCTCATCCGACATACTCTCACCCAAAGAACGAATCTATGTCATCCTCAGGAGCTTGGGTCGGAGTGGTTTCAGGTTCGGACTCGATAGTTTCCGTTACCTGTGGTTCGGACTCATTCTCGGGTGACTTCTCGTCGTCCGTAGTCTCGATGTCGATGCCTTCTACTTCCTCAAGATTGGACATGCCAAACAAATCCACAATCTCTGGGAGCACTCCCTTTCTAGAGAGGTAGAGAGACTGTGTCTTGGTGTAGCGCATGCAAACATTGGCCTTCTCATCTTGGAAGTCCCAAGGCTGTACCACGATGAGATCGCCCTCGCGCACCCACTGCCGGCGTCGCATCTTACCTGGGATGCGAGCGAGGCGGCTATCGCCATCCTCACAGACTGCCCTGACCCTGCGGCCACCGAGAATCTGGTCGGCGATTGCAAACATCTCGTTCACCTTCCGGTTTGGAAGGGGGACGCGGATGCGGTCGCCACCGGATTCTAGCCGAGCTAGAAGTTCTGTGTCGACCTTCTCTTCCCTACGGGCCATGGGGCTGCGTCGAGAGTCCCCTATGTGAAGTTGAGCATACCTAATCAACTACCCATGAAGGAGTCGACTGCGGAGCCTACCATGTCGAGCAGTGAGTTGCTCAACGGACCAATTCCGAAGAGTAGTGTCAGCATGGCACATGCGATGATGGCCATCCTCAGAGATGAGGAGCGCTTGAGGGGATTATCAGTGACTGGAGACTCAAAGAACATCACCAAGCCGATTCTTAGGTAGTAGAACAGTGACAGTGCACTGTTCAGCACGATGGCGACTGCGAGCCAGAACACCGGGTCAACCCCCTGTGCCCAAGATAGCGCGGTGGCCGCTGATGCAGAGCTGGTGCCAGCTGATACGTTGACTATTCCGTTAATCATCAGCAGTTTGGAGAGAAAACCGGAGAGTGGCGGGACCCCAGCGAGAGAAAGCATGAACACAAACATAGACGCTGCGATTACAGGATCGCGTCGACCCAGTCCATGTAGGTCCTCCATCTTGTGACCCTTGCCTTCTGCCTCAAGCATCGAGAGAATTAGGAAGGCGCCCAACTTGAACAGCACAAGCACGACGAGATGGAACACCACAGCGGTGACTATGAGCGTGGACATGTCTGAGTCGGCTAGTCCAGAGCCAATTGCAGCGAGTGCTGCGAGAATGTATCCTGCGTGGGCTACGCTAGAATAGGCTAGTATCCGCTTCGGGTTATCGCTGGTTAGCGCTGCGAGGTTGCCCCAAGTCATCGTCACCACGGCGACTATCGCCAGTGTGAGAAACCAGAAGGCCTGCCCTGTTGAGGGCATTGTAACCACGAGTAGGAGTCGCATGAGGGCGACAAAACCCATCGCCTTAGAGGCCGTTGCCAGTACTCCTGCGACCGGAGAAGATGCGCCGGCGTAGGCATCGGGAACGGCCAGATGGAATGGGGCTGCACCGACCTTGAAGCCAAATGCGACCAGCATCAGGCCGACGCCGATGGTCGCCAACGGATCCATTCCTTCCATCGCATCCCATGAGGCTGCTAGATCGGTCATGTCAAGACTGCCGTTCCATAAATACAGCAGCGACATCCCGTAGATGCCAATCGCTGAGACTACTGAGCCGACAATGAAGTACTTCGTGCCGGCCTCTCCACCAACATCAGTCTCTTTGTGGAATGCCACGAGGATGTAGGATGACAGTGATGCAAGCTCAAGACACACGAACAGCATGAACAGATTAGTTGCCATTGCCATCAAGCTCATCCCGAGCCCTGTGGTAAGCAGTAAGATGTGGAAATCGACCTGTCGTCGATTGTCTATCAGCGCGTTGACCTTGGCATCAGAGTTGGCTATAGAATCAGTGTCGAGTGGTGCCGAAGCCGTTGGCCTAGCAGGTAGTCGAGCAGTCGTCGCTAGAGAGGCAAGCAGGAGTGCAGTGGTGAATACAAGAGTGAATATCCGACTGAACTCGTTCACGTACAGTGAGTTGCCTACCTCACCCTCTTCGCTTAGGAATAGTAAGGAAGTCATGAATGCTAGAGCGAGGGTGGTCGTCGCTATCTGATTCGGGAGTTTTGGATTGTTAGTAGTAGCGAATCTGGTGCCACCGAACAGAACCGGAATTCGGATACTCGTCAGTGGGATTCGCATCGTCGCATTCCCGAAATTCGGGACAAGTATCATCGTGAGGATACCGCCAAGCATCAGTAACTCGGGCAGGATGAGTTGAGTAGTGGCCAGGTCCATGTCGCTAATCATCGAACTCATGGACTCCACTCCTGTGTCTGCATGGCTTCAATCATAGTGTCGATGACAAATCCAGAACTCCAGTTCGACATCATGTCCCAGAAGATGAATGGCATAATACCGAACAGCGCCGTCATCGCTGCGAGAGTCATCATCCCAGCATTCTCGTGCCAGGTCAGGTCACTGGGATCTTCGCCATGCAGAGTTTCCGGGAGTATGCCTTGCTCAGGATCGTTGGACTCAAAGATGGTCCTCTGCATCGAATTCAGGTAGTAGACTGCAGTGACAATCAGGGTTAGTGCAGGTAGTAGAACTAACCATCCATAGGTCATCCAGAATGCAATCAATATGGCGATTTCAGCGACGAATCCGGCTAGGAGAGGGAGTCCAAGACTAGCCATCCAGCCGAGCATCATATGGGCAGCCAACCAGGGGCTGTGGTGCGCAATACCGCGCATCGATCCGATTTCCAGAGTATGATAGTGGTGCTTGAACGCCCCAGCCACAGCGAATAGCAGCGGGCTGATTATTCCGTGAGCGAACATCATGAACAGTGCACCAGCGAAACCCAACGGCTGCATAGTGGCGATACCGAGGAAAATCAGACCCATGTGGGAGACTGATGAATAGGCAACCATTCGCTTGAGATTGGTCTGTCCCATGCACACCCATGCGCCGTATACGAGGCTGACCATCCCAAGGAAAATCAACAGGGGTACGAACTCTATGGTAGACTCGGGGAATACTGTGACTGAGATTCTCAGGAATCCATAAGCTCCCATCTTCAGCATCACTCCGGCCAACAACATCGAACCTGCCGTCGGAGCCTGAACGTGGGCATCAGGCAGCCATGTATGCACAGGTACGCTGGGCATTTTGGTAGCGAATCCAATTAACAGGAGAAGCCAGACGAAGTGCCTCAGCCCCTCGCTCGGAATCAGATTCTCTTGAGCAGTCATGGCCACGAGGTCGAAGTGATGGCCGGACAGACTTCCCAAACCTGCTATAGCTTCTGTATGGAAGTACATCACGAGAATTCCGATGAGCATGAAGACACTGGCTGTGAATGTATAGATGAAGAACTTCATCGCCGCATAGCGCCGATCTTCCCCACCCCAGAGTAGAATCAGGAGGAACATCGGAATCAGGGTCAGCTCCCAGAACACATAGAATACGAACAGGTCGAGAACTACGAATACACCCAGTAGGGCACCCTCCATCACCAACAGCAGTGGGAAGAAGAGGTGTCCTCGCTTGGCATCCCATTCAACCAGCATCGAGATTGGTATGAGAATGGCAGTCAGCCAAATCATCGGGAAGGAAAGGGCGTCAGCCCCGACCTTCCAAGTAACGCCAATGGCGGGAATGAGGTCAACCGCTTCATTCTGGAGAACGTATCCGCCTTGCGTGATATTAGTCCAGTCGATGCTGCCTACTTGGCCTAGGAACAACATGGTCGTGATAGTAGCTATAGCAAGGGCGACGCCCATGCTGATGTTCCTTGAAACTCGTATTAGCCCCTCTGCAGATGAATTCGGAAGAACTCTCGGGAGTATCATCAAGATTAGTCCCATAGCCAATGGGACGAGTGTGATTACTGACAGAGGGTCGTCTATCAAGCGCTCACCCCCCACACCAGTGCGAATATAGAGAGCATTCCGACCACAGCCATCAGAATGTAGTCACGAGCACTGCCAGTGGTGATTCTTCTGACTTGCAACGAGCCGGCTGAGGAGTTAGACTCAATCTGCTTGATTACGCCATCAATGACGTTCTTGTCGAACCAAGCCGAGAGTCCGGCGAGGGGGGTCGCCGTCTTGGCGAGGGTCATCTCGTAGAGGTCATCGAAGTATAGTCTCCTCTGGAGTGCCTCAGCGAGCTGAGAGTCCGCTAGTTCAGAGACATCTTGCGAACCAAACCTGCTTGACAAATTGACTAGCCAAGAGACTAGCGGACTCGCCTCGACACCGTCGATTAGCCTACCGCCGTGAATTCGCGATGCCATCACAGGACCGATGACCATGGCGATGAGTATGGTGGTCCAGCCAACCAACCTGAGATTATTGTCTTCGGGTAAGAAGGCGTGTTCTAACGTGTAGAGTATGCCATGGAATGAGAGATGGTCGTACTCAGGATCGCCTAGATACTCTATGGCGCCGAAAAGAGCGAGTGCGAAGCCCCCAATCGCGGTAATGATGGAGAGGACAATTAACGGCTCCTTGATCCACGGTGTCTCCTCGTGAACATGTCCGACAACCTCGCTCTTCGGTGGTCCAGCGAATGTCATCAGCCACATCCGAGTCATATAGAAGCCAGTCATACCCGCAGTTGCCAACACCAACATAGCCGGGACGAACATCAGTGGCTCCTCTTCCAAACAGGCTTTCCAAGTCTCAGCGATGATGCCTTCTTTGGACCAGAAGCCGCCGATGAGTGGGATACCTATGATGGACATCGATCCGAACATCATAGCCGTGGCTGTGACCGGCATCCTAGCAGCAAGGCCCCCCATGATGCGCATATCCTGCGGGTCGAAGTCACCGTGGTCGTCACCTTCGTTCGTACTGTATTTCTCACTGAGCTCGCGCACGTGATCGTGCGCGTGATGCATCTCGTGGATGACTGAGCCACTGGCCATGAAGAGCATTCCCTTGGCCATGGCATGGTTGAACAAATGGAACATCGAAGCGCCAATGACGAAGTAGCCCGCGTGATGTTCGCCAATATTGAGGAACAACAGACCGGCGCCCAATCCAGTAAAGATGTAGGCCAACTGGCTCATTGTTGAGTATGCGAGAACTTTCTTGATGTCGTTCTGCACGAATGCGATGGCTGCTGCCATGAACGCCGTGATGCCGCCAATCCAGGCGACTATCAGTGCGAAATCTTCGAGTCCGGCAACGCCGTCGACGTGGATATCGACGAAAGGTACCATCCGTACAACGAGGTAAAGCCCGGCGTTCACCATGGTCGCGGCGTGTATGAGGGCAGACACCGGAGTCGGGCCCTCCATGGCGTCAGGTAGCCAGACATGGAGAGGGAACTGGGCTGACTTGCCCACTGCCCCGATGAATAACATCAGCAGAGCCCAAAACAACTCACCAGATTCTACTATCGCACCTCCGACCCCGGTTGAGGGATCATCGAAGATTACCGCGAAGTCCAGAGAGCCGTAGATGTCGTAGAGTATCAGAAGGCCGACCATCAGGAACACATCACCCACGCGAGTGGTCAGGAAGGCTTTCTTGGCGGCATAGGCTGCGCTATCTTTCCAGTAGTAGAAGCCGATGAGAAGGTAGGAGCAAAGCCCCATTATCTCCCAGAAAATGAATAGCCACAAGAAGTTGTCAGCCAACACCATGCCAAACATGCCGATGGCGAATAGAACGAACTCTCCGTAGAAGCGGTGATTACTGTCTTCGTTGATCTTGTCCGTGTTCATGTAACCAAGGCTGAACCAACATATCAGGAAGCATAGGAAGGTGGCTACGAACAGCAGCATTAGAGTGACCGAGTCTATCCAGACACCGACTCCGATGTCAGCGAAGCCCGTGCTAACTTCCCATTGTGCGCCGGTCTGCTCGATTACATCGAAAGTCAGCCACGAGAACGGGTCGACCACTGAATGCGCTTCGAAGTGGGCGGATCCTACGATGTAGTCGTAGAGTATCCAAATAGCGATGCTGAGCGAGAGAGCAAGTGAACCGAGAGCGAATATCCCTCCCTCCTTGTAGCGGTGCTTCCAAGTCTCGTTACCATTGTACAACTGTCCGAGGATCAGTATAGCTGGGAAGGTCAGCAGAGGCACGACCACGATGAGAAAGGCGGCTTCGACGGACTCCCAGTCAGCCAAGAATTTGAGCGATGGGGCGACTAGTAGGAAGGGTATAATCGGAACAAGGAGTTGCCACTCGTTCTTTGTATCGCTCACTCTCTCACCTCAGTTCCTCAGGATGTTCGCCTCGTCCAGGGAGATTGTCTCCTGGGTACTGTAGAGAGAAAGCAAGATGGCCAGTCCAATCGCCACCTCGGCTGCGGCGATGGCGATGGCGATGGCGGTGAACACCCATCCATCGATATCGCTGTAATGGCTGGCTCCAGCCACGAAGTTTAGGTTAGCAGCGTTCAACATCACCTCAATACACATCAGCACTACGATGGCGTTCTTGCGAGTGAACGCCCCAATCAGGCCGATGCTGAACAGGATAACCCCGAGCCCAGCTATCCAACTGGCCTCGATCACTGGTCTCCCTCCATATCCCAAATCAGATTGACAAGGCGTTCATCGCGAACAAGGTATGAGGAGCCAATCATCGCCATTGATAGGAGGGCTCCAAGAACCACGGTGGCCAACCACCACTCGCCGAACAGAGCTACTGCGAAGTCTAGAGTCGAAGGGGCATTCCCCACTCCACCCCACATCGAGTGAGACATAATCTCAGATAGTAATACGAGCATGAAAGCGAGGACGCCTAACTGAGCGAGTGCGGAAAGACCTCTCATTCAGGCATCCTCCTGTATCTGCTTACGCGTCAGCATGACACCGAACTGGACCACGAGCATTACCGAACCTAGGTAGACCAGAATCTGAATGGCCGCCAGCATCTCTGCGCTAGCCATTACGAAGACCCCTGCAACGGCGAAGAATGTCATCATCAGAGAGAGTAGTGAGTGCGCGACGCGCCGAGCGTAGACACATCCGAGGGCCCCTCCTATGGCGGTCGCGGCCAATATGATGAACACCAATGCCTCAAAATCGATTGTCATGATCAGGCCTCCGCCCTTGCAGCCTTTCTGTCACGTTTCTTCTGCTCCTTCTTGGCGCGCTTGGCGAGTTCCATGTCTACCCTTTCCTGATGGACAGCAGGAAGAACTCGAGTCCTACTGGCATCCATCCAGAGTTCCTCTCGAGAGAACTCTGCCATGCCATCGTACTCATTGGTCATGAAGAAGGACTCGAACGGGCATGCTTCGGCGCACAACCCGCAGAACATACACCTGCCGATGTCAATCTGTCCTGAGACGATGTCCTGCTCGGCAGGCTTGAGAGTGCTGGAATCGATGGTCTCGATACCTGAGCCGTCAGACCATCGTACAGTCGCCTTGTCGCCTGTCAGTTCAATGACTTCGGCGAAATCGTACTGTTGAGGGGCGTCAGCATGGGCATTTACGAGGTCGAAGCCTGAGGCGATTCCATCGTAGTCCCCCTTCTCTCTTGCGGCATATCCTCCTTCCTCTAGCTCTTCGCCGTAACCGTGGTGTTCATCTCCCTCTTCGGCCAGCTCAAGGACGTTGACCCTGACCTCGGAAGTCATGTGCAGGCAGTCATTGGGACACACCCTGACACATGCTTTGCAAGCGGTGCAGGTCTCCCAGATGATTCCTATGCGGCCGTTGTAGTTGCCTGGGACGAACAGCCACGGCTCTAGGTCCTCCAAACGCTCGTAGGGGTACATCACAGTAACTGGTCGCTCGACAAACGGCATGACCTGGCTGGTCTCACGATCGGGGGCGAAGCTCTGCCCGACGCTCGGGTGATTCGAGCCGACTCTGAGCATAGTAGTAGCGTCAACCATGGTCGTAGGCTTCCCGTGGTAGTTATTCTTCAGAATGCTCAACTTGCCAACGAAAGGAACGGTCCTCAGTGCGGTTTTGAGAGTCATCCACATCGGCCTGATGACTAGATTACGGAAGTTGGGGGTGGCGTGAGGGTGTCCTGTATTAGCTTTGTAACTCATCTCCTCACCTCCTACTCCCTGTGACTCCCCGGTGATGCCTTGACCACTGCTTGCGTGCTGTACGGCCTCCGCTGAATCTCAAGTGCCTCCTTGTCTTCATCGATTGCGAGGATAACGAACACCCCACCTGAGATCAGTGTGACTGCCGCTGGGACCCAAAGCTCCCATGGCTCGCCGGTCCAGAACTGCAGACGTAGAACGACAGCGATGACGAGATGAAGCATAGAGAGAGGTAGCAGATAACGCCATCCAAACTCTAGAATTTGATCAGTCCTCACTCTGTGGAGGGAAGCGCGAATCCATACGAAGACAGCGAATAGCAGCCACGCTTTGAGAAGAACCCAAATCATACCCGGTATCAGTGAGAAGACTGTTGTGAGGATGCCCCCAACAACTGGAAGACCAGATAGCGTGTGCTGGAACGGTGCTTCCCATCCTCCGAGGAAGAATAGTGCGAACAAGATACATGCCGCGTACGAGCGCATGTACTCGGCTGCGAACATCAGTCCCCAGCGTATGCCTCCGTACTCCGTCCACCAGCCCTCTACAAGCTCGGCCTCAGCCTCGGGCATGTCGAATGGGATGCGTTCGACCTCCGCAATCATCGTGACCAAGAAGAGCAGGGCACCGAGTGGCATCAGGAAGATGTTCCAGACGTTACCTTGGTCCTGCCCCATCTGGAAATCGACAATCTCAATGATGTTGAACGAGCCGCTCAGCACTGCGACTCCGAGAACCGTAATCAAGAGGGGTATTTCGTAAGCGGTGAGTTGGGCTGCCGAACGCATACCCCCAATCAGCGTGTACTTGTTGTTTGACGCCCAGCCGGCAAAGAATACACCTAGAGGAGCTATTCCAAATATCGCCATCATGAAGAGTAGTGAGAGTTCCGGATTGGCGGCGTAAATGTGTGGGCCAAACGGGACGAATGCGAATACCATTACTGTGGTCGCTAGGATGATTACCGGGGCGACCTCGAATACTACCTTGTCAGCGTTCTTCGGTACAATGTGTTCCTTGGTAGCGAACTTCATGAAATCAGCGAAGGCCTGGAAAAAGCCGGGAAGCAAAAACCAGTATCCATGGTAACTGCGGTTGTTGACTCGCGCAACTGTCTCAAGTTCGTGCGAGTTTCCCCATGTAGAATTGAGGGCTTTCACAGCCCAGCCGATGGGGACACCCATTCCGAACGGTAACTGCTTCCACCACTCACCAGCGGTGACACCGCTCTCACCTACCCACAGGCTCCTGAGAGTGGTGGTGGCACCGAGCCTGTCCATCAGTCGTCCGATAAATTTCCTCTCGATATAGGGGATGGCTAGCATGGTGAGCATCATTGTGGTGAAGACTACTGTGCACATGATGGTGGCATGCATGAATGACTCAAGAGCGGGTTGAATGTTAGCGAATCCACTCTGCATGTTGAAAATTGGGCCTAGGGTGATTGGTTCCTGCCATGCCCATGTACTTGGGATCGTCACCTGCATATCGATATCGTTGGAGGGCATGATATTGTGCACATTATCCATCGACCAACCGGAGAAGGACTCGGACCATCCCACCACATCCAACCAGTCACTACTCGCCATCAGATCACCTGTCAGTCTCCCCTATGCATGGGTCGAAGGAGCCCATTATGGCCGGTATGTCGGCGACCTTGTAGCCAATCATGCACTTGGCTGCATATGGAATCGTGATGAACATAGGAGACCGTATCGATACTCTGTATGGCTGCTTACCACGGCCCTCGCCACCACCTGCGATGTAGAACATCGACTCGCCCCTGCTGTCCTCAAAGTGATGTGCACCTGAGGTCCCCTCTGGGGCTCGAGTAGGCGCCTTAGCGAGGATCATTGGATCTTCGGGCTCGTGATAGGTGTCAGCACCGCCGGGCATCTTGTCTAGTGCCTGCAAAACGAGTGATGCACTAACGCGCATCTCTTCGACTCTGACTCTGTAGCGGTCGTAGCAGTCAGCTCCCTTAATCGATGAGCGTTCGACCGGTGGCGCCCAGTCGAGTTCACTGTACACAGAATAGGGATGAGCCCAGCGGATGTCGTAGTTCACCCCACCAGCGCGAAGATTAGGGCCTGAGACTCCATGATTGATCATCTCCTCTGGCTTGGCGTAGCCAACTCCCTGACTGCGCAGCAGAAACACTGTGCTCTCGTCGAACAGTGCCTCATACTCCTGAATCCTGTTGAGGAACAACTTGAGCTTGGCTCGGGCACGCTGTGCGAAGCCATGAGGTAGGTCACGCTTGACACCACCAACACGAGGGAAGTTGTAGTGCATCCGGGAGCCACCCAACTCCTGTAGGAGATCCATCATCATCTCGCGCTCACGCAGGCACCAGACCATCACAGAGAGGTTTCCGATATCGGGCCCGTAAGCTCCCAGCCACATCAGGTGGCTGGCAATACGCTGCAGCTCTACTGCCACCAAGCGAATGTACTCGGCTCGCTCAGGTACCTCGACCTCAAGGAGATCTTCGGCGGCGTAGATGTAGGAGTGAGACCACGTGTTGGCACTAGCGTAGCAGAGTCGGTCACAGTAAGTTGTAATCTGAGTAAAGTCGCGCGCCTCGCAGATTTTCTCCACACCTCTGTGGATATAGCCAAGATCAGGTTCTGTGTCGACAACGGTCTCGCCATCGACCTTTACCTTGAGGGTCCAGAGGCCGTGCGTCATGGGATGCTGCGGGCCCATTGAAATCCACATCTCCGCCATTTTCTCACCTCACTTGATTTTGCCAACGTCCGCCGGCTTGCGCATGAATCCCTGGGCGTCGTCGTACATTTCTTCGAAGCCGTGATAACGTAGATGGTGCTGCTTCTGTAGAGGATGGTACCCCTTTGGGGTCTCATGTGGCTGTAGCACCCTTCTCATCCCCTGATGGCCATCGAAGTCGATGCCAACGAGGTCCCATGTCTCCTTCTCGTTCCAGTCCGCCCCTATCCAAATGTCTTGAACGGAATCCACCGAAGGAGTCATTGTGTCTGGGATATGGACATGAATCTCAATCTCGAGAGGGATACTGGCTCCCCTGAGCCTCGAAGGATTCACAAT
The DNA here is from genome assembly GCA_002457605.1 of Marine Group II euryarchaeote MED-G34. Taxonomy (GTDB): domain Archaea; phylum Thermoplasmatota; class Poseidoniia; order Poseidoniales; family Thalassarchaeaceae; genus Thalassarchaeum. The sequence goes on along the minus strand of NTJT01000001.1, from coordinate 65,691 downwards.
AATCGGCCGAACAATGCCGTTCTCAATGGGAGGGTCCCTGACTCCAGTCCTCATTAGATGGTAGACCACCTCCCACTTCTTCTCCTCATCTCCATCGGGCCAGTGGATTCCGGTGACCATGGAGCAGTAATCGACGGCGTGCTCGGAGTAGAGATTCTCGGCGAGGGTTCTCCAACTCCCTGGTAAAGCGTTGATGACTACTACGTGTCGAGGGTTAGTGCCACTAGAGCGCTCTGCTACCTCGGCATCCACTCCTTCAATTACAGACGTTGCAACAGCCAGTGCCTCGGCCGCTGCCTTCTGGAAATCCGATGAGACAATATTACCCATGCTAGAACCTCCTACTCGTCTCCCAAGATTAACGGAGATGTAGAAGGCGGAATAGAGTCGCCGGGGGCTGCACCAATTCGGATAATCTTCTGTCGCAGCTTGTCAAAACCATCTATCAGGGCCTCGGGCCTTGGGGGGCATCCGGGTATGTAGACGTCTACAGGAATCACGGTATCGACGCCTTCGAGGATGTTGTATGACTGGAAGTAGGGGCCACCGGAGATGGCGCACTCTCCCATGGCTATGCACCACTTCGGCTCTGGCATTTGCTCCCACAGCCTGACAATGGGGTCGGCGAACTTCTTGCTAATCGGACCGTTGACAAGCAGGACGTCGCACTGCCGGGGACTGGATCTGAAGAAGACCCCGAAGCGTTCAGCATCAAATCGACTAGCTCCCGCCGCAGCCATCTCCAAAGCACAGCACTTGATACCCAAGTGGAGAGGGAACAAGGACTTGCGTTGACCCCAGTTGAACATCCTGCCAGCTAGAACTCCGATGATGTCCTTCATCCGACTAGCCTTCAGAGCCTCATCGGTCACGTCGCCTACTACATCAACCAGCATCCTGCTGTTGAAGAGTGAGTAGTTTTGGCCCTCGTCTGACATTCACTCACCTTAGATGTATATTCTTCCTCGCTTGCGGAAGACGTGCCAGACTCCCAGTCCCATTAGCACGATGAACGCGGTTAGGGTGGCTAGAGCACCGAGGATATCTTCGTTCAGCATGCCGTCCTGTATGGCGATGACACCGCCAAATGCTAGGAACATGAAGGCGATGTCGAATACGAGGAAGATGATAGCATACCAATAGTACTGGAAGTGGAAGTTGATGTGGGCGTCTCCCAAAGGCTCAGCGCCGCACTCATAGGTGCTGTCCCTGCGGAGATACAAGCTCTGGTCTGTTTCATAACCTGGAAGGAGCCAAGAGCGCATCTTGGTTGGATCATTGGGCGATTTTCTCGGTCTCAGAACTGCTGCTGCAATGAAACTCCCCACAGGGAATCCAATCCCTACAAGCGCCATAACAGCAACAGCGAGATAGGCTTCGGGAACTGAAGTCATGGTAACACCCGACGGTCCCCTTAGGGACCGACGGGTCATTGCACCTGAATTTCGGCAATAAGCCTATCCGGACTCGACTTTGGAGTCGTAACTAGTCCTCAAACTGATTTTCGAGTGCTTCGACTATTCGGCGGTTCTCCGAACGAGAGCGAAAGAACAGTACGATGACCAAAATTGCGCCCAGAACAATAGACCCGTAGACGAGCGCCTGAGCCATTTCCTCAGACAGGCCGATGAAGGTCGATGGCATCTGTGAGGTCACCGTCAAATCGATGGGTTCACCAGCGACTGCAATCCCCTCGGGTTGCACAGTGACAGTGAACATGTAGGTATCATCGTCGAGTAAATCGCTAGGTGGTGTGACACTAACCTGAACCTCTTTTGTCAGTCCAGGTTCAAGTTCAAACTCGTCGAAATCGACATTGACGGTCCAACCCCTAAGAGATTCACTGGATAGAACTTGGACATCTTCGACAATGTTGCCATGGTTAGTGATGTAGAGGACGAAATAGGCCTTGTCTGGATATTCGGAGGTCTGCTCGTCCTCGCCTTCGAGTGTGAATCTGAGATCGTGGATGGTCCTCACCTCAACCACAATATCAACCGAAGTGCTCTGAGCTGTGTTCCTCTCCGAAGAAGCACTAACCTTGACTACGCCAGAGACTCCGTTTGCAACTCCTTCGAGAACGTCGATATGGACCTCGACAAGTACTCTCTCTCCCATCCCCAGCGTCACTGTCCCATCAATCTCGACGCCTTCAATCGTCATCGTCCTGAGCACTGACGACTCCATACCGATGACGGTAATCACGGCTTTGTCCCCTCCAGGATAGTCCCCTGTGTTCTCGACCCAGAATGCGGCGGTCATGGAACCACCCGGAGGAAGGGTTGCTTCAATCTGGTCAGGTACCTCACCGGGATTCTGAGGGGAGATAGCCATTGCGTAGTTGAAGTTCGAGACCACCACACTGACAGTGTGCTCGTCCGCCACTGAGGTCCCATAGATAGCTATCCGTGCAAGCACGCTGACCGAATCAGCGTCCTCCTCACCCTCGACTAAGATGTCGAGATAGATGGTCTGCTTCTGACTGGGGTCGAGAATAATTTGTGAGATTGTGTTTCCCTGCGAATCGGAGAATGACGACTCCCACATCGGAGAGTTGCATCCTGTGTTATCTCCTGGGTCGCAGGCCTGCAGCTTGAAAGTGTCCTGAATGTTTCCCGAGTTGGTCACATCTATGGGAAACTGGATTGTCTGTTCCGTTCGGCCTGTCTGCTGGGTTGAGAGTATCGAAGTGGTGACGCTATGACGCGCAGCCACTGACACTGTGAGGTCCTTGGTGTCGTAAGGAGTGCTACCTCCGCCACGTCCGACTGTGAAGGTAATGACCGTGTCCTCGGCAGCGCTAGCGTCCTCGGGAACGAATATCTCTGCAGTCACTGTCTCTTTGTTATTGCCGGAGTGTGAACTACCGATGGTCACTGAAGTCTGAGAGAATGAAATCTGCCATCCCGGAGGCAGTCCTGTGGCGCCGATGGACATGGTCTCCATGCCATTCCCTTGATTGGTAATCTGGACTGTGACTGTGTCAGAACTGCCCGGCTCGACATTGCTGAGTTTGTTCTTGCTCAGGGTCATGGAAGCACCGTGGCTCTGGCCGACGGTGACAGTTAGAATCTGCTCACATCCGATTGAAGTCCCAGCACGCCCCTGAATCTTGATCCCCACTTGTGTCCCAGATTCGATGGAATCATCAGGAGTCACACTGAAGGTGAAAGTATGGCTATCCTGCGAACCGCCTGGCTCAGAGAGAAGTTTGCTCAGGGGACTGTCGAAGTCCACCCATCCTGCAATATCGTGGTCGGAGTCCTGAGCCTGTGCGTTGGCAGTCACGGTCCACTCCGTGTTCCCAATGTTCTCGACCTCGAACGAGTTGGTGGCCGAATCTCCCGGATCGAGGTTGTGCGAGGTGAACTGCAGATCGGGATCACAATCCTTGCGCTCCGGTATCTTGAGAGTCAGGGTGATGTTGTCCTCGGCTTGGTCGGCCGCATTGGGATCGTTGGTCACAGTGGCTTTGAGGATGAAGCAGTGATCTCCCGCTTCGGTTGAACTGCCGTCAGGCACGTCCACAGTCACTTCGACAGTCTCTTTGTCCTCTGGGTCCAATTGCAGAACCTGAGGGTCTACGGTGGCATCGAGAGTATCAGACTCGCAGTCACTGTCTGAAGTCATTTCCAGTTGAACGTTTGCCTGTTGCTCGCCGTTGTTCTCAACCTCGACATCCCAAACGACGCTGTCGGACTCGGTCGAGTCGCCGTCGTAGGTCTTCAACTGCTCATCTGTAGTCAGCTTCACCGAGTAGAGTCCGCCACCATCACCTGCGGTTGTCGTCACTGTGACATCGTCGCTGGCAGGAGATCCTAGTCCACCAGTAGCTTGGGCGTTCACCGTCGTCTCACAGTCGCCATCGGCCTGGTCATTCACGGTGACGGTTAGTTTGACGGTCTCAGACTCACCTTCGTTAACCGAGACTTGGAACGTGTCCAAGGAGGAGCTGAATCCATTGCAGTCATTTCCCTGCTGCGTGCTGAGAGACACTGAGATGTCCTCATCCCCGTCATTGGTCACGATGATGTCGTACTCAGCGTCGTCATCTGTGGTAGCCTCCTGAGCCGTAGGATTGGCAGAAAGGGACACTGATACCGCTGCTGCGGCTAACGGTGTTACGATTGTGAGCAGCAACATCGCGGTTAGAATGATGGCAGATGAACTGCGCTTCATCGGCACCCCGACATAACCGTCCCTCTAAGGACTTCGGGCGACGCGACCCCTTGGGTCGCGGTAAATTCACACTTCAACGAGATCTTCGGAAGGGGCGTCGCAGTGCAGGCAGTTGCCCATGGAGAGGACGTCGCAGCCCTGCACCTGACCTGCCCTGTGATATCTAGCACCGCACTCGGAACAGGCCCATGCCGCCTCTAATGTGATGTCCTGACTACAAATCCAGCAGGGGACTCCACTGCTCTCTACTATCTCCTTCTCACCCAACCCGAAACTATCGGCTATCTTACTCAGTGCTTCAGTTTGAATCAGACTTGAGGAGTCTTTTCCCCTACGGGAGTAAACATAGAGGCCACCACCGACCAGCGCGAGTACCAAAACTGCAATCATTAGTGTCTCTAGAATTGATGTTCCTTGCACCTTAGCAGCCGGAAGTACGTCGATTTCCATGCTGAATGAGAAATCTTCGACGTCATCGGCATCGGCCAATTCGACCACTAGAATCCCATCGCTCCCAGAATTAGGAGTGAATCCGACATCAAGACTCCGGGTCTCTCCGGGTCTCAAGTTAACCACTACTCCATCGAGAATTAGAGGGGCCCAACCCTCAGGACCAGATACTTGGAGAATGTGAGATATCTCCGAATTGCCGGTGTTCTGTAAATCGATGTACAGTGTAGTCGGGTAGCCCTCATGCCCTGTAGGTTGATTGTTCAAAGTCCAACTCACTCTAGCAACAGACTCAACCAGTAGTGATATCGAATCGCTCACCTCAACGCCTTCACCTTGCATAACTAGTGTGATGATGGGTTCGGATAAGGCCTCGGCTGACAGAGGTATTACTACAGTGCACCAAACTGTGGATGAGGCGCCTGCTGAAAGCGTAGAGGGAGCGGAACAACTCGATGACCAATCATCGTCAGGAACCTCGAGGTAAGTAGTAGGTCGCCATGTGGTAGAGCCTTGATTGGTAACTGTCCAAGCAAGGTCGAAGCCGGGCTCACCAACTGGGTGAGATCCAACTCCAAGTGGATAGTCTGAGACGGTTCCATCGGGCAGAGCGACCATGTGGAAACTCAGAGAGGGAATTGCTCCTGAAAGGACGTTTAGAGTTCGGTTCCAGTCTATGTAAAAGCCATCATCAGTAGCGAATCTGAGTTCGAAATCCCCACTAACAGCTACTCCGTTGCCCTGTAGAGCCACAGACCAAACACCAGATTCTCCCGCGGGGATGCTGATGGTGTCCAGCCCTCCTGATACAGTCCATCCTCCAGGGATGTTGCGCACATACGGCTGTAGGTCCAGCATCCGATTTCCCAGATTGCTGAGATCCACCTCGATTTCCAGTAGTGCGTCGGGAGAGATGTCGTGCTCTGCTCCGTCGGATGAAGGTGTAGTACTGACCTCGTCTATCGCCTTGACCACAAGTGAAATGTCCTCGCTCCAAGAGTCGGAACTGACTCGTGAGTGGATGATTATCGCAGCATCAAAAACGGATCCTGCAGGAATCATAGCACCTGGAGGATTGATTGTGATGTCGACTGTTCGTCCAGCGTCCCTAGCCATGGTCCCGGTCGAACCGTGTGAAGATCCAGCGAAGGCGCCAAGCGTGTCGAATCCGAGATGCCAGCCCGCGGGGGATACCAGTTCCACATCATAGGCCTGAGCGCCGTTGCCCTCGTTGAAGACCAGTATCTGCAGTTCTGTGGACTCAAGCGGACTCACGAGGAACTGCTCCCCTGGCATCACAATTTCAGCTCCAGCCAGCACTGGCACGTCGAAGAATATCACCAGCTCTGAGGTGACGCTATTCTCAACGTCTGTACCAGTAACCACCATACTGTAGAGTCCAGGGGGAGGGGGTGCGGGATGCACCATAGTCAGACTGACTAATTCAGTTTCGGCTGCCTCGAGATTGAAGGTGTTTGAGGTAAACGACGTGAACCAATCGTATTGCACTCCATCCTGCATCCGAACAGGGTCACTGACCTCTATTGTAGCGTTGGTCTCGAACAGAGCGGTATTCATCAGTGAGAGTTGCCAAGTGGTCGAACTGTCTGTCGCATCACCGAGAGTGACGGTTTCCTGTTCTGAGGACACCCTGACCCCTGGTGCGCTGACAATGACAGTATGAGTGAGGTAATTGTTAGTCTCTGAGACTTCCTCTACTGTATCACTCGGATCTATGTGGAATGTGAACTCCACATCTCCCTCTTGTGTCGGCGTCCAGTTCCACTCGAGTACTGCCGATTCCCCAGGAGACATACTCAACTGATGGGTGCCAAGCAGATTGCTGTCGGCTCGGGCGATGACCGAGAGGTCGGCGACCGAACCGGCACCTTGGTTCTGAATGATGACGGAAACATCGACCTCCTCTCCGACTTGAGGAATAGGGGATGAAATCTCAAATGAGTTCTGGACAAAGGTTGGATCTGGACTCAAATCATTGACATTGACGCCGCGAACAGCGAGAGCGTATGGCTGCCAAGTCCGGCTACCGCCATGCTGGGCGTCGCGCACGCGCACAGTCCACGTTCCCGTGGCTGCGTTGTCGATTAGCACAACCTCGACGTTATTGGTGGAGTCCTTGGTCCCGCCATTGACTGATCGTCCGTTTACGAAGGCGTTGCCTTTGTACGTAATCTGTCCGTTGGGAGATATGACCTCAAGGTCGAGGTCGTTCCTAAGTTGAGTCGAAGAAGAAGATGAGCCAGGATAGTCAGACCAAGTCAGTACCACCTTCATCGGCTCGCCCGCACGGGTGATATCGAAGGAGTACTCGCTCGTCTGTCCACTAGAGAGTCGGGAGCGGTCGTCGACGAAGATACCAACATCACTGTCTGGAATCAGCGACTCGACGAGATTCAGTCGGCCCCACCCCTCATCGTTGTTGGGTATATCCCGAGTACCCATATCCTGAGCACCGAGTATCAGAAGTCCCTTGATTAGGGCGCCTTGTGGCGCCTGCCTACCAATCACCTCCATCAGGTACTCTCTGACTAGGACAGACGCTCCGGCAGCAGCTGGGGTGGACATCGAGGTGCCACTATACTCGAGGTACCAGTTGTTACTCCATGAACCCTGAGCGCTGTCCGCCTCCTGCGATTTGCACGACCTGACGTAGTCCCCGGGGGCGACTAGGTCTGGTTTGATTCTCCCATCATCAGTCGGACCACGGCTGCTCCAGTAGTACATCTCATCAGGAGCACCGCTGTATCGATTCTTGTGTCCGCCGACAGTGATGACGTTCTTTGCAGTCCCAGGTGGTGAGACTCCTTCGTTCCTCTCGTTGCCGGCTGCGAACAGCACGGTCATACCCTGATAAGACCAGTATTGATCCCATGTCGAGGTGCGGGAGTCCGCATCCTCTGATTGGGTCGAATAACTGCCGCCTCCACTACCAGCGCCCCAACTGTTTGTGTGCAATCGGGCGCCGTTATTGTAAGCAGAATTCAACATACTATTGATGCCGTAACTGTACAACTGTCCAGTATCGTCGTCCTCCATAGCCTGGAAGTAAACTTGGGCCTCGGGTGCTATTCCCTGGTAGGTGCCACTGCTACGAAATCCGTCACCCAACACTGTGCAAGCAACATGAGTGCCGTGCCCGTCTGAGAGATCTGCTGTCGATGAATCTCCAGGGGTGACCGAAGTCAGGCCGGCGATTCGTCCTGTGAAGTCTCCGTGGTCGTCGTCGAGGCCGGAATCACCCACAGCAATCTTCTGCCCGCTACCATTCAATCCAGTGATGAAGGTGGTCTCAACTGAGTTGATTCCCATGTGGACCCTAGCTTGGTCGTTATGCAGAACTAGAAGGGGCATAGGGGCGACATAAGCGACAGAAGAATGTCTGGCTAAATCAGCCACTTCACTAGGTGATATCATACCCCACATTCTACCCTCCTCTGGTGACCACGCCTCCTCCATCCAGAGTGATGCGGCGATGTTCAAAGAATCCTCGAAACCCATACCTGGTTGGTCTTGTCGGACTAGGTCCGAGTTCTTCCAACCAAGTACTTCGACGAGGAGTGTTTGGTCCCCGTTAGCCATTCTCAAATCAGGGTGAACCAGAAGGCCGGCTGGGACTTCGTGTACGGCTTCAACCTCTTTGATTTGAGAAAGTGCGGAGATACTTTCGGGTGTAGCCTGCACTAGGAATCCAGAGGGAGGAATGGTAGACCTGACTTCAACATCAGCTGCTTCGAGTAGGGCCTGCCTCGCCTCCCAGAGGCCAACTTCGCCATCGATGAGAACTATTGCGAGGTCGTTTCGTGGATTAGCCAACTCGACGCTCATCTGAACTGAGGGGAGTAATCCTGCTTGAGTGTAGACGCCAATGGTGGAGTCGGCTCTTGTCGCCCGGAAATCTTCGAAGCCAGAGTAGATTTGTGGGGCGCCGAGGTCTTGAATGCTGTTTGGGTCAGGAGAAATTTCCACTTTCTCGACCACGCGATCCAAGGATTCCACAGTGGTATTTCCCTCAGTAGGCGACTGATCGAGAATAGGGGCGTAGGACAACAGAAGAATTGTCATCATCAGTGTCACTAAGCGCTTTGTCATCGGCTATCGCCTCGTCCTCCTCAATTTGAGCGTATGGGTTCTACGAACCCATGAAAAGTCATGATTGGACACTACAGGAATCGGTACTGCGACTTGTCAGAGAATATCTCCATTGTCCACTCTCCCACATTGTGAGTCCATCTCTCACTCCTCTGGCCAGCGTAGGAGTCGTAGTAGAGCAGAATTTCGATGGTGTAATTCTCCCACACTGAGGCGCCGTCAACCAGTAGTTCCATGTCGTCCCCTGAAACCGACGAGTGAGCCGGTAGGTTGTCCCTGAGAAATGATGATCGAGAAATCTCTATTCCTTCTGAGTCGATGAATCTAACCTGCAGATCGATGTCTTCGATGGTACGGCTGCCATCGTTGTCGAGTTCGACCAGAACTACGTGGCCAGGGCCCCCTTGTCTATACACCACGTCTACACTTACACGGTCGTATGGAACAATCCAGGTCAATACAAACAGGCTCGCAACGAGCAGAAGCATGACTGCCACAGAGGCGAAAATCACTCGAGTCGGTGAGATGTGTCTCCTAGCTTCCTCCTCGATTCGCTCTAACACCTCGTGGGCAATCTGGGTGTCAGCCTCCTCGTCCTCACTCCTTAGCTTCTCTAGCAGTCCCATTTTAATCACCTCCCATGAACGTCGCAAGTATCGTAAGAATCGCAGATGAGAATGGCTCTACGACCATCACATGCTTGGTCGAGCCGCTCATTCCTGGAACCATGTTGAGCAATGAGAGATCAGAGGCTATTCCATTGACTCCCAGAGTTGTACCGGTTGGAATACCATCGGTAATCTGAGCGTCGAGGAGGACGCCTCTGAGATCGAATTCGTTGCCCTCAATGTCGGCTGAGGCACGGGCCGAGACGATGATTCTCTCACCCTGAACGTCATCAATCTCAATGATGCTGTACGGACCCACTAGCTCCCTGATGTTGACCGTGGCCCGCTGTAGGTTCTCACCCAACGCCTCCATCTCCTCAAGAACCAATGGAGGTGTGACTGGAACGTTGCTCATCCTGATGTACAGACGTTCGACCCCAACGCCACCTGATCTGATGGAGAGACCGAATGTCTTGGTGGTACTAATTGACATGAAATCGGTCATTCCCTCAGCTAGTAAGATTGTGTCTCCTCTCTTGTTTATCGCCCTACCAAAGACCTCTATGTACAATGACATGCCCTCTTCGGAAGCCCTGAAGTCAAGCGTCGGGGTTCCTTGGAAAGCCAGATTTTGAGTTATGTCGAACTCAAGCGAGGGGGCTGTCGTCAGGTTAATCCAGCCGGGAACGTCGGTCAGGAATATCGTTGCAGGCCACCATGCTGAATCCAGCCACTGCATCTGCTGCATCATGATGGAACCGACTGAGGAGCCGTCGCGCCTGTACTGTTCGGGAACGGTCATGTCAATGGATATCGCCGTGCCTATGCTAGCTTGCAAATCAACGGTCTCCGGGATGTCCTGAATCATCACCTCGGTCCTGCTTCCCGCCTCTCTGTTGATTAGAAGGACGTGGACCCAGTCCAACCTCTCAGAGAGAACATAGTGGGTCGAGGTTGTGACCTCGGTAATTTCACCGACCGATTTGATTTCAAATACCGCATCGAGTCCGAGATTAGTAGATGCTCCGACCGTCAGACCCTGAAGGGTCAGTAGCAAGTCCTGACCGTTGATTCCGTAAATCTGGACCATGAGTTCGCTATGTGCCGGCACCCAGCCTTCAAGGCCCACACTGATACCCCAGTTCTGGCCGTTGACCTTGTTCTGCCTAGTAATCGAGAAGTCAATTAATGGAGGGAGTTCGGGTAGCCATATCCTCAAGTGGAAGCCATCAGCGATTCCGGAGGGAGATGCCTGAAAGGCGACCCCATGGACCCAAGTGGGTACCCTGAGCGAACCGTCGCCATGCACAGCCTCTACGGTCAAGTCGAATGTTGAGTCGGCCTCCAACTGGAGGCCGAAGGAGAAGTCTTCTTCGGACTCCGAGCTGGTCGAGATGTCTGAGGTGATGCCTGATAGGACGCTGTTTACCGACCTGCCGAGGTCGGCGAAACCGCTGATGAAGAAAGCTACTCCAGAGAGGCCATTTGAGGTGTTGAATTCAGGCACATCGAGACTGGCTCCTGAGTCGGATCCTGTCGGTATCTGGATTCTGACAGTAGATGGGAGTGGGTCAATTGAGGCAATCACTGAGAGTGAGTCACCCCCCACAGTCGGAGCATGGTCGACGTTGATACTCAGGGCTCGGTCGCCTGACGCCGATATCTGAGCGGTTCCCCGGCCAGCAGGACCCGAGGCTCCCTCCACAGAAGGCTCCGTCCAACTAACTTCGCTGAGCCCGGTCAACCTAGTTGAGATTGTTGAAGCTCCAGTTATCTGATCATGATGGAAGAGGAAGTGGTCACCCGTCAATCTGACAGGGTCAGTTGAATTGCTAATCTGCGCCTCAATCGATGAGATAGGAGTGGAGGATGACCATCCAGTGACGAAGCCTGATGTGGTGCTGAATGAGTCGGGCACACCGATAATGGTAGCTGCCTGACGCTGAGTGCCGTCCATACCCGCGTAGGTAATCGACTCGATACCGGACGAAGCGAGGTATTCCATTCCGCTTGCTGATACTTGTATGGAGAGATTGTCAGGGATGTCACTGAGTGTCAGAGCCTCAAAGGAGGCTCCTTCGAGAGTTTTTGAATGATAATCAATGTAGGTGAATGAGAATCTCTCATCAGATGCGGTGCGTAGTATCACGACCTGTTCATCCAACTCGTTGTCGTCGATTAGAGAGAATGCAATGAGGCCGCTGAACCCGATGCTAGCCGCTACTGGCGCTAGGGGTTCGATTGGTCCGTTCCTGCCTTGAACTAAACCAAGTCCCCTGTCTTTTGCCAGCATCAGATGGTCGCCTGAATCAGTTGGATGGTCACTCGAACCTATCTGAATTGAAAGGCTGGTTAACGGCATGTCAGATCTGGTGACTAGCCAGTTGTCTGTAAGAAGTAGGTGGACTGTCCTGCCCGCGAGGCCACTGGTCCCATCAACACCACCGCTGATTACATCCACCACGGCTGAAGGGACGTCATTCAGGATGGTTCCTATGTCCAAGAACAAATCGACTATGTTGATTAGGACATTATCCACAATCTTCGATACGAAGTCGAGGCTGTCTTCTGAGTCAAGTCCACTCTCACTTGAGCTCCCGCTGCTAAGCTCGAAAGATCCGTAGAGAACCAGTGCCGTCGGCAGGTCTTTCGCTCTGATGTGTATCTTTCTGTGGTCTTCTGCAGCACCCTCTCTGATGAACCACGAGTCATAGTTGAGTTCCTCTATCGATTGCACCGACCGTATGAGAATCAGGGTCTTAGGAGGGTTTGCTGGATTTACCGGTAGAGTGGGGTCGTCGACATTCTCACTGTTGTCTCTGGAGAAGTTCTTGATTCCGATGATAAAGCCAAGCCTCTGTGGGAGTTCACCTGGGAGTTGGGAACGCGAGCCATCAGAGCCAAGCATACGGAAAACGCGCTCTATCTCTCCTTCCGACAAGGACCCTTTAGGCAACCCTCTCAGCCATCCTACGGAGTCGGTCACATTACCTCTACCTCCATCGCTGGATTCCTCAGGAGGGAGTTCCGATCTGTTCTCGTGGAAGTGGATATGTAAGTCGGTTCTCTCGTCTGCCCAATACTCGATTGTGGTCAGTCCCCTCTCACCGTCGACGATGCTATTCTCGGGCAGAACGCTATCTGTCCTAATGACTACGTCAGCCTCCTCGGGAATGACCACGGCTTGCTTATTGGGATGGAATGAGAGTTCTATGTATGCCAGTTCCCAGAGGTCTCTATCGCCACTTTCATCGGGTGGAGAGAAGTGTAAGTATCCGAAGCCCGCCGAGACTCCGCAATTCAGCTCCGTGTAAGTAGCGAAGAGCATCTCGTCAGGAGAATACCGGTCCGGGCAGTCACGTCCACCAGGGTTCCTGAACTCGATCGCGTATGGTGCGGCAATCGCAGCGAAAGTGATTCCGGACTCATCCGCCCCTTGATTGATTAGTCCTAACGTGAGTGCCTGTATGAGAGTGAATACTAGATCGGAACTGGCTCCAGAGATATCGAAATAGAATCTCTCTATTCCTACTCGGAGAGTGAAGTCATCCGGTTGGGCGGTGAACCTTGAGTCGACAACCCAAATGTAGGTTTCACCGTCTCCGAGGGCCAGTATGGAGTCCTGCCCGGAATATGCAAATGCCTTGATTAGTGATACTTGCAGCGAGTCCATCATATTCCAATCTAGATCATTCTGGCTAGAGTCGAGTACCTTGACCGAGTACGAAATGCCGGGCTCAATCCAAAGCACTCCCCCTTCCACCCCCCATCCGCCGAGGAACTCCCAGGCAATCTTCAGTCCAACTTCGATGTCATCATCCCCGTCGTTGTCGACGTCAATCTCGTGCAGAAGAGGTTCGGAGTTGATGTCGAATAGAGACAGTAGATTGGCTGAGAATGTCACCACCTCAAAGCTCTGGATTGTGTTCCCATCGAGGTCGATGTACTCTGTCCAAATCACATAGTCGGTCAGATTTACCAGAGTCTGCCAGATGTTATCGACTTGGCCGGGAGAACTGCTACTGGGGTCCAACAGCAGATTGTAGGGGCCAGGATGCTGTGGTTGTGGAGGAGTAGTCGTCACCATACTCACTCCATCTATTGATCCATCCACATTGGCGAGAGGGTCAGATGGCCCAGTAGGCACTACCGAGTTACCTATTCCTTCGATGATTGGTTGGGCCAACTGCGCTACGGAGTTACTGTCCAACATCTCTTGGCGCTCCTCTAGTACTTCGGACAGTTGGTCAAGTACCTCGAAGTCCTGAGATTCTATTCTCGCCTCGCCGCTCACCGCAGAGAAGGGTGAAAGGATAGGGAGCAAGAACAGCAAGGCCATCAGCAGGGTATGCGAATTGTTCGCCCTCGGCGCCCTAGAGACCAACCGGATACCAGTGTTGCCCATGCTCGCACCTCCTAGAGGTGCGCTATAGGGTATTGCCTTACAGGAACCGGCTTTGCATCTAATAACCGAGGTTGTAGATGAATCACCCTAGGCTAATCGATTCAATCGAGCCGCAATGAGGACAAGCTGTCCTAGCGGCGTCAAGTCCAGGAGGAAGTTCGACCTCGAACTTCTTGTCACACGAAGAGCAATTCTGGCGAACTTTTCGATCCGGCTCCGACTCAATTTCTTTAGGTTGGAAGACCTCATTTTCGTCCTCTCCGGGAGACCAGTTTGACACGGTTTCCTCAGTCTGAGTCTCATGTGAGTAATCGATATCTTCTCTCTCGACAGAGTCATCTTCGTCAAACTCTGATAGGATTTCTTTGGCAGGACTTGGGCCTGAGGCATCCTCTTCTTCGGATGACCGTAGCAGAGCTGCGATATCGGGATCCAGTTCCTCTCCCTCAGACTCACCCATTGCAGTGGAGATATCTTGGGTCGAACCTGACATCCCGCTTGAGAAGTCATTGAAGACCTGTTGAGCAGGCTGCTCAATCTGCATGGTGGGCTCTGCTCCACCCCACATGGCCTTCTGCTCCTCGACTGAGGGGGCTGCGGATACAGGCTGCTCAGGCTCATCATCTTCGGCAATCATCGCTGCAAGTCTACGATTAGACATGAATCGCCAAGTCAACAGAGCAATCAGAATTACCACTATGAGAGCAGCTGCGGCCATGAGTCCCAACTGCATCAAATCCAATCCATCATCCTCGTTACCACTGAGCACATTGACCAGCACCTCAAACTCGGAAACCAGCCCGGCGTCGTTCTCAATCTGGCAGACTACAATCATAGGACCGGAGGCATCGTAACTCCACAGCACCGAGTCTCCAAAACCGTCGTTGTCGTTCCTTGGGTCGCCGTCAGAATCGGAGTCTACATTGCTGTTGAAATCCCACGAGAATAACAGGTTGTTCGATTCGGAATCGCTGACGTTGGCCTCAAAGCGGAAGGTCTGGCCTATCTGCAGATTCACCTCCTCTTGGTGTGTTCCGATGACTGGCGGAGTGGAGTCGTACAGACTGATAGTTGCGGTGTCTTCGGAAACCATGCCCGAATTGTCAGTGGCCTTCAGGGTGATGGTGTGGAGTCCGGCGGAGTAACTGGAGTTGAACAGATGGTTGAACACGGTTGCTCCTTCGTCGCTGCCCGAATTGGTCCGTATCAGAACATCATCGACGAGCCATTCGATTGTGGCGATGCCCCAATTATCACTCACCTGCCCACTGAGTACCACATCGTCCCCATATGTGCGTTCCAATATCGCAGAGGCTCCAATGCTTACTTCGGGCCCAGAAATGTCCGCGACCTCGATTGACTGATACGAGCTGGCGCTACGCGCGTCAATCGCCACTACAGTAAGTCTGATAGTGACATTAGTGGGGTCTGACCAACTGACACTCACAGACGACCCTACAGTGTCATCTGTTCCGTCTCCGTTGGTGTCCCAATGGAAGCCAGACTCAGGAATCTGGCCGGAGTTGTTCGGAGTCTGCGTAGCGTCCAGAGTGACGATGTCGCCGACGTTGATTATCTCAAGAGAGACGTCTCCGCTGATTACTGGTTCCAGTACCGGGGTCAGAGTGAGTGTAACTGTGACTGCGGTATCCTCGGTTCCAGCACCTCCTCCTGCAGGACCTGCTCTGTTATCGACCACCAGATAGAGATCTTCTCCCTCGTAAGTCTCGGTAGCCATCCAGACCATGTCACGTTCCTGAGTGATGAGTAGCATGTCGGTACCTTCGACGCGTGCGGCTGCGGTGCCGCCCTGCTCATACAGAGCCACCTGCGAGGAAGTCATTAGGAATACATCGGGAGCTCCCTCCATGGTGTTGGCCTCCATCCTGACTTGAGTGCCAGCGTCTACTATGAACGGGCCGTGCAGTACCGAGTGCTCGCCGGGGTCGAGTCTAACGATGGTGTCAGCGAGGGTGAACGTTCCAGGAGTGATCATTTCCGAGTCTAGTGCGATTGACGCTATCGAACCTCCCTGAGCGCCACCTCCTCCATCCTGAGGGTGGACTAGATTGTCGAGAACGAGGTACCATCGGGTCATCTCCCTATCGTCAGGGACAGTCCAGTGCCAGGAACCGGTTCCGATGAATTCCTCGAATACCGAGTTCCTCTCCCAAATCGAATCGCTGCGGTATGACTGCTCATTCTGGTAAACTGAAATCGAGTTGACCGAGAACATGAGGATATCTATTTCAGAATCAGTGGTCAAATCGAAGGAGATAATTTCGCCGGGCTCCAACTCCCCCAAATCGACCCTTACACATGACTGATCATCGAGATCCCAACTTGCCGGCATCATTGACTGGTCGGCGTTGACGCATGAGATGACCCCTTTCTCTCCTGCCTGAACCAGAGGTGCTGAACTGACCAGCAGTAGGGCGATTAGTAGGGTGGCGGACGCTCGGCGCACGCAGAACGGTTCGCCCTCTGCTTTTGAATCGTATCGCAGTCGCGTTCATCCTATGCTCAAGCGATTAGAGTGGGTTTTGAGCCCTTGAACGAGGAAAGAGGCTTCACGAGTTACGTGGAATGGGAGTGGATGGGAACCATCGGAGAAGCACAACATCGCCTATCGATCTGACCCAGTTCCAGGGAATCGCGACATGAATTCGGCCCTCAACCAGATCGGCGGGAGGGTCGGCTACGAAGATGTGCGTGCAGGTCCAACCGTCTGTATCGATGACTGTGTCATGGACTGTTCCGAGCAATCTTCCGCTAGGCATGATGACGGGGAGCCCGCGAATTTCGGACACTTGACGGTCTGCCATTGGCTACTGCCGAGAATGAACAGGCATCAATCTGACGGCCGAAGGGGGCTCACTTGCCGCGGTTTTTGTTGGCCTTCAGGCTGGGCCGCAATTTCTCGGCTCCCTTGCCCTTGTTGCGCAGACCTCGCCCACGCTTGCCGGCGCTGGTCTTTCCACGATACGCGCGACCGCGGTGGCTGTTGCCGCTGGATACCCATCCGAGCTGCTTGTCCGACTTAATCACAGGATGTGCAGGGTCCAGCATGATGACTTCGAAGAACTTGTTCTTCCCATCTTCACCTACCCAATACGAGTTGAGTACCTCGAGGTTTGGGTAGCGCCTGTTGACTCGCTCCTCTGCCATCCGCTGAATCGACTTGCCCATTGTGATTTTCTTGATACCGGCCTTGGAAGGTTTGCGCTTCATGTGGACCTTGCTCTTGCGCAGTCCCCCTCGGCGAACGCGGGTCCTAACAACAACTACTCCCTGCTTAGCTTTGTAGCCGACCCGTCGGGCCGCGTCGATGCGCGTTGGCCTCTCAATTCTCTGGAACACAGGCTCTCGCCTCCAGCTCGCCATGCGGTCGCGCCGGTACCTAGGCGGTAGTGATGCCTTGGGGGTCTTCCAGAGTGACCTAACATGCTGTTGAACACCCATTGTCAGACCTCGTTGCGGCCTGCCGACCAAACCCCCCTTTATCAGTCTGCCCACATTGCTCCAAGAGCAACTGAAGGAGTTTATTGGTCCGCGCTCCCGGACTTGAACCGGGGACCCCCTGATGGCTGCCTACAACCAAGTGTTTCCAGTCTACAGTCAGGTGCTCTAGCCAACTGAGCTAAGCACGGTTATGCCAGTGGAGTGCCCTCCTGCTTATCTCGCTTTCCGGAGAGACTCTGATAATCGCCTCGGTCGGGCCGTCATACCCCTCAACGGTTAAGAAGGCTGAGAAACGCACTTCGTGAAGTAGGCAGCAATGCCGGGGATGCACTGGGGTAGGATGGATGGTTGAGGCGCCGGCATCAGTAATTGATCAGATACCCGACGGTAGGATTCCAACAGCGCTGACAGATAGGGAGCTCGAATCGTACGGGCCCCCAGACCCACGCATCCTAGTATGCGGTTGTGGGGGCTCTGGCAATAACACGATGAATCGGATTACTCACATCGGTGTTGAGGGAGCTGTCACCGTAGCGATCAACACCGACAAGCAACACCTCGATCACACAAGAGCGATGCAGAAATTGTTGGTCGGCAGGCACATCACCCGCGGACTTGGTGCCGGAGGGGACCCGGTCACTGGACGACGCTGCGCTGAGGCCGGTAGAGATGTCATCACCAAGATTGTTGGTGGGGCTGACCTAGTGTTTGTCACCGCCGGATTAGGTGGAGGCACTGGAACCGGGATTGCTCCAATCGTGGCAGAGGAGGCCAAGCGCTCAGGGGCTCTAGTCGTGGCCGTCGTAACAACTCCATTCTCAGTCGAGCGCAGACAGCGAATGCAGAGAGCATTGGAAGGACTTGAATTACTCAGGAAGGCGGCCGACGCAGTTCTGGTGCTGGATAACAACAGACTTCTCCACTTCGTCCCAAACCTGCCTCTCGACGAAGCCTTCAGTATCATGGACCAGCTCATCGCAGAGATAGTCAAGGGAGTGGTCGAGACCATCACCCTGCCGAGCCTAATCAACCTCGACTTCGCAGATGTCCGAGCCATCATGAAGGGTGGAGGCGTGACGATGATGCTCTATGGAGAGAGTGACCAAGGTCCAGAGGAGGTAGTTCACGAGTCCCTCAACCATCCGCTTCTCGACATTGAGATAGACGGGGCGACGGGTGCTCTCATCCACGTTACAGGTGGTCCATACATGACGCTGGAGCAAGCTAACCAGGTCTGTGATCTGATGACAGCAAGACTCTCTCCCGATGCCAACGTCATATTCGGAGCCAGACAAGATCCGGCCTTCGGAGACACCATCAAAGTGATGTCAATCATCACCGGAGTTGCCAACAGCCGGCTCGAGGCTGAGATGATGAGCGCAGATATGCTCGGAGAGGCCCTCAATATCTCAAGAAAGACGCGCAGTACCCCAGAAGGCGGATTTCATCGATTCGATTGAGGGTGAACCAGAACGGAGTAAGTCTCAAACAGGGGAGATTGGGGGCGAAACCATGCAGACGCAGCGTGCTGCACACGCCTTCGGACTCGCGTTACTGATTGCCCTGTCTACCGTGGCCGCGCCCGCGAGCGCGCAAGATGCAGTTCAGGACCCCAAGCAGCCCTCGGTCGACAACCCGCACATGCACTTCTGGGGAGACAGTAGCCTGAACAACTGTTGGACTCACTTTGATGGCAACGACTCATCGGGCTCAGCCAGCGAGGGATACGGCTCTGAGACGTTTCCTCAAGGACAGCAGGTAGAGGTCGATTTCACCTGCAGCATGCAGGAGAATTTCAAGCAGGACATGTATCTAGATGCCAACGGAACAATAGTCATTGATATTGAAGTTAGGATTTATGCAGGAGATGGTTGTGACGATACCCAGGAATGTATTCCACTCACCTTGACACTGATGAAGGGGTCTTTGGAGATGGCAGAGCAGGAGTTCCCTGGAGTCAACAATAATTACGAAGATGAGGCAGTACACTGGGAGATTAACACCAATGAGTCGATGGCTCGTTGGAATAAGAGCATAGAAGAACCCCAACTTAGAGTCCAGTACTCTTGGCCTGGTTACAACGGTATTGAGTGCCTCTTTCCAGGAATAGATTGTGAGGGTGAGTTCACCTTCTTCTACTCGAACAACGAGGAGAACTATACCGTCGAAGCCAACTTCCCTGTAGTCAACCAAACCATCCCAGGAGAAGGTGGTGATGGTGGTGGAGACGGAATCGGTGGTGCTGTCTCAGACGCTCTGCCTGGCTTCGGCCTAGTAGCAGGTATAGGCGCTCTAGCACTCGCTGCAGTCGGTGCCAGCAGATTCACTCGCGAAGAGTGATGGTATGTTCGACTTGGTCTCGGCAATCATCGCCTCGATGTTCGGAGCTGATGAGACTATCAAAGAAATTCTCGAAGAAGAGTAATCACAAATCGCCAACGTCGACATCTGACTCTTCACCGCTTTCGAGGTCTTTGATTCTCACATTACCTGCTGCCCATTCTTCGGGCATCACCATCACGAGTCTTTGTGCCCCAGTTCTCTCGGCATGACGGAAGGCCCACTTCATGCGCTTGTCTTCCAGTACGAGGTCGACCGAGCGGCCACTTGCTCTGAGTTTGGAAGCCACAGACATCGCTGCCGAGCGCAGATCCTCGCTGATTGCGATGACGATGTCCTCGTTGCCTGAAGGCAGGTCGGGTACGAGTCCCTTGTCCATCAGCAGTTCCATGATGACCATGTCACCGAAGCCAAAGCCGGTCGCTGGCATATCTTTGCCACCTAGGCTCGACAGAAGTCTATCGTAACGGCCACCACCGCAAATAGCGCGAAGTTGTCCTGCTCGGTCGTGTGCCTCAAAGACCGGGCCGGTGTAGTAAGCGAGACCACGGACCACCGAGGCGTCGAAGGCAACCCAGTCGGCGATGTCGTAGGCATCGATAAGATCGAATAATCCTGCAAGTTCTGAGACAGCAGCGCTGTCTCCACCGAGTGCGGATGCAAGAGAGTCTAGGTCGTCAACTCCGAGTGTGGATTGAATGGTAGTCACTGCATCAGGGCCGAGCCCTTGCTCGGCCAGTTGAGCGGCAACGACGTCTTCTGGAAGTTTGTCCATTTTGTCGACGATGATGCATGTGGCGGCAAAGGCGTCGCCGGAGATTCCCAACGAGCCGAGAACTTCCTCCAACACCTTGCGGCTGCTGATTTTGATGACCAAGTCGTCAGCTGTAAGTCCGATACCCTCGAAGAAGTTCACCAGAACCGAGAGTAGTTCCACATCAGCCTCGAGGGCGTTGCTGCCCCAGATGTCGACGTTCCACTGGTAGTGCTCGCGCCCGCGCCCGCGTTGTGTTCGCTCGTAGCGCCAGCACTGTGGAATCGAGAACCACTTGATTGGAGTGGGTAAGGCACCGGCCCTAGCCATCACCATGCGCGCGAGGGATGGTGTCATCTCGGGACGAAGGGCGACCCTGCGCTCGCCCTTGTCCTCGAAATTGTAGAGTTGTTGTGTGATCTCCTCGCCCTGCTTGCGGGTGTACAACTCCTCATGCTCTAATACCGGGGCATCGTACTCCTCAAATCCGTGGCTGCGGGCGGCGTTGCGGAAATTGTCGAACAGCCAGTTGCGTATTCTCATGTCCTCGGGATAGAAGTCCCTAGTGCCTCGTACGCCTTGGGTCACGGCCGCGCCACGAACAAGTCCACTTCAAGACCTACGCCGCTCTTTGTACTCCTCAAGGCGTTCTTTGCGTGAGATTCGCCCGTCCGACAGAGGGAAGGCGAAGATGCGCAGAGCAAGGAAGGCCAAGAAGCCGAAAGCGGCTGTGTTGGCAGCCCAAGTGTACAGATGGTTGTATCCTAGGGTGTCACTGAAGTAAGCTATAGTAGTGGTGGAAATCGCCCATAGAACTGTGTAAATCAACAGCATCACATAGAGGCTTTTCGTGTATCCAGTTGGAGACTCAAAGGTCAGCCAGCGATGTAGGAAGTGAGCCTGCCACGAACTGATGAAGTAAGCCACGGCCCAGGCGCTTGCTGCCCGATACTGCTCGTTTAGGACAATGTCATAGAGCCAGTCGTAGATAACGAAGAATACGGCGACATTGATGCACCCCACTGCGCAGTAAGTCGCGTACTCACGCAGAAGTTTTCCCCAGGGGTAATCTTCACTGACCAGCATGCTATCCCTACGTCCACTCCGCCAGTACTCTGGCTATCTCAACAGGAACATCTTCTGCAAGCAGTCCTGGACCGGTGCTCTCGGCTGCTCTGGCACCTGATTCACGCAGCAGTGCGCAGCCGAGCCTAGCTGCAGGCCAAGCCTCCATACCCTGAGCCAGCAACCCTCCTATCGTGCCTGCCAACAGATCGCCAGTGCCTCCCACCGCCATGCGAGAGTGACCTCCTGAGGCACGACAGGAGCGGCCCTCAGGACCCGTCAGTTCATCCTCCGGGCCTGTGATTACGATGGTAACGGCCTCTCCTGAACAGTCATTGAGAGCATCTGAAGGAGATGTTGTTCCAAGCCAACGCTCGGCCTCCTTGACATGGGGAGTGGCAACGCCGCTTAGCCCATTAGGCCATGACTCATTGGGCAGGGCACCGATGGCATCAGCATCAATCACTACAGGGACACCGTTGTCCGAAGACATCCTGAGTATTTCCGAAACAGCGCTCAATGTAGCATCGTCACGACCCAATCCAGGGCCTATGATTAGCGCCTGGGTTTCGCGGGATCCGAAGGCTTCGGAGATGTGTGTAAGAGAAGCGTCGGTTAGAATGTCCTCGTCTGGTAAGATCTCAGGAATCAGTGTGGCAGGCCATTCTACTCTAGCTGCGGCTGCACTAGGCATCGCGATGTGTACGAGATCGCAACCGGTGCGAGCGGCTGCCATACCAGCGAGTATTGGGGCACCGTGGTATGGACCTCCTCCGATTACCCATAACCGGCCACGGTCTCCCTTGCGAGCGTTTGCAGTCAGAGGAGGATATCGGCTCGCATCACCGGGTCCGCAGTCCTCGACCTCAGCCGGCCATGGTAATGGAGCCACTGTGACTTCCCCGGCCTCGGGTGAGGCCAGCCCCTGCTTGATACTATGGAAGGTGAGGGTGGCGATAGCTGGTAGAGCATCCAACCCTCCCATTCCCGTTGGGATATCACAGGCAAGCACGGGAGTCTCAAGTTCGACTGCCCAAGCTACGATTTCTCCAATAGGGGCCCTGAGGCTCTGCCCAGGGGAGGCTCCGGCTCCCAACAGACAGTCCACGACGAGAGTGTGAGGTTTGAGAGGTGTATTGGGCCAGATTAGTACCCCGCCAGCAGCCTCGCGCGCAGCGCGCGCGCTGGTGCCGCGCGATTCAGGGTGACTGGCTATGACCGAGGTATCGATGCCCCATTCACGTAGGTAGCGGGCGGCGACAAAGCCATCTCCACCGTTGTTGCCTGGCCCACATAAGATTAGAATTGCTCCTTCTGCCATTTCGCGTGCAGCAGTAGCGAGTCTCTTCCCAGCCGCATCCATCAGCGATGCCTCTTCGATGCCAAGTGCGTTCGCATTGCCGTCGAATACTGCGACCTCGGGCCAGAACATCTCCCAGCATGCCGGCTCGCGCATGGCCCGACTCATACGAGTTCTGCTTCAACAGTTGCCATCGAATGGCTTTGGGTCTCGCCATACTCGTCGACAAACGTGTCAGGAAGTGCTTCGCCAGCCTGCACGACAAACGGATCGTCGCCCCCTGGCAGCATGTCGATTGGTGCATCCGCCCCCTCGGGCACGTTCCTGTAAAGTGGACGTGGTTCTAAGTCCCAATTCCGTGGCCATAAAGATCCATTCATGGAGGTTACACGATTAACCAAGACGTACCTGTTGAGTCCGATGAAGAGGGATGCGGTTATTCCCCAGAAGAGGAGGATAATCGAGATCCCATGAGGGTTCGATGGGTTCCACGGGTCGTGGACATTGACTAGCAGGTCGACGAAATAGGATATCATCAGTACTGCGAACATCAGTGGGAAGCCTAGGTACATGATGTAGTCCCACCAGCGGCCTATCCACCAGTCGTTGTCACCCGTGTTGATGAAATCTTCACGGAACGAGGAGACTCCGTTGTCCAGATAGTCACGGATGCTGAAGTCACTGATGTCGTTCTCGGCCTGCCACATCTTGTACCTGCTCCATCCGTACTTCCAGATGCTGTAGGCGATGAATAGCCCGCTGAACATCAGGCCGTAGCCCCAGATGTGATCCTGGACTTCGAGAAACTGCGGGAATGCTACTCCAGTTGCCGAGTCCATGCGAATCCACAATGCAGCGCTGGGCAGACCGAAGAGGAATATCGAGACAGTCGTGAATCCCACTGCCTTTGATCTGTCCACTCCGTGGTCGACGAAGTTCCTGACGCAGAGTTCCACTGTAGATATCATCGAGGTGAGGGCGGCGAATGAAAGTGCGAGGAAGAATACGGTGACCATGATGAGTTGTACCACGCTGCCTCCGGGTGCCTGCGCGAAGACCTCGGGCAGAACTAGGAATGTGATTGCAGAGCTACCCGCCCCCACAGCGCTCAGGGGGTCGTCCACTACCGCAAATACCGCCATCATGACAGTCAGTCCCGCGATGATGCTTATGCTGTTGTTAGCGAGGCACATGGTGGCAGCATTGAGGGTCGTGTCCTCATCCTTCCTCATGTATACTGAGTAAGTGATTGCCATGCCCATTCCAGCTGAACAGGACCATGCTGACTGCGAGAGTCCATTGATCCAGGTTTCTGGCTGCATGAGGTACTCAGGCTGGATACTGAACATGTAGACGAAGCCATCGAGGGTTCCGTCTTCGAAGTCCATCACGAAGGCGAGGAACAATGCGGAGAAGAGTAGTACGAATAGCGATACCATCAGAATTACATTGACCTTTTCAATCGCCTTGGCTCCCCTCCAAATTGCAGCCATGGTGATTAATACCGCTATGAGTTGGAAGAATACCACCTGCTCCCATGATTGCAGGAAGGAGTTCCAGACCTCTACTGTGTCTACCTCGCTTCCCAGACCACCCCTGATGGCAGACTGGAAGTAGTTCAGGCACCATCCTGTTACGACGGCGTAGTAGAACCCGATGGCAGTGGAGATCCATGCTGTCCAGAGCCCCATCCAAGCGAAGTTGTTACCGGCGAATAACCTGAAGGTTCCCACTGTGCCAGTCCTGCTCCTCTTCCCAAGGGCGAACTCGGCTATGATTAGTGGAATGGACCAGAGGAATAGGAAAATCAGCCAGGGGACTAGGAACGAGCCGCCTCCGTTGGCACCTACCATCCTAGGGAAGCGCCAGATGTTACCGGTTCCTATGGCGGCACCTATGGTGGCGAATATCAGTCCCATTCGGCCGCTGAACTGGTCCGATGAGGACTCCTGCGGTTTCATCCGCCATCCTCCGGCAAACCGATTACGCCACGTTCGTCATCGAACATAGCGCGCAGGGTATAGCCGAGTCCACCCCAGACGAAGCTCGCTATCACTAGGAACATCATCACTGCCAGAATGGATGAACCGAATGAAGCTCTGTAGGGTATTCCTAACTCGTAGTAGTTCCCTCCTTCATTTACGGAGGGGTATGAGAACGGGAAGGCGCCGTTTATGGTCCCTAACATCGCCTTGTACTGAATCTTACCAGCCAAGGTATCAGGGTGTGGAATGTGACTGTGGAGCAGGGTTCCGTTCGAGCCATCCAGCAAACTGCATACATCCTCCGACTCAGAGAACCCTGACATCTCCCAAGGCACGTCCACCCACTCGGTTGGACCAAACTCATTCTGCTGCCTAGTCGGTTCTACGAATCGCCACATCAAGTGGGTTCTGTTTATGTCAGGAGTGAATGGGAATGCGGGATCGAGGCAAAGCCCGATTGGGATGTCTCCCTTGTCCGGGACCGTTACATTAGCAGGGTCAGCAAGCCATTGTCGAGCAGTAGTGTTCTCTATTCCTACGATGGCACGGTATCTGGGGTCATCGGCAATCTCAGTCATGTAAAATGCGACTCCGATGTTTCGCACCGCGATATGCGCGATGTCTTCGGGAAGTTCGTGGAAGGCGTTCCCGATTTCGATGGTGTAGCAGTATGAATTGTGGACTCCGTAATGCCAGTCGCAGAAATCGCCAGTAGTGGGGTAAAGTTCGGATGACTGCATAGGAGCATAGTCTGTCATCTGTCCCATCATGTTGCCATGGTATACGAGATACTCATCATCCGTAGTGTAACAATTAGTGCAGTGTCCCCATGGCCACAGCACCAACTCCGAAAATGAATGCCATGTCAGTGTTGCCTTGAAGTCAGAGGCGCCATCTAGGTCGTCGTCGTTCATCTCCGTCATGTCCTGGATGAACTTCGTCTCTGGCTCAGAGTTACCTCCCATCCAATCCTCATCGGTCTGGCCATCTCCATCGTCGTCCTTCCCATCTACGTGGTCCTCGTTGACTAGACCGTCGCCATCGTTGTCTTCATAGTTCACAGGTCCGTTGTAGACGTCATTGTTAGGACCACTAGCATAGCAGAAACCGGGGAAAAGGGGTCCAGTGGCGCCAAGTGGAGCTCCCCACTCGAACTGATAGTTTCGATTCAGATCTACACCGTCACAACCCTCGTCAACCTCTTCATCGACGTCTGGGATAGGCGTGGTTCCTGTATGGGTGTTGTCACGTAGGTTTTTCCTCCAACCCGAAGTCCTGCAGTTCTCCCATGCGGTCTCGCCGCAATACTCCTCTCGGTCGTACCTGTTCCCATCTACATTTAGCATGGGAATGAGGTATATCTCGCGGGTGTTGACTAGGTCAGTGATGAATTGCTCGCTGAAATCCTCGTCGACCCCTAAGTCGCCGGGCCCACAGGGGGTGCCGTCGCCATTGCTATCTTGGTTGGTTGCGTTCAACAGCAAGCAATCGCCGTCATTGTCGATGCCGTCCCAGCCGTCCTCATCGATTTTTCCGTCTCCATCATTGTCGATGCCTGCCTTGCCGTAATAGAAGGCGATTGTCTCTAGAAAGAACATCGGGACTTCGTAAGACATCCACTCTCTAGCATGATGGTTTCCCACCAACATCACGTCTGGTCGGTCTGCGTAGTTTCCGTCGTCGCCATTGAAATCATTGAATTCCCCTCCCTGTACATTGCCGGTAATTTTCATCCATGGGCTTGGATGATTGTAGAACCAACCCTTGTATTCGTCGGAGGTCATCTCGTCGCCGCGTGCGTTCACTCCACCCAATAGTCCCTCATGGAATTGCAGAAAATCAGGATAGTAGGCAGCCAAAGTCTGCATTCTCTCCTTCATAGAGAAGTAATCGTGGTAAGATCGAAATTGGAGTTGGTCGAAATCTCCATGCGGCCCCCAAGGGAATATCTGGTTTGCATACTCAACTGACCAGATATCTTCTGGAGAAGCTCCTGGACCAGTTTCTTGGGCTGTAGAGATTGGGGCTATTGCAACTGGAGAGAGCATGGACAGCAGGAACGGTAGGAGCATTGCTGTCACGGGAATTCGGCGGGAGCGCGCTTCTGCTTGCTCGGCACGTGTGGCGTCTCTTGATGACATCTGAACGCCTCTGCGACCATAGGGGCGGTATTCAATCCCTCGGAGAAGCGGTCCATAGGACCGGGGGTGCCTTTTTGAGGGAGGCGCCCTCGGCCGCACCATGAACGAACTCGATAAATTCATGGCTGGCGAACCCACAATTGGTGACTTCTCCACCGGAACTCTGGTTGTTGTACTCACTTGTGCTGCACTCAGTATGGGGGCTGGAATACTCTCTAGACGAATGATTTTCCCGCGCCTGATGGACGTATTCTCCAAGATTGAAAGGATAAACAGCGAGAATGCGTTTGCTCCCAAGTCACTTAGATGGATGATTGTCTTCTTAGCGATGTGGTTCTCACTGGATTGGCTCTCCGCTACAGACGAAATGGGAGCGTACGTTAACGCAGCCCCCGTTTGGGACGCCAATCTGATAGAAACTGTAGAGCAAATCGCATGGGCTGGATTCATCCTACTCGTGCTTCTGACAGCCTACCGATTGGTCGACTACCTCGATGCTTTCATTGTGGTCGAGGGAGATGATATGGCGGCCCGCCGATCGTTGGCTAGCGTTGCCGAATCAATAGGTCGACTAGCTGTAGTGGTGGTCGGATTCTTCGTGATAGCAGGACTGTTTGGAGTCAACCTCAACGGTCTGATAGCAGGCCTGGGAATCACAGGTCTAGCTCTGGCACTTGCAGCGCGGGACTCTGTGGCGAACGTCTTTGGGGCTATCTCGATAATCGTCGATCAGCCGTTCAATGTCGGTGACTGGATTATCGTCGAAGATGTCGAGGGTGAGGTCGTCACCATCGGTCTGCGCACCACTACGTTGAGGACGGGAGCGGACACGATGGTCACAATCCCCAACTCCAACATCACCAATTCCCCTGTTGAGAACTTCAGTCACCGAAGGTTCCGCAGAATTCGCCCGCGTTTCGAGTTCGAGGAGGATAGTGATGCCGCCCAGCTACGTCAATTCTGTGAGTCCCTCTGCGAGCAGGTGCTGGCAGATCCGAGATCTACCAAGCGCGAGGACTCGTGGGTTCGTGTCACTGAGACTCTTCCATCGAAGATAACGGTTTCAACTAACTTTTACTGTGCTTCCTCTGGAAAGACCCAGAGGGAGTTTACCGAGGACATTTTGCTAATGGCTCGGGCTAGGGGCAACGAAAGCGGTTTGGTTTTACACGAGCCGCGACTCAGAGGCCAGAAGTAGGGTGCGGAGATGGCCAGACTCATTCTGGTCCGTCACGGCCAATCTGTATGGAATGCAACCAACCGATTCACCGGTTGGACTGACGTCGGGCTCTCCGAGCAAGGCGTAGAGGAAGCTGAGGATGCGGGGCGACAATTGGCAGATATTCGAATTGATGTTGTCCACACGAGTGACCTCGTGCGGGCCCAGAGGACAGCTGAAATCATCATGCGATACAACGATTCCTCTGAGGATGTGCCAACGAATTACGACTGGAGACTCAATGAACGCCACTATGGTGCGCTACAGGGCCTGAACAAGGCTGAGACGGCGGAGAAGCACGGTGCGGAGCAGGTTCACATCTGGCGCCGTTCGTTCGATGTTGCCCCTCCGGAGGGCGAGAGTCTAGAGATGACAGCCGAGAGGACCATTCCCTACTTTGCCGAAGAGATATTACCAGATCTAGTCGATGGTAAGAATGTCCTAGTCTCGGCTCATGGCAACTCGCTTCGCTCTATTGTGATGCACATTGATGGAATAAGTCCCGAGGACATCGTCTCTCTTGAGATACCCACAGGAGAGCCGATACACTACAGC
This sequence comes from Marine Group II euryarchaeote MED-G34, assembly GCA_002457605.1. GTDB lineage: Archaea > Thermoplasmatota > Poseidoniia > Poseidoniales > Thalassarchaeaceae > Thalassarchaeum. Next base: position 37,118 of record NTJT01000001.1, on the reverse strand, counting down.
TACGAAGAAGGTGTCATTTCCCGAGATCGGTGAACGGCCTCTCAGGGGGCGGTGACAAGCGCTTGTACATTCTATACAGCCAGAAACTCAGGGCAATGCATGCTATCGGAATAGGAACTTCATCCATCGTAGGGGGGAAAGTATTGACCAAAGAGGCGATGCCGAAGAACGCGGTCATCACCGAAAGTGACGAAAACATGCGGTTGCTGAACATCCGCTTCTGGTAAGCCTTGACATAAGCCAGCGTAGTCACTGCCGGCTCTGGCGCACCTGATTGGTGAGATGTGGCCTCGAGTACATCGAGTAGGCATTGCTCGTATTCCCATATTGCCATCCCACCTCTATGTGAGTAGAATGCTTCGTCAGAGGTCCATTCAGACGGCGCTGTGGACTTCCAACCATCAATTAGTGCCGAACGCAGAGGGATTAGTTCGAGTTTTGTTGGCGTTGTGTAGTGAATTCTTGACAGGTCATGGACTAGAGATGCAAGGTCGCGCATAGCCGGGAATTCGCAGGTATGTGTACGCAGTGCATCGGCCAACCTCGGCCTCCCTATCCTCAGTGAGTCGCCTGAAATGTCCGAAAGTCTGGCATCTCCGAGGGTGAGGGTGCATGGCTGGCTTTTCGAGTACGGGGCTCGCCAAATGTACGTCGCGTGAAGAGTCTCCTCGAGCCACTGGTTCCTAGCGTTCCATCTGGATGCGTCAGGAGGAGTTGTCCTTGCTGACATGGCTTTTGTGTGATAGCGCCCCAAGACTGCCCCGGCATTTCGCAGTTTTTCTTGAGCTGCGCTCATTTCGTCTGCCTCTAGGGCTTTTATGACCTCGTTCGCAGAGTCAAGCGATGTAGAGTCTGAGGATCTGATTATGATGAGGTCGGTGCCTTGCCATGAGTACCCTCCTGATGGTACGCGAGAGCCCGTTGGGGCCGCTTTTGCCCGTGCTCTTAGCCGACCGTCCGAACCCCATGGAAGGAATTCAGCGATCCAATCAGAATCAGCGGACAGTTTGACTACCAATCCCCTGTTAGTAGTAGTAGTTGAAATCGAAACTATGGAATCGGGTTCAGGGACTTCCCCCCATGACTCCAATCGAGCAACAAGGGATTTCCAATCGTCAGTATTCGCCAAATCATGTGGCTCCAACATCCTAGCGACCATGCCGATTCCCGCAAAGGCGACTGCATTGAATCCCGGCGGAGCATCAGAATCGGGTTCAATCTCAGCCATCGAGGCCGGTCTCCAAGGTCTCTCATGCTCTGCCACGGCGCATCCCCCAGAACCACGAGGTGGTGGCCGGTTTCATTGAATCGGTCGGCGAAGCCTTGAATCCGACCCCCCTCAGCGAGGCTCATGGGAGATGCTGTGTCTGACATTCCACTGGCCGTTGACATGGACGGTACTCTGATTCTCTCGGATATGAGTAGAATCTGTTTTTCCAGAGTCATTCCAAGGAGGCCGTGGATGCTTCTGAGCATGATTCTCAAAGAGTTCACAGGAAGAAGGGCGCAGTGGAAGCGAGATCTCGCTGAGAAACTGATCTTCGATCCTGCAGAGTTGGACTACCACGAGGCCTTTCTCGATTGGATTACAGGCGAGCGAGCGAGGGGGCGAACATTGGTGTTGGCAACGGCATCTGATCGAATCGTGGCTGAGAGGGTGGCCGCCCATGTGGGTTTGTTCTCCGATGTGATGGCTTCGGACGCCACCTACAACTTGCGTGGCAAGCGCAAGGCCGAGGCTCTTGTCTCCAAATACGGTGAGAATGGATTCGGATATGCAGGCAACAGTCATCACGACGTTGTCGTTTGGGAGAGAGCTGGACAGGTTATTGTCGTCAATCCCGAAAAGGGCCTTCTGGAGAAGCTCGAAGATGGGGCGGATATCGTCTTCGAGTAGGTGCTTGAGTAGGCGACGCCCTTTAGCGCAGTCATCATTTGGTGATAGCATGGGACGCATGCGCAAGTCGTTGGGGCGTCGGGTCGACGGCCTGGCCAAGTGGTTCCTGAGGTTCAGACTGTTTTCTGTGCCTGCTCAATTAATCGCGAACTCCAGTTATGCATGGAGTTTCATCTCTCGGACTGATCGAATCCGAACCAACAGACTGCGCGACAGGCTGAAGCAGGGAGAATTACCCGAGCACGTCTCCATCATTATGGATGGAAATAGGAGATTCGCGTGGAGTAGTAATCTCGGGCGTGATGTGGGCCATCACCACGGCAAGGAGAAGCTCAAGGATGTGATGGACTGGATTCTCGATCTAGATATTTCATACCTCACTGTGTATGCACTCTCAACCGAGAACATGCGCGAACGCTCAGAGGATGAGCTTGAGTCGCTGTATGACTTGTATGTCGCCGGTCTTGACGAGATTGCAGCAGATCCACGGATACACTCGCGCGGGGTCAAGGTGCAGGCTGTGGGTCGCTTGGAGAGTTTGCCTTCGAGGGTACGCAACGCGATAGACCGTGCCGAGAGTAAGACTGCAGAACATTCCAACTTCTTGTTCACAGTATGTCTAGCCTACGGGGGGAGAGAGGAAATTGTTGATGCGGTGCGTGAAGTAGCAGCGGACCACGCCAAGGGCGAACTCGCGCTGGAATCGATAGACTCGGCCCAGATCTCAGCTAGGATGTACACAGCTGATCTGCCTGATCCGGATCTCGTCATCCGGACTAGTGGTGAAGAGCGCATCTCGAATTTCCTACTGTGGCAAATAGCCTACTCAGAACTGCACTTCACTGACGTTCACTGGCCCTCATTCTCCAAGAACGATCTATACGAGGCGCTCGAGTCCTACCAAAGCAGGAGGCGTCGCTATGGAGAGTGATGCGTGCGATGTCTGCGGGCGTGACGGTTACAGTAATCCTGCTGTCGCTGTGGATGCTGTCGCCCTCAGGGAGGCCGGGGGCGGCATCGAAGCTTTGCTAATCAGAAGGGGTGGTGAGCCCGAAGTCTGGAAAGGACGATGGGCATTTCCAGGTGGCTTCGTAGACTATGGGGAGGACCCTGAGCACGCGGTCCTGCGTGAGCTTGAGGAAGAGACGGGGGTCGATGGTTACGACCCAGTCGCTCTCGCAATCCAAGGTGACCCAGACAGAGATCCGCGAAAGCACATCATCGCGCTGTTCTACCTAGTTGACGTTGAATCCGAAGCGGTGCCACGGAGTGGCGATGACGCAGAAGATGCTGCTTGGGTGCCAATAGCCGAACTGACAGCGGATGAAGTAGCTGGAAGTCACTTCCGAATCATCGAGATGTTGCGTGAGTAAACATTTCACCAAAGAGCCTGTGCGAGAGGTATGACTCGCAAGTTGAAGATTGATACTGGTGAATCTGTCTTCGGACCATATAGCCCGGGAATCACCGTGAAGGATCACATCTGGTTGTCCGGACAAGTGGATTTCTCGGTAGACGGAATAGAAGCGCAGACACACGGCACTCTGGCCAAGGTGGACGGTCTGCTGGCTGCAGCGGGCAGCTCCAAGACTGATCTCGTCAAGGTCACTATACTATTGGCCGACATAGGTTTCTTCTCTACGGTAAACGAAATCTACTCCGAGTGGCTCGGGGACTCTATGCCTCCTGCCAGAGCAACTTATGGAGTTGCAGACCTACCTGGCGGCGCACTGATTGAGATTGTCTGTGAAGCGTTTCGCGGTTGTGGAGGAGCCTGATGCACGATATCATCCTGAAGCGTTTTGAGGAGCCTGATGAGTTGCGAGAGTTTGAGAAGGGCAGGTTCGAAGTAGTTCATTTCGATGGTATGACCATAGGACGGGCAACTTACGAGCCAGGTTGGAAGTGGTCGGTCGATGTATCACCACTGTCTGGTACGGATTTCTGTGAGGTCGAGCACCTCGGGATGGTGCTAGAAGGTCATGCGACTTGCGCTTTCAAGGACGGTGAGGTATACACCCTAGGTCCGGGTGATCTGTTCTACATCGGCCCGGAGCCTCACGACAGTTGGGTCGTCGGCGACGAGAAATATGTCTCACTGCACTTCCAAGGAGCCGATAAGTACGCTGATTGAGTGGCTGTCCCGAATCGGGAACGCTTAGGAGTGTCTGCATCTGGCCCGGGCCGTGAGTGTGTTCAAGGCGTACGACATCAGGGGCATCGCGGACAGCGAGTTGACACCCGAATTCGCAAAAACTCTAGGAAAAGCCGTTGCAACTCACCTCGACGCTTCCTCTGTTGCTATCGCGAGAGACATCAGAGATTCCGGGCCCAGCCTCCATGCTGCCTTCGTGGAGGGGATTGTCAGCACCGGCGCGGATGTCCTCGATTTGGGTGTGACTACTACTGGAGTACTGTACCGTGCCACGGTCGACCTCCCTGTGCAAGCCGCTGTGGCCATCACAGCGAGTCATAACCCACCCGAATACAACGGATTCAAAATCTGCCACGGCAAACTTCCAGTGGCCGGAGGTGAACTGCAGGAATTACGAGTGGCCTTTGAGTCGGGTAAATTCCGCGAGGGCGAGGGCACTCACGTCGAGGTAGGTGGCTTTGAGGACCACTACATTCGCACGATAGTTGAGAATGCTGGCAGGCCTGCTAGGTCGATTCGTATCGTGGTGGACTGTGGCAACGCTGTCCCAGGACCTCTGGCGGTGAGACTCATGGATGCTCTAGGAATCGATGCGATTCCGCTGTACTGCGAGTGGGACAACAGCTTCCCTAACCACCCACCGGATCCGACTCGCGAGGGCAACATGGCCGATCTAGCAGCTGCGGTGATTGAACACGGAGCCGAGTTCGGTATTGGGATGGATGGGGATGGAGATAGAATTGGCGTGGTCGACGAAGCCGGACGTTTCATCCACCCGGACAGACTGATGGCAATATTCGCCTCAGACATCCTGTCCAACCTGCCAGAGGATGCCACGGAGGCCGAGAGAACAGTGTACTTCGATGTCAAGTGCAGTATGGCACTAGAAGAGGCAATCGCCTCTGTTGGTGGTGTGCCGAAAATGGTGAGAACCGGTCACTCGTTCATGAAACGAGAATTGCGGGACAACCCCCAATCCCCGATGGCAGGTGAGATGTCAGGACACTTCTTCCTGCATGACCGCTGGCCGGGCTTTGACGACTCACTCTACAATTCCGCGCGCCTGCTTGAGATAATCGGACGCGACCCTTCTCCTTCAGATGGTGGTCCATCCTTCTCAGAGCGCTTCTCATTCCTGCCAGACTACCCTTCAACAGGGGAGGCTAAAGTCCCACTACCTGGTGAGCGAGAAGAAGTCATGACAGCCGTGCAGGAAGCCTTCTCGGACATGGAGTGCTCCACGGTGGATGGCATCAGGGTGCGTTACGACGACGGTTGGTACCTGTGCCGACCGAGCAACACCGAAGCCATCCTAGTGATGCGCGCGGAGGGCAGGACCGATGCTGCGCTGGAGAGTATCCTCGCGGATGTCAACGCCCGCATCGGGCACATGGCGGATCTCAGCGCGCTGCGCTAATCTTCCAAAGAGTCGGCAGAGGCTAGTATTGGTAGAGCCACCAAAAGGCCGCATAAACCAGCACAGAAGACTTGGAAGAATGCTCCAATGCCTCCCGCGGCTGCCCCGAGAGCGCTGTCTCCGGCCATCTCTGCCATGGCATCGGCGAACAGAACGGTCCCAATCAGTGACACAGCGAGTTGGGCCCCAATTGCGTAGAGTCCCATCATGACACCGCTCCTCTGGTAGTTGCGGACCTGGTTTCCGGCATATGCAATCACGAAAGGAACTACAGCTCCTACACCCGCTTGGACCCACATGAAAATCGAGTTGACCTCGATACCAATATTTTCGTACTCAGAAATCGAATCTCCAGTGGCGGCTAATGCGAGAACTCCCATCAGTCCCACTAGGACTCCGTAAATCATCATGAGAATTCCCATAATCTTGGGCAGGGAGCTCTTCGGGCCAACCATCACAGCGGGTTGGCCATACGCTCCACCATCATCGCCAGCGGGGGCGGCATTCGGTGTTCCTGATAGTGTCGTTTCTTCGGGGGCTGCGCCCTCGTCAGTCTCTTCCATGCAGGTGTGTAAATCAGTGGGACCTTAGCGTTGCCTACGGCACCGATTCTCTTATCCGAGTGTCTAAGGTGGCCGCGCTGACGCCACTGTAGCTTAGTTGGTAGAGCACCTGATTCGTAATCAGGAGGTCGGGAGTTCAAGTCCCCCCAGTGGCTCATTCCGCCGGTTCAAGGCCCAATGCAGCGAGCAGTGGTCTGAACTTGTCGTTTGAACGCGTGAGTGCGTCAATAACGGGCATTGGATCGCCTGAGAGCATTCCCAGTGCCGAGCCACCCCCAGTGCTGTTGTGGCTGACCTCTCCGGACATTCCACGCTGATTCACCAACGCACTAGTGTGTCCGCCACCGACGATAGACACCCCAGTAGCCTCTGCGCACATGTTGAGAATCTCGATGGTTCCGAAGGCGAACTCGGGCAGCTCAAAGTATGAGGCTGGACCATTCCAAAGCACACAGCCGGCGCCCGTGATGAGAGGTCGCATGTCCATCAATGTCTGGAAGCCGATGTCATAGATGGGGTGTTGTGTCGGTAGCGCTCTGAGTTCCAACGGCTGACGTTGGCCGTCCACCTCAACGGCGAGGTCACGAGGCAAGAATAGTAGTTCCGAGTGGTCTGTGACCAGTCTTTCGGCCATCTTCCATGTCTTCTCGAATTCGTCCCCCATAGTACTACGAATGAACTCCTTGTTGCTACTTCCGATGTCATGCCCACTTGCCCACAGCATCATGTTTCCAACTACTCCTACCATGACAATGGTGTCGACTACTTCACGGCCGATTAGATTGAGTGCGACTCTTAGTGAGTCGTCGCACTTCGCACCACCAAGAATTGCTACATATGGCCTCGGGGGGTCATTAACAGCAAGACTCAGTGACCTGATCTCATTGTTCATCAGCCGACCTGCGATGCAAGGCATCTCCTCAGCAAATCCGGTCAGAGTTGGAGAATTGCGGTGTGATGCTCCGAAGGCATCAGTAACGTAGACATCGGCCATAGCGGAAAGTTTAGTGACAATCTCAGAGTCATGCTCCTCATCCTCACTTACCTTCTCGGGACCGTACTCCTCAGGGTGCATCCTAACGTTGTCTAGGAATATTTTCTCCCCGGGCTGAAGCGCCTCGATGGCCATTAGAGCCTCGTCTCCACAGATGTCGGAGACGAATTGAATTGGTTGTCCGAGTAGACGGGACAGTCGGTCACAGTGGCCCGACATATCGGTGAAGTCTTCCTTGCCTGGTCTCGACTGGTGTCCCATGATGACGACCTGTGCATCAGACAGGTCCCTGAGGGTCTCGAGTATCGAGCGTAGCCTGCTGTCATCAAGGAATGCGCCAGTCGACGGATGGAGAGGAGAATTAACGTCGGTTCTGTATAGCACGGTCCGTCCCGCAAGGCGGACGTCGTCCAGCGACAGGACGGTAGTCACGTTTGGCGGCACCAGCGGCCCCTCTATGGCCATTGTGGGTGCAGAACACACTCTGTGTGTTCCCACAATACCTTTCGTGGGTGGCTCTAGAAGCGTTAGCATGAGTTGGGATGCCGAGCGCATTTCAGGCCCGGACGGCGAGGACTGGAGGGTTCCCGTATCAGAGTTAGAAATGAGGCAATCTAGACTTTCTGAGGCGCTTGCCCGAGCTGGCCATGAATCCGTGCTAATCGACGACCCAGTCGAACTCTACTGGCTGACTGGAGGTCGGCAGAACTCACTGCTGCTGGTCGGCGCAGAAGGATCTGAGGTATCAAACACCCAATGGGTCAGGCGCTCTCTGCAGCGGGCTCGCCACGAATCTGGGGGCAGTGATTCGCCCCACTCCATAACAGCCAGACCTGGAATGGGCGAATTCGAGGTTTCTCTCAGTGAAGCAGGGTGTACTCGAACCCCGGGGATGTTGGCCGCCAAGGTACCGAAATCTAGGTGGTCTTTCCTTTCATCGAAAATAGATGGCTTAGGTGGCGAAAGCGAGGACTGTACGGGCATATTGTACTCACTCAGAGAGACCAAGTCAGAATGGGAGCTTGAGATGCACCGCGAGAGTGGTCGGATTAATCGGATGATGTTCGATGTGATTCGTGATCAAGGGGGCATCGGACAGACCGAAATCGAGATGGCTGGGGCTGCCGATGAGGTGAGTAGGGCTGCGGGATTTGGTGGACGCATCAGAATGAGGACTTGGCCGATGGACTGCGATAGGGTGGTTATTGCCGCCGGTCGTTCTGGTGCGGTGCCCTCATACTTCGACTCGGGAGTAGCTGGACTTGGAGCCAGTCCAATAGCCTCTCTGGGTGCGGGCTTTGCCAGAGTAGTCGAGGGTGAGCCAGTGCTCGTGGACATTGTCCACGTCCACCGTGGCTACGTCTCGGACTGCACTCGAATGTTCAGCGCCGGCCGGCTCTCCGACGAGTGGAAACAGAAACTCAATGACATGGAAGAAGTCGCTAGCTTCATCAAAGACAGTCTTGGAAAAGGCGTAGACTGCTCGACTGTCTGGGACGAAGGGAGTGCAATGGTAACGGAAATGGGTCATGTAGGTCACCTAATGGGGATGCCTCCTGATCAGGCTAGATTCCTTGGCCATTCTGTCGGCCTTGAACTAGATGAGACACCAGTGGTAGCAAGAGGTTTCGACCAGCCCCTACAAAAGGGTGGTACTATGGCCATCGAGCCTAAAGTAATCTATTCCGAAGGAGCAATTGGGGTCGAGGACACATGGGTGCGCGGTGCAGATGGGATGGAGTGTCTAACCATGGGTGAGTCATTCCCACTGCTGACGGAGTGGTAGCATGAGCAGGGCCAAACGGAAAGCACAGATGAGGCTTGCAAGAGTACTGCAGGATCGTAACGAACCGCACGGAAAACCGATTACAGACGATTCAATTCTGAGGGGAGTGGAGGTTGACGATTCCGGAATAGTGGAATTATGGGTGAAACCTCCTCATCCACACTGTCCATGTTGCCTCGATGACTTGATTAATCTCAGGAATGAGATATCATCCCAGAAAGGAGTGCTTGGATGTCATGTCGAAGTGGTAGGAATACCCCATGCAGAACGATGGACTGCTGCAGTGAACGAATAATTTCAATTAAAATTATTAATAATTATTAATAATATCTCATTCCTCTGATTCAACGACCGTTTCTGAGTCCTTCCTCGACATCCTCTCCTCGACTTCGCGCATCTTCGAGGTGAAACGTCCTGAAATCCACCAGACCGCGATTACGATTGCAGCGATATCGAATATCAGCACGGCGAGAAACTCGGTATCCGTCCAATCTACCATTCAAGCACCTATAGTGGGGGTATCAAATCGATATCGCACGAGCCTATCGGGTAGATACAGCATGTGAGCGTGCCACCAGCAGCCACCAGATCTTCATCAAGTCCAGGTGGAAGCTCATCAGGTAGGTCCACTTGACCGCTGATCAGTCTTACGAGACAGGTCCCACAGTTACCTGAGGTGCAGTTGGTGGGAATTTCTACTCCTGCCAACTCAGCAATCTCTACAATTGGGGCATCCGGAACCACTCTGGCAGATCCCATAGGCTTTGAGCCACGGAAGAACCGGATAACCGGAGTCTCTTCGGACATGGACCTGCCTCAGCGGTCTTCCCAGCGGGTCCATCTTCCTGTCTGCTTGTTGAAGACCAATCCAGCCTTTTTCATCCACTTGTTGAATTTCGTGGCACCCGCGCCGGTTGCTATGATGAATTCCTCACGGTGCTCCTGAGCCTGGATGTAACCCTTCGCCGCTATGGTTTGATCAATCCAGTCATCTATGCTCATCAGCACTCCAGAGAGTTTGCTTGACTCTACCGCCGCCTCAAGTTCTTCAGCCGAGGCACCAGTGGATTCAAGATCACGTATCATTTGTTCAGAGACTGAGGTGATTTTCTTCTTCTTCGGTTGCCGGGATACTGGCAGACGTGGTTTCTTCTTCGTGTCTATCTTGATTCTTGAGCCGTTGGCCAAGCGATCTTCGACGATTTGGGCCATTGGGGCTCTGAACTCCTCCTCACACTCCCAGCAGACAAGCGAATAATCTGTCATATCTTCGACCACATTACTTCCCAGTGGGTCGATTTCCTCACCACAGGAAGGACATGCGTGGAGGCATATCTTTGGTACTATTTTCCTGCGGAAGTCGACGATATCCTGCGGAGTACCGACCAGTTCGAGCATCTCGTGATCTCTCGCTGCCTCTAGCCCTCTGGTCTCTAGTTGGTCACGTAATTTGGAGCGTTGCTCGTCCTTGGACTCGTCGTCGAAGGTGTTCTCCAGCTTGACAATCAGTTCGATGGTCTTGCCGAGCCTATTCATCACCAACTTCTTGTTGCGAAATGCCTCGACCCTTGCCATCCTGAGTTGTTCTTTCTTCTCTAGAAGTTCAGCGTGTAGATCCTTCTGCTCTCGCTTGAAGCGTTGTTCCTCTATCTTGTCGACCTTCTTCTTACCCCCTCGGTCGGACAATACATCGGCTAGGAATCTCTGCTTACTGGAGTCGCGGGGGCCCGAGCGCACAGCATCGAGGACGGATTCAGCGACTTTCTTCTTGAGTCCGTAGTTGTTGATTAGAGTGGTGACGTCGAACTTCTTCAGATCACCCACCTTAACCCCGCTATCGGAGAGGATGTGTGCAGTGTTCTCGTCTATGCCGCGTCTGAGCAGCGCAAGATAGGTGTCCTTCTTTGCCATGAGTATTCATCCCAGTCTGGGCCCGTCGCGTGACCCGCTGCCCTGACCTGCGGAACCGTGGGCCCTCTATCAAGGCGCTGTCAAAACCCTCTCATATCGGCTCATTCAGACGAAATTGCCTCTACGATTGCAACCCAGTGGGAAGTCTGCAGATTCTCAGGTCTGAGTTCTATCCACCCCTCAGGAAGAGCTTCAGGGGTCGAATGTTCGATGCTCTTGACAGCCTCTTCCCAGCGCTTCTTGTGCCAGCCTCGGATGCGACTCAAACGGCTGGGTGGCCTAGATAGTAGAGTACGCATCTTACGTCGCCTGTTGGCGAAGCAGTGCTGGGTGACGATTCGGAACATCCTACGATCTACTCCCTCAGCCCTATCTACGGGCTTCAGAGAAACTAGGCGCGAAGTCACACGGGGAGAGGGACTGAAAGAATGAGGGGACACTTTGACATCCAGTTCAACATCGAAATCCAGCCAAAGAGACAGGGCCAATGGGCTGAGGGCTGAAGCATCCCTGCCAATGGTCATCCTCTCGGCGAACTCGTTCTGCACTAGAAGCACTATAGATGCGAGAGAATGGGCGGCGTGATGTCTCTGGATTCGCTCTATCGCGGGACTGGATATCTGATACGGCAGGTTCGCTACTACGTGAGTCGCATCCACAGGCCAGTCAATATCCAAGGCATCAGCATGAAGCACTTCGAGGCGCCCATCAGCATCTCCGAAAACACGTTGCAGATGGGAGACCGCCTCCTCGTCGATCTCAAAGGCAGTCACCGAGGTTCCGGCCCTCAGTAGAGCCAGTGTCAGTGAACCAGGTCCGGGGCCAATCTCAATGACGTGTGAATCTTCTCCCAGCAGGGCCTTAGATGAAGCGAGTGAAACCGATCTGGAGATGACCGAGTCATCGATAAGGAAGTGCTGGCCTAATTCCTTGCTAGGTCTAATTCGATCTCTAAGCAAGTCTACTAGGAGCCGTGTGTCCAAGTCGTCCATGGTCCCGCCCCGGTCAAATCTCGGAGCGAACTAGGATGTCGAGCAATCTAGGGGTCTGGGCATCGTCCTCCATCTCCTTGACATAGCGCTCCGCTAGCAGTCTAGCAGATTCGATTCCACAGGCCTCATCGACCGCTGCAAAGTCGTTCCAACCGGCGATTCCCCGTAGTTGGACCATCTGCAGTGCCTTTGAATTCCCTATACCTGGAAGCAGTTGGAAGGCGTGGTACTTCAGTGACATCGGCCCGGCGCTGTTGTAGAAACCCAAGTGCTTCTCGGGGGTCTCGGAGATTGTTGCCAACAGGGCCTCTGTCAGTTCACCGATAGCTGCTGGAGAGAGGTCTCGGTGTCTGATTTCAGAGAGAGGTCCGATTGATTCCGAGTCAGCTGCCATCCTCGAGCCTTTAGATAGCTCCACAGAATCATTCACTCGAGCGCGGATCAGATGCATCGATGGTTCTGTGATGCCGTGTATCTCATGCCCCATGGGACGTCTGTCCTGCATATCTAGGACCCTGATATGAGTCTCGGATTCATACGGACTAGGTTCGTCCTCGTCAGACTCGTCGGGGCCGCCTAACTGCATGTCTCTCAGGTTGTTCAGAGCGGTTCCCCCCCTTGAATGAAATTGTTGGCGAAAAGTGCCGAAAAGTAGCATCAGAGAACGTGCTGACGGATTATTGTGATGAGTTCCTCGATCTCCGAGGTGTCCATCGCAATCCTCTTGCTAGCGACGATTACCCTGACGTCTGCCACAACCATGGGGCAAAGTTCAGCCAGCTTAGCACAAATCTCGGGATGTGGTGCGAGTTTTTCATTCTCCATCAGAGCATCGCGTAGTCCCCTGAAGGCCTCTGGGTCTGTCTTCCTGCCGCCGCGATTCTCACTGGCCGCCCACTGAGCATGACCGAGTGCCATGAGTTGTTCATAGGAGAGTTCGCCACGGCGCTCGTTAGCCTGCTCCAGCAGGTCGCGGACGGTGGCGAAGTCGACATACTCTTTCTCAGACATCAGAATCACTTACTCCATGGGCCTGAGGTGCTCAGGTCTAGCCACCACGGTCTTCTGCATGTCACCGTCCGAGACTGAAACGACATATGCTCGACCCTGAATTCCGGCAATTATGCCAGTCTTGCCTTGGAAGCGGCGGTGTGGCATGCCCTTCTGCTGGGCTCCGTCAAGCACGATTGCGACACGATCGCCCTCGGCATAGGGATGCATCACACGATTGATGAAAACACGACTTCGCTCGGCTTTCTTCTTTTTCAGGATGCTGCGGGTACCCTGACGTTCGCCGTGTGTTCTCGTGGCCATTGAATCACCTTTCGACCGTAGGTCGTGGGAGCGTTCGACCTGCCGATTCTTCTTAAGGGCTCGGATGAGGCATTGGATTCAGTCAGCGTGAATCTCCTCGACATCGAGCCAAAGCACCTCGCATTCCCTATCCAGCACGCCGCTGACCGAGGGCACCGTTCTGCCCTCATCGGAATGGATGAGTTCCTTGATGTAAGTCCCGGCTTCGCAACGTAAGGTTGTCTGGACCTCGTCGCCATCAACAATTACGTCGCTAATCGAGACGACTTTTCTCTTTCGCGTCTTAGCAGCCCTGCGATGCGAGACACGCTTGGGCGTATCCTGCCCCAGTACGACACCCGATAGCCCTGATATGGCTTCCTTCACCTTCTCCTCTTCTGGGATGTCGTCGACCCTGAACCTAATCGTGTAGGACTTATCCGAGCGAGTCTCTTTGACTTTCCCGATTCGCTTCCTGTCTGTCCAATCTAGCTGATCAATTTCCACCATCTCCGATGAGTTATCATTGACTGCTGCAACGAGTTCTACGAGATTCGCCTTACGGATTAGAGGATTCTTAATTTCTAGGACAAAGGGGCGACCGGAGCCAAGGCATCTGACGTCGATGTCCTCTCTTCCCATGCCGTGGAATGAGGTGTCTTCGGCCTGTAGGATGGATCTAATCGGCTCACCGATGAGGTCCTGTACGGAGTCAGGATACTGTAGCCCGGTGCCCTGACAAGATTCGCAGCCCTGTGCTCTTCCCCTACAGGCGCGGCAAGGCCATCTGGTCTGAGGAATCTCTCGACTGAGCTTCCTGTATCTGCCATAGAGAAAGACCGGTCTGACATCGATGTCGACCCTGAGAGTCAGGCCGTCGACCAAAATCATCAGGTCGGGCTTCTCCTTGACGAACTCAATATTAGGCATGTGCTCGGACAACTGCTGCTGTATCGCATCAGCGAAAGCGGCTTTTAGCGGTCTTGAAGCAGGAGCTCCGTGTCTACTTCGGATTTTGTCCTCATCCTGTACTAGATCCTTCGGCAGATGGATTCCAAACTGTATGGTACCGTACTCGATGCCTTTTGTAGACTCTATGACCCTACTGACGATGTTGCTGGTGTCATCGAACAGGTCCTCACATAGAGGACACAGTTCAGGCGCCCCAAACTTGGCTATTCCAGGATCCCTTGCGTGGGCGTCTTCTCGAATCTCCCGGCCACCCTCAGCCCCACGGGCCTTGGTTCTACGACCAGCCACCCTATGCAGACAGTAATCGCAGGTTCCCATCTTGATGATGTGGGCGACCCCAAGTGGGGCAGGACAGGGCGGTGCATCCCAATCTATTGGAGCTCCGTTGACCTCGAGATCGTCGCCGTCGAACCACTCTTCCTTGTCGGCCTCCTCAGCCTCCTCAACCTCAGTGACGGTTTCTGCCGAGGCGTACCCGGCACTGGCGTAGAGTTGCCACTCATCTTCCTCATCGAGCTTTTGCTCGTCTCCATCGGGGCCATTTTCATGCATCGAATCACCACCGAAATCACGGGGCTACCCGTGTCTTCGATAATTTCGCGACCAGAGAGTCGCCTTTGACCCCTTCGCATAGGTAAGCCATATGTTCAGAGTGCTGAACCAAGGTCTTCGGCGACGCTCCTCAAATGTCTGAAGGAGTGGATTCCGCTCGAGCACCCGGACGGCCAATCGAATCTGACTCCATAGCGCCCCACTGGCTCAGCTCGCGGCTTCTCGACCCTGAGGCGAGCAATCTCCTCTTCGAACTCAGTAAGCCTCTGTTGATTCTCTTGCCTCGGCTTGCACTTGGCACATTGGCAGCGGCAGCGTATCGATAGGTAACTGAGCCTGAATGCAGATCCGTCGGCAAATCGGAGAATACAGTCCTCGTCGCCGCGCTCTAAGTCAGTCAGGATATTTTCCGGCATGGTGGTTCCTTAATCACTGAGAATATAATGATGGCCTTCTTATCTCGTCAAACCGGCTGCTAGACGAGAAGTATGGTTTCGTAAACTATGATTTCAAGTTGGATTTGAGAGATTCACTCGGAATGCGGCGTTAGATTTCACAGCGGGGTTTTGAATCCCAGAGCACGTGCAAGACACCATCCAGTCCGGGCTTCGAAAATAGCAAACGCTCCGCCGCCGGTGATTCCAAGAGGTATTAACCAAAGATTACCCCAATCAATCCCTGCTAAGCAGAAGGCAGCCCCTGACACCAATCCAGCTACGAGTCCTATGATTCCGAGCTTGAGGCGATACACCTTGCCTCTAGCATCAATGTTGCATTCGAATACCATTCTACTCCTCGTTAGAGATGTTTGCATTTATTTGCTGAAGGATGTCCCTGATTTCGACAAGGACGTCGTTGGAGTCATCTGAAGATGTAGACTGTTGAGGAGCGGAAACCAATGAGTCTCTTTGCTGGAGAACGAGGTCGCGGAACTGATCGGAGTTTTTTACCCCGGTGAGAATGAATGGTGCTGCGCCAGCAGTCTCAAACTGCATCCTGACAACTCCGAAGGCGTTCAGGATTGGACCCTCATGAATAGATACATCAGTGAGTTTGTCCAGAGGAATGTTCTGCTGCTTCTTGAACAACCATCCCATGCGCATGTTGATTGAACGGTCAGTTAGGGCCCCACTCATGTGCTCATACTGCTTCTTATGAACAATCCACCCAAACGGAAGCCAGATTGGCATTAGTAAAATTCCAACTATTGTAGAGAGAAGGCCTAGATTCGCCATCATCCACCAATAAACGATAATCTTCCTATCGAATTCTACGGCCATTATATGGCCTCTGTCAGCGTATCCAGGCTCCATCATGAAGAATCGAATCCAGATTATGTCAAGAACCTAATGGAACTCAAGAGTGCTCAGAAACTAGTGATTTGCGATGAAGCAGGCCCAGCACCGCCGGAGTCAGAATCATGCTTGCAATCAGTGACAATCCAATCATGACTGCACAGAACAGCCCGAAGGTGGAAAAGAATCCCATCTTGGACTGATGGATTACCATGAACCCCGCGATATCCGATACTGCAGAGCCGAAGAGTGCGAGACCTGAGGCACTGCCCACGGCAGCCAGTGAGAGGTGTGGTGTCATCCCCTTCTCACGTTCCTCACGATACCTCTCAATGAGGTGGATGACGTAGTCTATGCCGACCCCAAGAGACATTGCTGCAATTGCTACGGTGACCATGTTAAGCCCATATCCAGCAAGTTCTACCATAGCGTACAGCCAGATGATTACGAGGAAGATAGGGCCAGTGGTGACTGTAGCAATGAAGAAAGGAAGGGTCCCCCAGAGGATGGAAAGAACAAGTGCCAGGACTGTGAAGAAGGCTGCGTAACCTGCGCCCAACATGAGATAGGTAAGCACCCCAGTAACCACAACTGTCGACCCCACTCTGCGAGCAAAGTCAGCACGATTCTGCATGCTTTCCTGCCATCGCTGCCTCGCCGAAGTCTCCTCCCGGAAGCCCCACCACAGGGTGATTGTGCAGAGTACGACACCAAGAAGCAGGGTGCCCTGCATCTCATCCTGCATCGAGTCGGCGGCGACGAATCTGATGACGGGTTCGCCAGTAGGAATCGCCCATGTGACAGGGTACTGATCATCTGCCGAAGAGATATCACCTTGCTCTCTGAGTGGATTCCGGGCGAGCTCCTGTAATGGAGCCATGTCATCCACCAATTGAGCCAAAGCCGGCTCGACCAAGGCAAACTGCTCTGGACTGGAAATTCCAAATCGAATCGAGGCCCGGATGTACTGCGGAGTCTCACCTGAGGTGGTAAGCCATGGGTGCTCGTAGTCCAGATCTTCAGCCACTTGAATGTACTCAGCGACTATGGTAGGAGGCATCGATGGGTATCCTCCGCTTTCGGGAACCCCCCTGGTCAACACGAAGCCGTAAAGGAAAATCAAGCACTCCCTGTCGCCCAGCGAAGGCAGACCTAGGAAATCCCTGTCGCAATCGACCCCTCCATCCTCGGCCGAAGGGTCCCATCCTGCCTCGACGAAGGGGGTGTTGTTCCAAGCCATTGCCGCCTTGGCAAATCCTAGTATGCCGTCAATTGCTAGTAGTTCCACCTCCCCGGTGGGAAGACGAGAGAGTTGGTTCGAATCCTCCGGTCCATGCGAGTTCACATTGTTGCGTAGTTCCCCAATGGCGGCTAACACCTTAGGATTCGCCATATCTCCCTCAAGTAAGATGAAGCCGGGTTCACCCTCGTCACTGAAGCGCTCGTTTACCAAGCCGATTCCCACCGCGAGGTCGGATTCGCTCTCGATGAAGTCCTCAACCTGAAAGTCTCCCTCTAGTGAGAGCATCATCGGAACGGCCATCGCAGTAATCAGGATGGCCAGTGCGGCGACCACTGGGGCATGCCTAGCTGAATTGGTGGTGACTGCGGCTAGCCAAGACTCCGGCACCATGTGCACGAGGCCTTCCTCCTCATCCTGCAGTTTGCCCTTCGATTCCATCCATAAATCGAAGTCGTAGCGGACCAGAGGAACCCAGAGGCCAGTGAGAATGAATGCCGAAAGCACTCCGAGGCCTGCCTCTATGCCAAAAGAGCGGAGGGCAGCGATGTTCGAAGTCATATTG
The DNA here is from genome assembly GCA_002457605.1 of Marine Group II euryarchaeote MED-G34. GTDB lineage: Archaea > Thermoplasmatota > Poseidoniia > Poseidoniales > Thalassarchaeaceae > Thalassarchaeum. Next base: position 19,486 of record NTJT01000001.1, on the reverse strand, counting down.
GCCATGAAGGCAACTATGGTTGTCGTTGAAGTCAGAAGAATGGCTCTACCAACTCTGCTTATTGAGGTACGGGCTGCCAATTCGGGACTGGCTCCCTCCCTCCTCTCTTCCTTGTACCTATGCAGCGCGTGTAGACTGTCGTCTATGCCTAAAGCGAGTACTAAGATTGGGAGGAGATTAGAGAACTGCGAGCGGAATATCACTTCCATCCCGTATCTTTGTCCTAGGATGATTGACCATCCGATAAGCCCCTGCATCCACATTAGTGAAAGCACTAGGCCGACCACCACTATGGCTACGTCAGATACTCTCCTCAGACTGAGCCACAACAGGACAGTTACTACCAATGTCATAATCAAAATCAGATAGGCGCTTGAGAGTAATTCTCGATTTATCTCGACATTGACGCCCTCAGCGAACATCAGAGTGACGACCATTTCATCAGTGGATCTCAAATCCTCCTCTAGGGCCAAATAGAGCCATTCCATTGAACAGAGTTCCTCGCCCGCTAGTGCCCTCTCACGGCACTCCTCGACCGAGTTGTGAATCGGGTTGGTCTCGACTGTGACCCCATCCCACTCGTATCCTGAATCAGAGTCGGAACTGGAGTTCAACCATGAGAATGACCAGCCGTTGTTTTGCATGGCCTCTCTGTCGAAGTTGATGAGTAGCCATGCAGAAGATGCTGACCAACGCCCAGGGCCCCATTCCTCAGCAACGATAGTTCCGTCCGCGAGGAGTTGGTAGTCGTAAGGCCCTAACACAGGACTTGATTGATCTGGAGTAAATCCACGATCCTTGGAAAGCAGTCTGAGAAAGGCACCAGAACTGTGATTGGCCAACCTGTGTGCGGCTAGATCGATATGAGCCTGAGTGAGGTTCTCGTCGTCGAATGATAGGCACTCAAGAATACCGCAGTCTATCCAGTCAGTAGATGGCGGTGCCATTGTCAATGTCTCGGGGTCGATTCTAGGGCTAGTCAAGGCAGATTGGCCCGACATGAATGCTCTGAAGTCAGTAGCGAGGTCGAGTATACCGATTACTGGCTCGCCGGTAATCTGAGATGCGAACGAGAGGTAAAACTCGGAAATCTCGTGCTGCCTCAGGTACTCGGCCTTAGTGTCAATCTCTCTCAGCACGGTGAGGTTGAGTACTCCTCCTTTGGGGTCGGACACACCTAGACCGTGGCCAGTGTAATCGGCAATCATCGTGACATCGGAATCTGGCTCTCCGAAGTAACTTGAGTCACGAATGAAGATTCCGAAGGCCTCTATCCCTCCAGCTGATGAGAACTCCTCCATGAGGACCTCATCTGCGTCGAGTTCCGGTGACTCTAGGTCGTAGGATTCTATGTCAATTGGACTGAACGTGGCTGAGATTCCTGGGAGCATTAGTATGGACAGTAGGATGATGACGATGTGCGCCTGCCTGCGCCTCGGTACGAGGAAGTCGGCTACATGGGCAAAGTCGCGCATGTTGTGGGCCGCGGAAGACGGGTATTTGACAGGTTGTGTGTGGTTCACAGCCCACTATCCTTGAGTCTCTCCAGCGCTTCGCGCTGGGATTTGTTCAGTGCCTCTGGTTCGGCTAGAGTGAACTCGATATCGAGTGGTCCACCAGAGTGGCCATGGCCCTGCAGCCTCCTGCGATCGCCTATGCGGGTGCCTTCAGGTACGTCAATTTGCACCCTCTTACCAGCTGGTGTTGAGATTCGTACATTCCCGCCAAGAAGTAGTGTTGTGACAGGTATGGGGACTTCTTGGACCAACCTGCCTTCCTCCCAACGCCGCCCTTCCTGAGCATCCAACCTCAAGGTAATTCGCAGGTCTCCAGGATCTCCCTCGGGATGCTCGTGCCCCATACCCTTGAGGCGGAGCAACTGACCGTGTTCGGCATTGGGTGGGACCTTCACAGTGAGTGTGCTACCCTTGGTCTGAACTCCTGTTCCATTACACGGTGCGCAGCGCCGTGACTTTCCGAAACTCGAACCTTTGCACTTCCCGCATCGCCTTAGCCTGCGGTGGCTAAACTTCACCTCAGTCCCCTGTGAAGCCTGCTCGAGCGAAATGTCGAGTCCTGCCTCGATATCGGCACCTCTTGTTGGTTGGGCGGGCTCGTTTGAGGGAGTTTGAGTCTGGCCGCCGAAGCCACGTGAGGACCTCGTATCAAATCCTCTAGATGCGCCTCTACCTCCCATGAACTGCGAGATTATATCTCCCAAATCGGCGCCGCCAAAGCCCCCTCCGAACGGGTTGCCCTGGAAGCCACCACTGGCGAACATGTCCTCCATGCGACGACTCTGGTCATACTCTCTGCGGGCTTCGGCAGTTCCGACATTCTCGTAGGCAGCCTGAATCGCCTTGAAGCGTTCCTCGGCCGCTGCGTCATCCGGGTTCCTGTCGGGGTGGTACTGCCGAGCGAGTTTGCGGTAGGCCCGCTTAATCTCGGCATCACTGGCGTCGCTGGAGACGCCTAGGACTCGGTAGGGGTCCTCGGCCATCGATGCGGCTCGGCCGAGGGAGAGTCTTCAACCTGCTTAGTTCGGTAGCGATGCGATAATGGGATTGCGGGTGTTGGAAGTGTCATGGCGGTCGGATGGGCGGTGTTCCGCAACTATGTTGGTCATGCCAAGGAGATCTACGGCGACATCACCGACTACCCCCGCTTCTTCCTGATGCCGCCGACCGCATTGGTGGAGGCAGATGAGCATGGTAACAACGTGGTCGCGCTGAGCTCAGCCGAGGATCACATTGACCATGAGGTGGAACTAGTCATCCGGCTCGGCGAGGACCTCGAGCCGGTGGAGATGTGTGTTGGCAACGACACCACTAACAGGACTCGTCAGACACTGGCCAAGAAGAAGGGTTGGCCATGGCTCGAAGGTAAGGGGTTCGCTGGTTCAGGGGTGCTGGGAACTTGGACTGCTTGGGACTCGCGGCCGGTGGAGATTTGTCTGTCGGTAAATGGCGAAGTTAGGCAGCAGGCATCGACTGAACTGATGGTGCACTCGGTGGAGACCATTCTTGGGCACCTGCATGATTGGTACGAGCCTTCGCCTGGAGACCTTGTCTGGACCGGCACCCCAGAGGGTGTCGGGCCGATGCACGAAGGGGATTTAGTAGAGTGTTGGATGCGGAACTCGGAGGGAAAAAAGGTGAGTGTGCTCAACGCGAAATGTATTATTTAGCACATCACCGTTCATTTGAAAAGTTGGACCTTCAGCACGCACTCATGGATGTAGATTACGAGTTCCAACCTGCCTTTACACTGATGACTGCCAACCTCGGCCCAGGAGAGTCGATTAAAGTCGAGCCTGGTGCAATGGTGGCCCAGTCTTCTGGTTTGAATGTCGAAACAGGCAGAGCTTCGAAAGGAGGTCTGATTGGTGGGCTCATTAAGTCCGCTATGGGGGGAGAATCTTTCTTCATCAATACATACACGGCAGGATCTTCTGGCGGATGGATTTCGATGGCTCCTTCGTCTCCTGGAGATATCTGCACATTCGACTTGGAGCCCGGTCAAAACATGTACATGCAAGGAGGGGCCTTCATGGCCTGCTCGCATAATATTCAGTATGATACAAAATTCCAAGGCGCCAAGGCACTATTTTCCAGAGAGGGTGCCTTCTTCCTGAGGGCTTTCTCAGAAGGTGGTCCAGGACAGGTCTTCTACTGTTCATATGGGGCCATCAAAGAGGTCGAAGTGACTCCTGATGCACCAATAATTGTCGACAACGGGCATCTCGTGGCATTCACCGATGGAGTATCCTATGATCCGCAAAAGGCAGGATCTTGGAAGACTACCATGTTCGGAGGAGAGGGTGTTGTCTTGAAATTATCAGGATCTGGTAAGGCTTGGATACAGACTCGAAACTTTGAGGCTCTTGCTAACAAGTTGATGCCTTTCCTACCTAAACCAAGTAACTGAGCAGTTCTCGCATAGAGAACCTTGAGATGGGCTAGCCGTTGGCGATTCCATGGAAGAGGGAGTGCGCCGAATCACCGGCGCTCGACTGATAGACCACGACGGTGTGGTTCAGGACGGCAACTTCCTGCTGCATCCCGATGGTTCGTACTCGAAGAGCAAGGGCGACGAGGACGTTGTTGAGAACATCGACGGCTCGACTCGGCTGGTCACGCGCTCGCTGCAGAACTGGCACACCCACCTCGCGATGATACTCAATCGCTCGATGGGCGAGGGGTTGCCTCTGATGGAGTGGCTCGAGACCTCGGTCTTCCCTGTCGAGAAAGGGCTGACCGCGGAGTTCGTCGAAGTGGGCACCAGAGCGGCTGTTGCAGAGATGATATCCACTGGGACCACCTTCGCGTGCGACATGTACTACCACCCTGACGTGGTGGCAGGAGTCTTGGTCGAATCGGGAGTGAGGGGAATCTCATGCGGCCCAATCACCGACTTTCCCACTCCCTCGTACCCATCAGGAGGGGCCGAGGCATTGCAAATGATGGATGGTCTACTCAGGGAGGGTGCCCCCTCTGAGAGAGTCGAGTACGGCATCGGCACCCACTCAGTATACTCTTGCAGTGAAGAGACCTTGCTGAAGGCCTCCGAGATGGCTGCTGAGCACGGCAGCATCCTCCACATCCACACCAGCGAGACTCGCAAGGAGGTCGCCGACTGCCACGCCGAACACGGTATGTACCCAGTCGAGTACCTCGACTCCCTGGGCTATTTCCAGAGCTCGGAGGATGGGGGTACGGTGTGTGCCCACTGCGGCTGGGTCACCAAGAGGGAGATGCGTATACTGTCCGGTCACGGGGCTCACGCGGTTCACTGTCCCACCTCCAACCAGAAGCTCGCCTGCGGTGGGACCATGTCGTACCCCGCGATGAAGGAGGCGAATGTCGATGTGCGCTTGGGAACCGATGGCTCAGCCAGCAACAACTCATTGGACATGCGAGCCGAGGCGAAGACTGCGAGTCTGGTCCAGAAACACGACCATTGGAATGCGCGGGTCCTAGTTCCAGAGGAGACCTGGCAATTGGCGACCAAGGACTCTGTCGACTGGGTGACTTGGGACTTGAACGACATCAGGATGAGGCCGTGGGGGCGTGACGGCAGGAGGTTGCTGGCCAACTTGATTTACAGCGGCGCCCGTTGTCTCGATGTGTTGGTCGGCGGGCAAGCGCTCCGCAGGGACGGGGCGACGCTTAGTGTCGATGAGGCTGCAGCAGGCTCTGCCCTCGAGGCCGCGGTCTTGGATTACTACTCGGAGATCTGAAGCAGAAGTTTCTGCCCGTTAGTTTTTCATCCCCTTGAATTTGGCCGGGTCGTGTCAGGGGAGTTGCATGTAGTCACAGGGGCGTTCGGCTACACCGGACGCTGGATTGCGCACCAGTTGCTCGACGAGGGTAAGAAGGTCCGGACGCTCACCAACGCCATCGGTCGGGATGACCCCTTCGACGGCAGGGTCGAGGTCCACCCGCTTGACTTCCAGGACCGCGGGGCACTGGTGGAGTCACTGCGCGGTGCGGACGTCCTGTACAACACCTACTGGGTCCGTTACAACCACCACAGCAAGCGGTTCGACCACGAAATAGCCACCGAGAACTGCAGGCTGATCTTCGAGGCGGCGAAGGAGGCGGGCGTAAGGAGGGTCGTTCACTTCAGCGTCGCACACCCAGAGCAGGCCCCAGAATGGTCCTACTTCCGTGGCAAGGTAATCTCCGAGAAGATGCTCAAGGACTGTGGTATCTCCTATGCAATCGTCCGCCCAACAGTCCTATTTGGAGGAGGTAGGAACGTACTGGTGAACAACATAGCATGGATGCTTCGATACATTCCTGTCTTCGGATTGTTCGGCTGGGGTAACTACCCAATACAACCTGTCCATGTGCGCGATGTTGCAAGGATTGCCATCGAATTGGGTGCCCGTGACGATGATGTCACTCGCGACGCAACTGGTCCAGAGACCTGGAGCTATAGGGATTTCATCAAGCTAATCGCGCAGAGTATGGGTGTGCGGCGGCTGCTGATGCCGATGCCCGCATTCGTGGCTTGGATGGCAGGTAGGGTGATGGGTCTGTTCCTCAGAGATATGGTGATTACACGCGGAGAGATTCGTGGACTGATGCAGGGACTAGTTGCCTCTGATGAAGAGCCGTTGGGAGAGATTTTGTTTAGTGAATGGGTCACAGATAAGGGAACTGAACTGGGTCGGCATTACCACAATGACTTGGAAGAACGTGAATATAGGACATAGAATACTATGGAAATGCGAAGAATATTGGCGACAATCTTCGGTATTTTTTTCCTATACACAGGGTCGTTACATTTCACCGATACTGATTGGTTTGAGCCCATAGTCCCGTCAATACTTGGATCGCCTAAATTCTGGGTCTTAGCAAGCGGTGTTGCAGAGATTATATTGGGAATAGGATTGATTATACCTCAAACTAAGGAGGTTTCAGGATACGCCACTGCTATCTTCCTTGTCCTAATTTATCCTGCTAATCTATACATGTGGATTTACGACATAGAACTGGGTGATGGGGCATCTCTTTCGCCTACTGGACATATAGTGAGGCTTTTCGCCCAGATTGCAATGATAGGATTGGGACTATGGATAGGTGGATGGTTTTCGAATCGAAGCAGTGTCGAAACGTAGAGTAGTGAATGACTGCCCCTCAGTCAATCGGTTACTTGTAGTGGGGGCTCTCGCGGAGAGATGTGGCCAGAGAGCTGATTCGCCTTGAAGAAGTTCACAGGGCCTTTGGTCCACTGACAGTTCTAGAGGGAGTAAATTTACGCATTGACGAAGGTAATCGTATTGGCGTAATAGGGCATAATGGATCTGGAAAAACTACACTCCTCAGAACTATCAGTAACCAAGATCAAGATCTTGGGGACATTTCATTCGCCCCGGCATTGAGGCTCGCCTTTCTAACACAAATTAGAGACATAGACGACGGTGCGACTCTCAGACAGGAGCTCAATCGCAGAGGAAGGCAGTTTCTAGAACTAGAAGAAGAAATCTCTGAACTCGAAGAAAAAATGGGGAAACCATCGTTCTATGATGGCGACTGGCAACCAGACATGGAAAGATATCAGGAGTTACAGAGTTTGATGGCTCGATCAGGTGGGGGCGACGTCGCCGGGCATGCTCAGGAGATTCTCAAGGCACTGAATCTAGATCAAAACTCGATGGAGGTGCCACTAAAATCTCTCTCTGGTGGTGAGCGTGCAAAAGTTGCTCTTGCCAGACAACTGGTCGGCCTAAGTCAAATTGATGTTTTCTTCCTTGATGAACCAACGAATCACCTTGACTTCGATACCCTAGAGTGGCTTGAGAAGTTCCTAAACAGATTTGAGGGTGCACTGATGATAGTTAGTCATGACAGATATTTCCTCGATAGAGTCTGCAATAACATCGTCGAGATTCAGGATTCGCATCTTCGTGCCTATCCAGGAAACTACACGTCGTTTCTGAAACAGAAGGAAATCTTCCTACGGACATTGAATGATCGAATCGTAAAGACACAGAAGGAAATTAAGCGTCTTAAAGGAGCTATGCAATCGATGAAGAGAGCTAACAAGTTCGACAAATCAGTATCTCAGAAACATTTCATGATTACACGTTCCCAAAGAGAATTAAAATGGCTAAAATCTTTGAAGCCGAAGCAGCGCCAGAGTCTAAATTTCAATCTCCAATCTGCAGAGAAGAGTAGTCTGGAGGTATTGGAGTTCCGTGATGCAAACTTATCCTTTGAGCCTCTTTCAAAACCAATAATTCAGGATTTAGGAGTAAGTGTCCGCAGGGGTCAGAAGATAGGCGTAATAGGTCCAAATGGAGTAGGCAAGACCACTCTCCTCAGACTCATAACAGGCGACTTAAATCTTGACTCAGGAAAAATAGAAATCAGTCCCGGGGTGCAAATCGGGTACTTCCATCAAGATCATCGATCCTTGAATTTTGAACTCACTCCAATCGAAGAAGTTCAGAAATTGAAACCGAGAATGGAGTATGGTGAATTGCGGGCACTTCTTGGGCAGTTTCAATTCACAAAGGAAATGGTCACAACTCCACTTAGCAAACTTAGTGGCGGTGAAAGGGCCAGAGTGGCTCTTCTTAGGCTCCTGCTTGAGGAAAATAATATGCTTTTGCTCGATGAACCCACAAACCACTTGGACACAGATGCAAAGGAGGCTCTCGAGATTGCTTTGAATGAGTTTGATGGGGGTATTATCGCAGTAAGTCATGACCGATTTTTCCTAGATAAAGTGTGTGACACAATTTGGGATTTACAAGGAGATGGAAACCTAATTGTCTGGCCTGGAAACTACTCTGCTTACAAGAATAGAGTTGTAGGTAGGGAATGATTCAATCCCTATCCAGCCACAGCGATAGCCCGAGATACAGCACTGGATAAGACATCGAAGCGAACACCAGCAGTCGCGGAGCGTCCGGGTATAGTGTGGCAATGAGTAGTAGTGATGCTATCCAAACAATGCCGCCACCGATGAAGAACCAGCGCAATCGGTCGAACCGATTCGGGTAGACAAAGCGGACTGGCATCACACTCAGTGCACTGAGTGCTAATGTCAGTAGGAGCACGTACCACTCGCTGCCAGGAGGAGCTGCGACCACGACGTAGAAGGCGAAGACGTTCCAATAGGAAGGAAAGCCGAGGAAGAAGCCTTCCTCGGTGTCTTTGGATTCAGTGTTGGTGAACGCTAGGGCGCTCGCGATGAGTGGGACGGCTGCCCATAGCGAGGCTGGATCAGGGAGCCATCCGGCGTGGATTAGAAGGACAATGGGGACGAAAGTGTAGTTGACGTAGTCGATGATGTCGTCAAGTCGTGCTCCATCAATCTGTGGCGCATGACGCTTGACATCGAGCTTCCTAGCCAGGGGCCCATCTACTGAATCAACCACCATTGCTAGGAACATCCAGAAGAAGGCGGTCCGGTAGTCTTCGACAAAAATCGCTTCCAAAGAAAGTAGTGCCCAAAGCGCGCCGGAAGCCGTGCCCAGATGTACGGACATGGCAAGTGCTCGCTGTTGCGGGCTGGTGGGATTGTCTGGGCTCACGGTCTTCTCCTGTTGCTCATACTCATTGAATCCTCTGCGTCCATCATACAGAATCCACTACTCAATGTTCAGGGATGGAACATGAAGGCTGCACCTAAGACCGCGTAGGCGCCAAGCAGCATTGCTCCCTCTAGCCAGTTCGATTTGCCGTCTGAAGCTATGATATTCACAATTAGTACGGCTAGGAATGCAGATACAGTCTCTAGCATTCCAAACTCGAAAGTTAATGGTACATTCAATGCCCATGCCACGAGAATCATCATTGGAGCTACGAAGACTGCGATCTGAGTTGATGATCCCATCGAGATGGCAAAGGAGAGATCCATCTTGTCCTTGCCCGCAACTACCACGGCGGTGAAGTGCTCGGCCGCGTTACCGAATAGAGGAAGTAGAATCACTCCAATGAATAAGTGGGGAAGGCCCAGTCCTTCATCCGAAGCAGCATATTCTACCGAATGAACAAGAATCTCGGCCATCCAAGAAACTAGAATTGTAGCGACAACTAAGAGAATAATGGCATCACGCTTACTCATCTCAGGCGCTTCATGGTCATGTGTCTCTGTAGCGAATAGATCCACGTGAGACTTGAACTGGAAGTAAAGGAATAATCCGTATAACAAAAGGAGTACGATTGCTGCTACGTGGCTTAGTTGCATGACGCCTTCTTCACCCTCGGTTCCCCCTACGGTTGAGTTGAATACGGTTGGAATGATTAGTACAATCATCGCTAACATCATCAGTGAACCGTTGGAACTGACCTGAGTTTCAGAGAATTTCTGCTCGGGGAAATTGATTCCCCCCCACAAAAATGCAAGACCCATCACGAGTAGTAGATTTCCAAGAATACTACCGATTAGGCTGGCTTGTACTAGACCAATCATGAGTGTCTCTGTATCACTTCCAGAGGCTGCTTGCGATGCTGTATAAATTGCGAGTAAAGCGATTATCATCTCAGCAGCATTTCCAAAAGTTGCATTGAGTAATCCACCCAAGGATTCTGATGTATAGAGCGCAATCTCCTCAGTTGCTCTACCCATCAAGAAAGCCAGTGGCATAATCGCTAGAAGAGAGAAAATGAAGGCCATGGACTCGTCATGCGCGATGTACGCGAAGTAGCAAGTTACCGGCAGGGCTAGTAGTAGAAGGTTGAGTTTGGTATCCCTAGGGTCCATCGCTCGGACCCAGCTAGTTTCTCCTTCAGACATGTGGCTCAAACTGGCCGCGGTGTGGGAGGATGGTCAATATTGCGCCTGCCACGCGTAGCGTTGATGGTATCCCTACTGGCCGGTCGGAATGTGAGCGGAGGCTTCCGACTGGCCCTGACCGGCACGCCCGGGACTGGAAAGAGCACAGTGGCACAGATGCTATCCGATGGTGGATGTATCGTAGTTTCAGTAGAATCTCTAGCCGAGCAGAACAGTTTGCTAGGTGAGGTCGATCCAGCCGACGGGGCGAGGGTCATCGACACTGACGCATTGCATGATGCGCTCGCTCCTGAGTGGGAATCTCCTCCTGAAGGGACCGTAGTGGTGGACGGTCACCTCTCTCATCATCTGCCTTGTGATGCGGTGGCCGTACTGCGCTGCTCGCCAGAGATTCTAGACTCTAGACTCACGAGTAGAGGTTACACGGCCGAGAAGGTGCAGGCGAACTGCGAGTGGGAGTTACTAGGAGGGGCTTGGAACGAGCGCGAGGGCGATACCCCATGGTGTGAATTCGATACTTCGCATGGCAGCGTCGACTCAGTCGTCGACTCGCTTTCCAACTGGATAGCAGATGGCTTCAAGCCGGCTAGCCCGGGCTCGCTGATTGACTGGGTAGCCAGGATGGAGGAGTGACGGTGTTTGAGAGGATGAGAGGAACCTGGACTAAGGCAATCGAGCCGTTGGTCCTGAAAATGGGGAATCTTGACCCTAGTATCCTGACTTGGGCTAGTCTAATCCTCGCTCTCGGCGCCTTCTGGCTGATTTCAGAGGCTGCCCTCGACAATAACGGTGCAATCATGATTGGAGCCTCCGTCTTGCTGATACTACTTGCCGGCGTTCTCGACGCGCTTGACGGTGCTCTGGCACGTCATCAGGGAGTGGCTGGACCGTACGGAGACTTCCTCGACCACACCATCGACAGGGTTGTCGACGTAGGTCTACTCATTGCGATAGGGATGAACGCGACTTTTGTCAGTGATCCGAGCTCGGGGGCTGTGGCAGCGGTGCTGACCTTGTTCGGCTCCTACATGGGGACTCAGGCTCAGTCAGTAGGACTCGACAGAATCTACGGCGGCTTCGGTCGCGCTGACCGCATGGTACTGACGGTGGCCTGTTTGGTCGTCGCTTCTTGGCAAGCTTACTCTGGAGGAGTTGGGATTGATCTCTCGGACGCAGGCTACGCCAGTTGGGTCATGCTGGGAAATAGTAACCTCAACGGCATGACGGCCACTCTTGCCATCTCCGCTTGGGGAGGAGTATACACATTCCTCTCTCGCTTCATCAGTACTCGGAACCAGTTACTGAGATAGTGGCCTTGTAGCCGCCCCGATGAAACACGCCTTGCCCGCCGAAGGCGGGGGGTAACGGTTATCCTCTCTACGACTCGCCTCGGCCTCGTGGACTTCATCGTCGAGAGGGCTCTGGCTGACAGAGATGACAATGTCATACCTAACGACTTGAACGACAGGAAGAACGATGCGGAACTGAAGAACCTGCTCAAATCACTGCAGCCAAAGATACGTGTGTTCGGCTGTGGAGGGTGCGGTTCCAACACCGTAGCAAGGCTAGAGCTCGAAGGTGTGTTCGACGGGACATATGTCAGGGGGCTGGCGGTCAACACTGACGCCCAACACCTGTTGAGGGTCAATGTCCGGGACAAGGTGCTAATTGGGCGCTCTGCCAGAGGTAGGGGCGCTGGTGGCGACCCAGAGAAAGGCGAGCAGGCTGCATACGAGTCTGAACGCGCGCTCAAGACGGAGATCGAAGACTGCGATTTGGCATTCATCACAGCGGGACTGGGAGGTGGCACTGGGACAGGGAGTGCGCATGTAGTTGCTCGGCTGGCCAAATCGGCCGGAGCTTTGACCATCGCTGTGGTGAGTTATCCCTTCATGTCAGAGGGGGCGCTGCGGAAGCAGAATGCAGAATGGGGCTTGGAAAGATTGCGGGAGGTGTGCGACACAGTGGTCGTACTGCCTAACGAGCGTCTTCTCGAGATCGAGGGGGTTCGTGACCTCCCACTCGATGCTGCATTCCGCGTCGCAGACGAATTGTTGATGAGGAGTATTTCAGGAGTCTCCGAGATGCTTTCTAAGGAGGGTGTTGTCAACCTCGACTTCCAAGACCTACGCTCCGTGATGGAAAACGGAGGAGGAGTGGCGGTCATTGGACTCGGTGAGGCTCACGGTGAAGGTAGGGCCGAGAAAGCCACCGAAGAGGCTCTAGAATCACCTCTGCTCGACATAGACATTTCCGACGCCCGAGGAGCGCTGGTAAATGTGGTCGGCGGACCTACTCTATCACTTGGAGACGCCGAACTGTGCGCCAAGCTGATTCGCGAAAAGGTGAATCCCTATGCTCGAATCATCTGGGGCGCTACTACTGATGACACCATGGGGGACAATATTAGGGTCCTGCTCGTGCTTACTGGCGTGAAGAGTGAGCAGATAGACGGGGCTTCGCGGCACACTCAGATACGCAACCTCAGGGACCGAACTGTCGAGTTCGTGAATTGATTATCACTCTGATTTGATTTCGAGCCCCTTAGGGCTCGCCCGGCGTGCTTAAATGGAGTCTGTTGGTCGCCGGGTCGCTTCGAGGGTTAGTGATGGCTATCGAGAGTTCCAATGTAGGTCCCATCGAGGAGACTGTTCAGAGTTGGCAAGACGAGATTGAAGGGCGGGTTCGCAGCCTTCAGACCGGTTCTTATGCCCGTATCCTCAAGATGGCAAGGAAGCCATCTAAGCAGGAGTTTCGCCAGACCGTGATCGTTTGTGGCATAGGGATGTTTATCCTCGGCGCAATCGGATTCGCGATGCTGTGGATGATGGATAGTGCCTTCCCGTCCTTCTTCAATTGGCTAACAGAGTGAGGTAGTAAAAATGTCAGATGCGTTCACAGTCTACATCCGAAACGGAGAGAGTGTGCTGCTCATGCAGCGCGCCGATGGAGTCGCAGACTTCCCTGGCGCTTGGGATGGTATCTATGGTATTGGTGACCCTGAAGATCTAGATGCAGTGGTGGCCAGGATAACTGAGGTCACAGGTATTGAGGCTGACAATCTGCAGTACGTACGCTCGGGAGGCGCCCGTGGTCTAGCCTACGAAAATCGACTCAACGAAGTCACGCCACTTCTCTTCGTCAGCTCGGTCGAGGAGGTCGATGTTCGTGGCCTGTACAAGGGCTACGAGTGGATTGACCCGGGAACCATTCAGGAGAGAGATTACACCACCCCACAACTGCGCGATATGTACGGCGACGTCGCTTCCTACCTCTACATCCTCAAGACCTCCATTGGTCAAGAGCAGAACGTAGCTAGGGAGGTCCGTGCGCGGCTCTCCGGTACTGGTTCGCTCAAAGAAATTCAGGATGAGATTTTCGGCGTCCTCAGCCCCCACTTCATGCGTGGCTACATCTTCGTCGAAGCTTCGGCCCTACATCACGTCGAGAAGCTCATCGGTCGCGTCGGTGTCTCCACAACGCCGATGAAGAACTGTCGCAAGGTACTCGGCGGTGAGTCACCACTAGGCGATGTGCTTCCCTATCTTGAGCCCAAGGCGGCGACTGCCGGCATCGAAGAGGGTAGTATCGTGGAGATTCACGGTGGCGCCTTCCGAGGTCAAGCTGCCCGTGTGACCCGTGTGACAGAGTCGAAAGAAGAGGTTACTGTCGAGCTCTTCGAAGCAGCAGTGCCGGTCGCTCTCACAGTACGTGCCGACCAAGTTAGAGTCACCCAGCGTGTTGAGTAGCGCTGAAGGCACGCCCTACGGGCGTTGCATCACTCTCAAATAGGGAAAGCAGGTCGGCGGGGCGCACTAACAGGAGGATATAACCGATGTCTGCACGTAATGAAACGCCACACAAGGTGATTCAGATGCTCGGACAGAAGAAGTGCAACGGCTCCTGGGAGGAGTCTTCTGAGAACCTGACTATGGATCAGGTCAAGAAGTTGGCAGAGGACCAGAAGGACCGACTTACGGGCGCCAATCTATACGCCCGAAGCCGTGAGATTATGGGTACTTGTGTCTCAATGAGAGTGAATGTCGAGGGTATGGCACCAAAGGATGCTTTGCAAGCGATGAGTGAGGGTAGGTTTAGCGAACATTTCAGTTGAGAATCACGAATTGCGGGAGAGGGGGACCTCGTTGACCGCGGAGGTGGGAAAAAATGCAAGAAAATATTCAGAGCGCGATTCAACAGGCTCTCGATGAGTCGCCGGAGCGCAAGTTCGTCGAGTCAGTCGAAATTGCTTTCACACTCAGGGACGTTGATCTAAAGAATCCGACGAACAGGATTCAGGAAGAGGTTCGCCTGCCTACCGGAAGGGGCAAACCGATACGCATCACAATGTTTGCTGGCGGCGAGATGGCTACCAAAGCTAAGGCCGCCGGAATTAACGTCATAGATCCATCCACCATCGAAGATTTGGGTGGCAACCGACAGCAAGCCCGCAAGATGGCCAACAAGAGTGACTTCTTCTTGTCCGAGATACCTCACATGGGAACCGTAGGAAGATTCCTCGGTGTTGTACTAGGGCCGCGTGGCAAGATGCCTCGCCCAGTCCCTCCTAATCTAGATCCTGGAATGATTGCTGCCGGGCTCAAGGATACTGCGATTGTCAGATCACGAGACCGTATCACCTTCCACACCGCAATGGGCTCGCGTGAGCAGGGGGTCGACGACCTCACCACTAACGCGATGGCAATCTGGAACCGGGTCACTGGCAAACTAGAGAGGGGAGCTGGGAACATTCGCTCGTGCTACATCAAGACCTCAATGGGGCCCTCTGTCAAGGTGGAGGTAATCGAATGATGGCCAAGGTGGCACCGTGGAAGAAGGACCGGGTGTCCGAACTCACAGAGATACTCTCCAACGATGGTATCGTCGGGATTGTGGATATCGGTGGAGTACCTGCTGGGAACATGCTGGACATGCGCAGCTCACTGCGCGACAGGATGACGATGACGATGGCCAAGAAGACGCTGATTAGGATTGCTTGGGAACAGGCCGGCTTTCCCGAAGATAGTCTCAACTCGCTGCTCGATGAAGCTGTCCAGCCCTGCATAGTGCATTCTGAGAATCTGAATTCATTCGAATTGTTTGCTGAACTCGATAAAACTCGTCAGGGTCGCGCGGCTAAGGAGGGTGAGAAGGCTCCCTCAGACATTGTGGTCGAAAAGGGTCCGACCGAGTTCGGACCAGGACCTATCGTGGGTGAGTTCAACGCAGTGGGCATACCAGCCAAGATAGACAAGGGCAAGGTCGCCATCCAGAGAACTGTTACCGTCGTCAACGAGGGTGAAATTATCTCCGGTGACCTCGGGATTATGCTGGCCAAACTGGGAATAACTCCGATAGAGATCGGGCTAATCCTGACTGGAGCTGTAGAGGGTGGAATCGTATTCCCTGCCTCATCGCTGAATCTCGATCTAGACGGTTTCAAGAGCGATGTTATCTCAGCAACCTCGGGCGCCTTCAACCTGGCATGCAACACACGATGGTTCTCGACGACCACTGTACCCACGCTGCTGTCCAAGGCCAGCAGCGAGGCGATGTCTGTCGCCATAGAAGCTGGAGTGGTCAATGATGACACTGTTTCACTGTTCATTACGCGCGCGAACGCGCATGCTATGGCCATCTCTGGCCAATTAGATTCCTCAGCGCTCTCGGGCGCTGACGCCGTCGCCTCCGATGCGGCTGACTCGGATTCTGGTGCTGAAGCACCGGACGGAGTGGAAGAGGGGGAAGAGGAGTAAGCCGAGTTCAACGGCCCGGGTGATTCCTCAAATAAAAAAAGGTGAAAAAAATGGAATATGTATATGCTGCAATGCTACTGCACTCTGCTGAGAAGAATATTGACGAAGACGCTGTAAGCGCGGTTTTGACCGCTGCTGGAGTGGATGCTGACGGAGGCCGAGTTAAGGCCCTAGTCGCATCTTTGGGCTCCGTCGATATTGGTGAGGCCATGGCTACCGCCGTGGCAGCTCCGGTTGCTTCAGCCGCACCTGCTGCCTCTGGCGGCGGTGGCGCTGAGGCGGCTCCGGCTGAGGAAGCGGCTGCAGAGGAAGAGCCCGAGGAAGAGGACGCTGGCTTCGAAGGCCTCGGCTCCCTCTTCGGCTAATCCCGCAGGACACAAATTGACGCGAAGCCGCTATGGGCGAGAGCCTAGAGGCCGAGGTGATGGCGTCTAGCCGGCTACTTGAGATTCCAGTCAGCATCGCCCCTACTGATGCCATCCGCGCTTTACGCGAAATCGGAGAGTCGCACGGATGGGAGATGAGGCGGATTCAGGAGTCACGGATGGTCCACAGATGGGCCATCATCGTCCCAATATCAAGACAGGCTAGGGTAATCGGACTGGTCGTGGAAGATGGCGAGGCTGCCGGCCTCTCCATACGCTCATGGTCCTACGTTCCGGGTTCGGCTGGGAGACTGTCCACAGTGTCATTTGAAATTCCACGCCGGATGGAGTTAGAAAGTTGGAGTTCGTTATTGAGAGAATGGAGTGATTTGCTCCCCCGCTGCCCTTGGAAGTGGAGTTTTGGCGAGCGTTCCATGATAGGGTACTTTCTCCCAGAATATAGACGCTCGAGGGTGCTGTTCCAGGGCGAAGGAGTAGATATCAATGACTGGAAAGGAAGTGATTTGTTTGAATGATGGATTTATCACCTATCGTACGTTCTTCAAAGTGTGAATCTTAGAGCCGTGTTGTTATTCCTGCTACTGTTAGTCAGTTCACTCTCCGGTTGCATGGGGCCTGTAGACGAGGATGTCGATGGTGTATCTGACGTGCTGGACCTGTGCACACTGACCCCTATCGGCGAAGTAGTAGATGAAAACGGCTGTTCGGCCAGCCAGAAGGACGGTGACGGGGATGATATCTCGGACGCGGACGATATGTGCACGCAGACCCCGATTAGCGAGGATGTGGACGAGAGCGGATGCAGTGCGACTGAGAGGGACGGTGATGGAGATGGTCTCGTTGACGCTGATGACTCATGCCCCTCCACTCCTGTCAATGAAACTGCGGCCAGTGACGGTTGCGCGGATTCCGAGGTCGACATGTCGATGCGCCCGTGGTGGTGCCAATCGACTGGCACCGGTCACGGCGATGGCCAAGAGCACGGTGACCACCTCGCCCCCGCCTATCACGGGATGACGAAAGGAATACTGTCATGGCAGGACTGTATCGATGTTTCAGAGCAGTTCGAGGACGTGATCGCGTGGGCAATGCAGTGGCCCACACTTGCCGATGCCGAGGCCGACGGATTCCACATGGCGGTGGACTACGTCATGGGCATGGGCACGCATCACGTTCGGTTAGGTGACTTCTCGATGGAGAATGACGGCTTCGATCCCCTCAACCCCGAGTTCTCAGGCACTAGGATGGACAATGATTTTGATTTTGAACGTCCGGAGTTCTTGATGTACGCCAGCA
Organism: Marine Group II euryarchaeote MED-G34; assembly: GCA_002457605.1. Taxonomy (GTDB): domain Archaea; phylum Thermoplasmatota; class Poseidoniia; order Poseidoniales; family Thalassarchaeaceae; genus Thalassarchaeum. The sequence goes on along the minus strand of NTJT01000001.1, from coordinate 1,794 downwards.
ACGCGCAGGATGCGGAACTCGTCGGGTTCGCATGGTACGTGCAGACAGACTCAGAGAACCCTCCCTCTGGATTCCCTGGTGACAATGACTGGTGGCATGTCCACGAAACGCTCTGTTTCACTAACTCCAGTTTCCAAGTGGTCGGCGAGGACATCAGCGATGAGGACTGCCATTATCGGGATGGAACCAATGTGTATCTGGACGATTACTGGATGACACATGCATGGATTATCGAGCCTTGGCTAACCGAATTCGACGTCTTCACCAACCACCACCCCTGTCTAAAGGAGGAGGGGGCGGCTAGCGACCCTGAAGACTCGTGCTGGGATGAGGCGGCGGGTGAAGGCGGCGGTGAGCACAACCACTAGACCTACAATTCGTATCTGAAGTAAACATAAGTTCGTGAATGAACCTGTAACAAACGCAGAATGAGAGTGTTTGATAGGGGGCGTGCTGACGGCGGTACGGGAGTAGCATGGACTTTGAGGACCTCGTAAACACCCCGAGGAAGATGAGAATCCTCGGGATAAGTGTGGCTTTCATGTTGGCCTTCCCGTTGTACTTCCAGTTGATGCCATCATTGCTTGATGACGACATGATTGGAGGAGGTTCTTCGGGCCCCTCTGGTGACTGGGAAGTCGGATTCGCTGAGACTCCGATAATAATGCAGGAATCTCAGATATTAGGAGATGGGGATACTCATGACTCCTTCTTCGACGTCATGTCTGAGTTGAATATCGGATATGTCGAATTAGATGTGGATTGCAATGACAACGACGACCCCGGACCAGGTTTCACTGACAGAGCAGAGGGCAGCAGTGACGTCAGCCAGGTCGAGGGTGAGTTCGTAGATGAGTCCGCTGATGGGCCTTGCTCAGGAGGAGACTCGGGTTTCACATTTCGATGGGATGTCACCCAGAACTATACTGGAGCGAACTACACGGCTACCGGGATGAGTGAATCGGAACTGCGCGAAATGTGGATGGATGGTGGCACAGGAAGAGGCACCTGGGCTGCCACGATTACAGCTGAAATCAATTCCCCACCATCCCCCCTAGGTTCCATCGTCGATTCTGACGAAGAGTATGATATCACTTGGACCGCTATGACCTACGAATTAGTACTACAGCCTGTCATCGACGTAGAGACCTGATTAGGTCCTAGCGTAGATGCTGATAACGTCTCCGTCCTGCACTTCATGCTCGGAGCCAATGACTCTCGATGATCTGGCATCAACTGCTCTGATGAAGCCATCACCGAGATCAGTGTGGACTGCGTAAGCGAGGCCTTTCGCTGTGGTTCCCTCAGCGACCAACAATGCATCAGGGAGGATATTGCCTTCACTGTCAACCCAGTGGGTCTCGTCCTGAACTGGGTATGCCACCCTGCGTGAGAGTGTGCCAAACACCACTTCAGACAGCAGACCAACGAGTCCACCCCCCTCCCAAACCAGAGATTCAGTAATCGATGTCAGTGCCTTCCTCTGAGTTTGCGATAGTCTCTCTTCTCCCTCGGGCGTGATTTCGAAGTCTGTCTCTCCGATGCTATGCTCGATTAGACCGGCCTGTGAGGCCCTGCTTAGTGCTAGTTCAGCCTCGGCACTGGTCGCAACGAGTACGCCGCCCTCACTCCGAATCATCTCTGCGAGGGGAGTCCATGAACCAGACATTGCTAGATCTGCCTTGTTTGCGGCGACCGAAATCGGGAACAGTTCGCTGCGAATCGCCGACGACATCGACTTCATCTCGGCCTCTCCCCAATTCCAGGGCACATCGGCATTGGGGTGTTCGGAGT